>CALVHF010000038.1 GCA_944327295.1 uncultured Desulfovibrio sp. | reverse complement strand
GCGCACAGGCATGTCCAGGCTCAGGCACACTCTCGCAGTGCCCCTCCATAGAAACACGTGGGAAGCACGTGCAAAGCCTGTCTTGATGACACCTCTGCTCTGAGCACTGCCCAGGCAGACGCCCGGAAACGGCTTGACTGCGTCTCCCTCAAGAGCGGACACAAAAATGGCATCAGCGCATCAGCCATGGGAACAGAAACAGGCGGAACGGCGCCTGCTTGCCCCTCTCTTGCGAATGGGGCATGCGCAGGCGAGTGAGGCTCGGTCAATTGCCCCCTGACTGCCCCGGTCTGGCCCTGCGGCCAGCTGTCAAAAGAGAGCACGCATTATGGCCTGGATCTGCCCCGTCACCATGCTTGGACAAGAAGGCCTATCAAGTGTAGGTATGCAGGCCTGTTGTTCATGTGATGCGGGCGCAGGAAAAGGCCTGTCCCTGATTGCCGGCATCTTGAGATATTGGATGGGGGATACGCACCCCCTGTCATCATAAGGCCCGCACGGAAAGGAGTGAGCCATGGCGAAGAAAGCCAGAAAGCAGAAGATACACAAAACCCAGATGCATGCCCGGGAACTGGGCGTGCAGCTTTCCGCAGGTGCTGCAGCCTATCTGCAGACAAGCCCCGAAGAACTGATGGAGCGCAAGCTGCAGGCCCTGCAGTGTCTGGAAGCCTTGCAGGCCGTGGACACGGGCAAGGCAGAGAAACTTGGCGATTTGCAGGCAAAGACGGAGGAGCTTGTGGGAGGCCCCCTGGACTGCACGGATCTTGTGGAGCGTCAGCAGGCCCTGGCCCGTCTCGTGCACATTGTGCGCATGTGCGACAAGGGCATCGCCGTGCAGGAGATACAGCGGACCAAGGCCTTCAACCAGACAGCCACCAGGCTTCTTTTCGATGCCCCTGCCTCTGAAGATCCCTCGGGCACTTCCTGGCAGAATCTCTTTGCCAAGTAGCTTTGCGATCCATCAGGCAGGATCTGTTGGGCCATCCATCAGGCATCCGCCTGTCCGTTTGTCCGTTCACGCATCCACATCCATTCATGTATCCACGCACCACAAGAGGAGAAGCAATGTCAGCACCTTCCAGCCAAGAATGCCTGGGCGAGTCCTGCCTGGTGGTTCTTTCCGGCGGCCAGGATTCGACCACCTGCCTGTACTGGGCCAAGGAGCATTTTTCAGAGGTTCGCGCCGTGACCTTCGATTACGGCCAGAGCCATGCCATAGAGCTTGATTCTGCCCGGCACATTGCCGCCATGGCGGGCATAGCCGGTCACGAGATTGTTCAGGTCGGCAAGATCCTGCGCAGTACCTCGCCCCTGCTGGATGACTCGACACCCCTGGATACCTACCCCGATTTCGAGACCATGGAGCGCGTGGTCGGCAAGAGGGTGGAGGCAACCTTTGTGCCCATGCGCAATGCCTTCTTCCTCACCCTTGCCGCCAATATTGCTGTTGCCTACGGCTGCTTCCATCTGGTGACCGGCGTGGACGAGGAAGACAATGCCAACTATCCGGACTGTCGGGAATCCTTCATCCGTTCCCAGGAACAGACCATCAACGAGGCTTTGGGGAGTACCACCTTCCGCCTGCACACCCCTCTCATCCACAAGAGCAAGGCCGAGACCATTGCCCTGGCCCAGTCCCTGCCAGGCTGCATGGAGGCCATGGCCTGGACCCACACCTGCTATGCCGGCGTCTTTCCGCCCTGCGGCAAGTGCCACTCTTGCGTGCTCAGAGCCCACGGTTTCGAGGAGGCCGGCGTGGAGGACCCCTTGCTTGTGCGTGCCAGAGCCTGGAAGGAGAGCCACAGGGGCTGATGCACCTGTCCCTGGTTCTTCTGCTCACGGATTGAGTCTGCTGCCTTTTTTCTCAGTACCATTCAGGGCCGTACACCATGCTGGAACTGCTCAAATTCTGCTATCAATGGGTCCTGCCCCCAGGGTTTTGCATCCTGGCACTGCTTGTGACAGGAGCCCTCTTTCTGCGCTCTCGCCGAGCCGGCGGCTGGGTTTTTCTGGTTGCGGGCCTTGTGCTGTGGGTGCTCTCCCTGCGCGGGACGGCCACCCTTGTCTGTGCGCCCCTTGAGTCCACATATACGCCGCCCGCAGTGAGCGAGATCATGAGCCAGGGCTGCGATGTTCTTGTCATGACCGGGGCAGGCTCCGTGGGCGGTGTGCCGGATGTGGACGGCACAGGACAGCCGTCCTCCATCATGGCCAAGAGCATGCTCACAGCCTTTCGCCTGCAGCGGCTGACAGGATTGCCCCTGCTTGTGACCGGCGGCGAGGTGCGCAAGAGCGACGGCCGGGAGGGCGACATTGCCCTGCGCATCTTTGCCGGCATGGGTGTTGAAGGCAACAAGCTCCTCACCGAGAATCAGAGCAGGAATACCGTCCAGAATGCCCGCTTTACCAAGGAGCTTTTGCAGGAAAAGGGCTTTGACAAGGTCCTGCTGGTGGTCCCGGCCCTCCACGCCCCGCGGGCTGCGCGCCTCTTTGAGCGCGAGGGCGTGGACTGCCTTGTCTATCCGAGCAATTACCGCAGATCTCTTGGCTGGACCCTGACCCTGCCGGCCGATCTGATGCCCACGGCCGACAACCTCAATGACGTCTCCGATGCCCTGCGCGAGTATCTGGCCCTTTTGGCCATGCGCCTGGGGCTCTATTAGGCAGGCAGCCTGTCTCACCTCGGTGAGCTCCTGCAGAATGAGGCCCTTGCAGGGGGGACACAGGGCTGTGTGCATCAGAGAGCAAAAAAGGGCAGCAGAGATCCGGGGACGGAGTCTGCTGCCCAAAACTGCCCGCTGGGCAATTTTCTTGGGGGAGGGAAAACCGGGAAAAAGCGTGAGGAGGGACTCTTTGGAAAGAGAAGAGAGGTTAGCCGCGCATGGCGCGCTTGGAAGCCTTCAGAGGGTTGACCTTCTTCTTGGCTTCGCCTTCGCCAAACTTCTTCACCTTGCCGGCATTGGCTGCGGCCAAGGCTGCGGCATCAAGGCCCAGGGCTGCCAGACGGGTGGTCACCGAAGCACGGGCCTGGGTGTAGCGGTTGGGATCGGCCAGGCTGGAATCCACATATTTGCTGGTGGTCAGGTACAGCCCCTTCTCGTCTATGGCCAGCAGAAATTCGCTGCCGTTTTCCAGGACAGGCTGGATTATCATGTCGGAAGTGCTGCCAAAAAGGCTGGGCATATATTGTCTCCTTGCTTTCTGATGTGAGGAATGGTCTGAAGGGCACTATATAGAAAAAGAATTTGAATTTCAACATATATTTTATAGCAAGGCCGGATTTAGGCTCTTTTCCCAGCCGGCTGTGGAGAGAACTTCCAGGAACATTTTGTTTTTCCTGGCTTTTTTGTGCGTGTGACCTGCCTGTACACTGGACTGCAGGGATGGAAGGCCTTGTCCCAGTATCGGGATTCTCGGGGCAGGGGCATGATTTTCTCTCTGACAAGAGGCAGGCTGCAAGAAAGGCGCGAGGATGAGTTTTTCTGCAATACCATGTTCTTGCAGAACATTCATGCCTTGAGAAAATGTTGTTTTGAGAAAGAGTGTCCTGCATATTATTATGCAATAACATAGATCAATATAATATGCAATTTAATAAAAATATACTGTTAAAATTGTTTGTTTACTTGTTATTATATGATGAATAATATATACTATTTTTAAATAAAATATTAAAAGCTTCTGTTTAAAATAAAATGAATAAATATTTTTTAAATTATTCAAAAAGTAAAAGCTTATTATAATGGAATAAAATTCGATAACTGTGCAATACACTGTGTATACAGGGAAAAGTACGAGAGACGGCCTCTTCGGGCCAGACGCCCAACCTTGAAGAGAAGAAAAGGAGGCAGCGCAAGCTGATGCAAAAATTCGGAGTCCAGGATGCTGAGCCTCTCCCCCGGTTACTGCGCAACATGCTGGGCATACAGGAAAAAGTATGGGAGGCGGTATCTGGAGCAGAGGCTCCCTCTTGCCAGAGCAGGGAACTGCGGCAGCCTCCACTGAAACCCGTGTGGATATTCCAGCACTGTCGAATCGCTTGTCTAAAAATGATTTGAAACTATTTTCTGTAATCAGCCCGAATAAAGGGATCTTCAATACATTCTTCTACAAGTTTACTGTATTTTTCTGGATGACGATATGCATTGCCATGTACTTCTGTGGATCTGTATTTTCGCAATGCTTCCACAGGAATATCGGCAATAACAATGCCTTCATGCTCGCCAGCTTCAATAACAAGCATGTCTCTTGAACAGTTTTGCAAGGGGTTATAGGCAATTCCATCAAAGGCGCATGAATGGCCATTGCAATCAAGAGTTCCTGTCGGATAGTTTGTCATTGCAATGGCCGTCATGTTTTCATAGGCTCTTGTCCGCAATTGTGCAAACCGATTGATTTCTACAGGACAGGCATTTGGGATCAGGATGATTTCAGCCCCCTTCAGCATGAGGATACGTGCACTTTCGGGAAACTCACGATCATAGCAAATCATGGCCCCAATTCTGACAGTCCCCTGTGCCGTATTCAATTCAGTGACGTAGAAATCGTCTCCTGCAGACAATCTGCATTCATCACCAAAATCGCATGTGTGAACTTTTGCATAGACAAGAACAATATTCCCAAAGCGATCAATCAAACTCAGGGTATTTCGAGGCAACGGTTCGTGTCGCTCAAGAAACGTCATGCCGATGGCCATTTTCAGTTCTTTTGCAAGTTCACAAAAAGAACGAGTCAACGACTTCTCCGACAAGGGCAGGACCAAGAAGGTGTACATCCAGGCTGAACCATCCTTCAGGACCTCTGTTGACGACTTCTCCTCGTACTATATACGCAACAGCAACGGCGACATGGTTCCCTTCGACGCCTTTCTGACAGTACACTCCACTGTGGATTCGCCCAAGCTGACCCGCTACCAAGGTGTTCCGTCCGTAAAGATCCAGGGTGAATCCGCGCTCGGAAAGAGCTCGGGACAGGCCATGGAAAAGGCTGCTTCCACTCTGCCGGCCGGCTTCGACTTTGCCTGGACAGGTCTTTCCTACCAGGAACAGCTTTCCGGCAATCAGGCTCCCTTTCTGTACGCCATCTCCCTCATAGTGGTGTTTCTGTGTCTGGCAGCGCTCTACGAGAGCTGGACAGTGCCCATTGTCATTCTCATGGCAGTGCCCACAGGCGTGCTCGGCGCCCTGGCCGGTGTCATGATGCGCGGCATGAACAACGACATCTACTGCCAGATAGCCCTTTTGACCATCGTTGGGCTTTCGGCAAAGAATTCCATCCTCATTGTGGAATTTGCTAAACTGCTGCACGAGGGTGGCAAGGATATTCTGACAGCCACTGTCGAGGCCGCGCGCTTGCGCCTGCGCCCCATTATCATGACCTCATTGTGCTTTATCCTCGGCGTCATCCCTCTGGCCATAAGCTCCGGGGCCGGTTCCGGAGCCCAGAACGCGCTGGGAACGGCGGTTTTGTCGGGCATGATTTCCGCTACGGCCCTTGGCATCTTCTACACGCCACTCTTCTTCCTTCTTGTTGTCAGGCTGTTTACCAAAAGGGGCGGCAGGCAGGAAGCAAGCTGACAAGGGGGCGATGAGAGCCATACACCTCCCTTGGCCGCCAGCCAGGGAGCGGTCAGGAAGGTCTTTCCTGCGTAGGAAATGCGCACCATGGCGTTGCGAATCTGTTGAATGTGCAGACCTGTACCTTACAGTGTTTTGTGTCCTCCCATGGAGGAAGCTTTGCTGGAAGAATTCCTCTGCAAGAATACGGAAGTACAGTTTTGCGAGACAGAGGCTCATCACAAGAAAAGACTGTTTTTCCTCGAGAAAGACAAGTTTGCCCCGTGCCTGTTCTGCTTGTTCAAATGCTCACCATCACGGGCTCCGGACAGGCAAGGCTGAAGGACTGGGTATCAGGGGGCTTGCACGAGAAGAGTGTCATGCGTCCAAAGCGAGCTGTCTGGCTTTCGAGCCTGTTCCCCCTTGTGAGGATAATCCTGGAGCGGTTTCATATTGAAACCGCTCCAGGGGACAGCAGAACGTTCGCTTGACAGCCGGGTCGCTTCCATTGCCAGCAGACGGCTTTTCACGTATGCCCCTGCTGCAGGAAGACCATGCAAGGCAGATCGGAGGGAACTATGAAGGGATTTCGCGGTTATGTGTCCAGGGCCCAGGAAGGCATTCTTTCCGAAAACCCGTCCGCAGAGGAATACGATCGCGTGCCTGGCCTTGAAACAGTCAGGGAACGAGCGAGCCGGCATGTGTTGGACAGGGACGAGCTGGATACTCCGGCTCATATGACAGTGCGTACTGATCCCGCCGATCCTGCGGCCACAGGCCCCTGGGCCGACAATGAAGAGGACGCAGAAAGCGCTGCCCCAGCAACTGAGCATTCTGACTCTGAACTGGCTGGCAGCGAACAGGCCGACACGAGATCAGCTGACGTGAGCAGACATTCCGTGGCGCCCCTGCACCTTGCCGCTGCCGGACAGGAAGCGCAGAAGACCTGCCAGTGGCGCCGCTTCTTCACACCCAGGATTCTGCTGGCAGCCCTCTGCATCAATCTGCTCCTGGGCGGCCTCTTTGCCGTCATCATGTATCTGGACCGGCCGGCCCAGCCCGTTTATGTCTACTATATCGACCTTGCGGATCGGCCGGCGGATGCGGGAGAGCCGCTTGATCAGACGGGCCCGACAGAAGAGGCAGAAGAGACCGGGCAGCCGAAAAAAGGCAAGCCGGACGCGGGCCCTGACAGGGAGGCCGGTCCGGCTGCTGAGGGCGTTCAGCCCCAGGCGCTCCTTGCGCCTTAGTTCCTGTTTGGGCTGCCTTCTGGGCTGCAGCCTTCGGGCAGACCATGGATGGCGTGCAGCACGCGTGCGGCCGCGCAGGCTGCGCCGTAGCCATTGTCGATGTTGAGGATGCCGAGGCCCGGTGCGCAGGAGGCCAGCATGCTGTTGAGGGCCGTTGCGCCCCGTCCGGCCACCCCGTAGCCCACGGAGGTGGGCACGCAGAAGACGGGCCTGGGGGTAAGGCCGCCCACCACACTGGCCAGGGCGGCATCAAGACCTGCCACGACAATGATCACGTCATGGGCATTGATGGCGGGAATGCGATCGGCCAGACGCCACAGTCCGGCCACGCCGCAGTCCTCGAAGACAGTGTTCTGAATGCCCAGATAGGTGAGGGTGCGCGCCGCCTCCCAGGTCACAAAGCCATCGGCTGTGCCGGCGGAGACGACGGCCACCCGGCCGTGGGGAAAGTCGGGCATGCGCTCGCCAAAGGCAGTCCTGGACAGGGCGTGGTAGTCGTAGCGAGCTTGAAGGTCTTCGGGCAGATGGCGGAAGATGTCTTCCTCAAGTCTGGTAAAGAGAATGGGATGGCCCTGATTGCGGCCAAAGTGGTGGAGAAGCTCAAGCAGGGCTTCCCTTGGCTTGCCTTCGCAGAAGACGGCTTCGGGCAGGCCGATGCGGGCCGTACGGGCGTGATCGAACAGTATTCCGTGATCCAAGGATTGGACTCCTTTTTGCTGAAAGCTCATGTCTCGCAGGGGGACGCAACTTGTGGACTCTGTGGGAAGAGATAAGTACTGCTGCGCAAAAGGGGAGGGTATACGAGTCCTTTGTCAGGCCGCAAGGGCACACGCAAGGCCCAGACAGAGCACGGCCCAGCGCGTTGTGGCCTGCATGAGGGCAATGGCGCGGGCAATATGCCAAGGTTCTGCCTCTTTTGTCCCGGACCCGAGCCAAGGGTGGGCCACCAGGCGCCCGGCATAGACGGCAGGGCCCCCCAGGCGCAGGTGCAGGGCACCGGCAAAGGCCGCCTCGCTCCAGGCACTGTTGGGGCTCTCGTGGGCCGCGTGGTCGCGCAGGCCAATGATCAGGGCGTCTTTCGCGCTTGTGCCTGGCACAAGGAGGCTTGCGGCCACCACGAAGAACAGGGTGATCCGTGCGGGCAGAAAGCCCAGTACATCATCCCAGTAGGCCGCACAGCGTCCAAAGTAGAGATAGCGATCGGATTTTTTGCCCCACATGGCATCCAGGGTATTGGCCAGCCTGTGCTGCACGCACAGGGCCGCAGCCAGGGGCATGCCGCCCATGCAAAAGCCCGCACAGACCCAGAAGAGGCTCGCCGTGACGCCGTCGGTGCAGTTTTCGGCCACGGATTCCACGCAGGCCCGGGCCACGGCGTGCTCGTCGAGTTCGGCGGTCTGGCGGCCCACCATGCGCGAGAGCAAAAGCCTTGCCTGTTCAAGATGGCCTCTGGCAAGGGGCCGCAGCACAGCCCGGGCATGCTCGGCCAGGGCCCGTGGCGCCATGCACAGCCAGACACAGAGGGCGGCTCCCGCACAGCCTGCCAGGGGGTGCACATGGGAGAGGAACGCCACAAAGCCAAGCACGGGCAGACAGAAGAGCACGTGCAGGACAAGGACGCACAAGGTACCGGTCGCAAGGGCCGTGGCCGGCCGCTCCAGCTTCCAGCGGCTGCGGGCATATTTTTCGCAGGCTGTACTGGCACGCCCCATCCAGCACACCGGATGCAGGCGCTCCGGAGGCTCGCCAAGGAGACCATCGAGCATCAGGGCGCAGGGCAAAAGCAGCAGGGCACAGAGCACGTCCATCAGGCCCGCCTCCTGATCCCGGTGATCCCGAGCATTTTGTACATTGCCTGCAGGTCCACGTGTTCGCGCACCCTGTCGGCCAGGCGGTTCAGGGCCGCGTCCACATCCCAGGCAGTCACGCGCCCCACAGGTTTCAGGCCGCGACTTGTCCGCATGCAATCGAGCAGGGCCCGCCTGAAAACGTCATTGTCAAAAAGGCCGTGCACATAGGTACCAAGACAGTGGCCAAGCACAAGTCCGAGACAGTCTGTTCCTGGCTCGGCTGTCCCTGGCAGCGATCCTTGGGCACCAAAGAGGCGGGATCCCTCCACAGGTCGGGTGAGCCTGGTGCGGCCGTGGTGGATTTCGTAGCCCTGGCAGGGCGGAAGTCCGCAGGGACTTGTGATGTGCGTCCAGTACCGCAGACGCTTGGTCTCTTCCATGGTGGTGTGCAGCGGCAAAAGCCCCAGGCCCGCGACTTTTGTGGTGGCGGATTCCACCTCATGCGGGTCAATGAGGGCTTCGCCCATGAGCTGCATGCCACCGCACAGGCCCACAATCCAGCAGCCTTTTTGGGCATGGGCAAGAATTTTGGAAAAAAGGCCCGTTTCCTGCAGGCGTTGTGCTGCAGCAGCCACGCTGCGCGAGCCCGGCAAAAGGATCACGTCCGGCTCCCCCAGCTCTTCGGCCTTGTACACAGGCCGCAGGGTTACATCGGCCTCCACGCACAGGGGCGCCATGTCCGTGAAGTTGGCCGTGTGGTCCAGGACAATGAGGGCCATGTCCAGGGCGTCGGGCCGGCTGGCCGAGTGACGGGTGCAGGAGCGGGTCTGCAGGCTGTCTTCTTCGGGGAGCCCCAGATCCGGCATATAGGGGATGACGCCCAGCACGGGCTTGCCCGTGGCCCTGCAGAGGTAGTCGTGGGCAGGTTGCAGGAGGCTCGCGTCCCCGCGAAAGCGGTTGACAAGAAAGCCTGCCAGCAGGGCCTGTTCTTCCCTGGAGAAGGTCATGAAAGTGCCAAGGAAGGAGGCATAGATCCCACCCCGGTCAATGTCGCCCACAAGCAGCACTCTGGCCTGGGCATGGCGGGCCATGGCCATGTTGACCAGATCCGCCTGCTTGAGATTGATTTCGGCAGGAGAACCGGCCCCCTCCAGAATCATGAGCTCGTGCTCCGAGGCCAGGGCATCGTAGGCTGCCTCGATGGGGGCTCGCAACGAAGCCCGTTCCTTGAGATAGGCCCGGGCTTCCAGGGTGGCATGGGGCCGGCCCAGAAGAACCACCTGGGATCCCTTGTCCGTCAGGGGCTTCAAAAGCACCGGGTTCATGCGCACATCGGGCTCAAGCCCTGCGGCCTGGGCCTGCAGGATCTGGGCGCGGCCCATTTCCAGGCCGTCCAGAGTGACGCCGGAGTTCAGGGACATGTTCTGGGCCTTGAAGGGCGCCACATCCAGGCCGTCCTGACGGAAGATGCGGCACAGGGCGGCCGTGAGGACGGACTTGCCGGCTCCCGAAGACGTGCCCTGCAGCATGAGGGCCCGGGCCCTGTGCCTGTGGCATGTGCGGCCTGTCCCCATACAATGGGGCGTCTGGTCCCTGCCCGCAACGGCCTCCGAGACTGCTTCCTGGGCAGGTTTTGGGAGAAGGACGGCCTTTAAGGCGTCGATGAGGCGCGCCTGGTCCTTGTCCGTGCGCACGGCTACCCTGAACCAGCGGCCGTCGTCCAGGCCCTGATAGGTGGCGCAGTCGCGCACGGCCAGGTGAAAGTCGGAAAGCAGTCGGTCGGCAAGGTTCGGGTCCGATCTGTCCAGGCGCAGGAGCAGATAGTTGGCTGCCGAGCGGCAGGGAGTGAGAGGCAGAGAGCCTAAGGCTTCCAGAAGGTCGCGGCGCCTGCGTCTGTTCTGGGCTCTGGTTGCTCGCTCATCCTGTTTCTGCTCCGATCCCTGTTCCATGAGGGCACAGAGGGCGGCAATGGCCAGGCAATTCACATTCCAGCAGGGCAGCTCGTATTCAATGGCTTTGGCCAGATCCGGGGTAGCTGCCAGAAAGCCCACCCGCACGCCCGGCAGGGCATGGAACTTGGTCATGGAGCGCACAATGCACAGGGAAAGCTCCGCAGGAAGGGGCGAGTGCGTTTTTTTGCCCAGATGGGCTGCCAGCAGGGGCAGGAAGGAGCGATCATCGGGACAGACATAGAGCAGGAAGGCCTCGTCCAGGATGTAGACAAGGTCGGGTCGTCTGGTCATGAGCCGGACGAGATCCTTTGGCGAGAGCCAGGTGCCGGCCGGATTGCCGGGATTGGCCAGAAAGAGGGCCGAATGTTCGGGCAGGTGTTCCAGCTCGTCCAGAGGCAGCATCCAGTCAAGCAGGGTGCGATCCGTGGCAGACGAATAGCGCCTTTTTGTTGGCACAAGGGTGCAGGCCGGATGCACGCAGGCCAGGCCTGCCCGCTCGCAGGCCTCGGCGTATTCCCCGAAAGCCGGCTCGGGGATGGCCGCGCAGGGGCAATTCCGTTGCTTCAAGACCCTGGCCAGGGCAAAGAAGAACTCGCTTGTGCCATTGCCTATGATCACACTTTCGCAGGGCAGCTGATACCGCCTGGCACAGGCCAGACGCGCTTCCTCGCCCCTGGGCGACGGGTAGCGGCCCACTTCGGAGAGGGCGCGCAGAAGCGCCAGGCGCACAAAGTCCGGAGGTCCGTCCGGGCGGACATTGACGCTAAAATCGCACAAATCGGAGCAATCTGACAGGCTGGACAGACTGGAAAAATCGCATACATCGTCCGCCGTCAGGCCGGCGCGCCGGGCCAGGGCCAGGGTGTCGCCGCCATGAGGCGGCAAAAAGGCCTCTGTTCTGTCCGTGGTTGTTCCCTGTTGCAGGAAATCTGCTGCTTCGTGTTCACGCATGATGCTGATCCTTGTTCTCGTTTGTCCTGCTCCTTTCCGTCTGATCCTGTGGTCAGATCCCGAATTGTGCCCTGATGCGGGGGACGATGCGGGCGCACAGTTCCTCTGTCGAGTACTTATCTGCCCGCAGTCGTTCGGTGCCGGGCAGGGTCAGGGACTGTTCCCTTTGGCTTTTTGCCTGCCTGAGGGCATGGGCCACATCGGGCCTGCGGTCCCTGCGTGTTTCCTCCCGCTGCCTGAGGCAGGCGGCACTGCAGACAAGGTCCCAGACCATGAGCTCTATGCGGTGGCCTGACAGCGCCGCATCGGCCAGCACGGCCAGCAAATCCTCTTCCCAGTCCCTGCGGCCGCAAAGGACGTGATCGCAGAGTACCAGGGGGAAGGACTGGCAGAGCCTGGCAAGCCGCACATGATAATCGTGAGCTGTGCACAAGCCCAGGCGCTCGGCCTCTTCCAGGGAAGGGGACTTCGGGCCTTGACGAACGAAAGCCAGCAGGGCGTCCAGACTGACCAGAACCGGGCCAGTCACAGGGTCAGCGAGAGCGGAACCCCTGCTGCAGGCAGACGTGTGCAGGGCCTTTGTCAGAGAGGAAGCCAGACAGGCGGCCAGACTCGTCTTGCCGGCGCTGGACGGTCCGTTGAGCACAAGCAAGAGGGAGGAAGGGACTTCGTCTTCGTCCTCATCATTCTTGGCATCCCTGGTTCTCTGGCCCGTCTGTCCGGTTGTTCCGGCAAAGGCCAGGGAGGGCAGATAGACATGCAGGTAGCCTGCCTGCACATTGTGGTACGGGCCTGTCACGAGGCCCGTATCCAGGGGGCGGATTCTGTCGGATTTCGCAGGCTCGTCCGCCACATAAAGGGGCTGTACGGCCGTCTCATGGACCATGTCCGACCAGTGAAATTCGTGGCCGCGCACGGTGTGGCTCGCAAAGTGCTCCCCAAGGCCAAGGGGCAGGGGGCCTGCAAAGCGCACCTGCCGGTAGCCCAAGGAGCGCAGGCGTGCTCCCATGACGGCCCGGCCCTCGTGCACGCCGCACATGGGGTAGACATGTCCGTCAACAGTCTGCAGTTCGGCTGCAAGGTACATGTAGCCCCCGCACTCGGCAAAGACGGGCAGGCCTTCGCCTGCCCGCAGGGCAATGTCGCGGCGAAGGCTCGCATTGGCGGCAAGCTTCCCTGCATGGAGTTCCGGATAGCCTCCGCCAAGGTAGAGGGCCTCGCAGGCCGGCAGAGAAGGAGCCGTCAGGGGCGAGAAGGGGACAAGATCCCAGCCAAGGGAGCGCAGGAGTGCCAGATTGTCCTCGTAGTAGAAGCAGAAGGCCGCATCCTGCGCCAGGGCCAGACGCTTTCTGGGCTTCAGGACAGGGCTTCGGGAAGCAGGGGGCCGGGCACAGTCAGGCGCGCCTGCACAGGCTTCCTGCCCGCAGAGTTTTTGCTGTTTTTGCGTCTTCTGCGAGTTCGTCTCCTGCCGGCAGAGTGTGTGCACACGCCGGATCAGGGCCTGCAGCTCTTCGGGAGCAATGAGGGTGCGAAGCCGCGCAAAGGCCTCGTCCGTCTGCGTCCATTCGGCCGCAGGCACAAGGCCAAGCTGCCTTGAGGGCAGCTGCACGGCTCCATCCCGGTGCAGGGTGCAGACAAGGGGCGGCAAATGCGCTTCACGAAGGCTCTGCGCAAGAAGGAGCTTGTGCCTGTCCGATCCGACCTGTGTGGCACAGATGCCTGCCACGGGCACGTGCACACGCTCGCACAAGCGCACAAAGCCCTCGGCCAGGGGCGCAATGGAGCTGCCAAGCCCCCGGGCATTGAGCACAAGCAGGAGGGGCAGATTGAGCACCCGGGCCACATCCAGGGTGGAGCCGGCAAGGGAGCCTGGTTCTCTGCCGTCGCACAGGCCCATGACGCCCTCCACAAGAACGAGATCGGCGCCCAGGGCAGCCCTGGCATACGCCCGTTCCACGCCCTGCTTTCCCATGAGCCAGGTGTCCAGATTGAGGCAGGGCGCCTGGCAGGCTCGAGAGAGAAAGGTCGGATCCACATAGTCCGGCCCGCACTTGCAGACATGGACCTGCAGGTTCAGGGCCTGCAGTCCTAAGGCCAGGGCCAGGGTGGCCGTGGTCTTGCCCTCGCCCGAGCGCGGGGCTGCCAGCACAAGACCCGGGCAAACAGGTACGGCAGGCGTCTGACGGAACTGCTGTTCGGACGTCTGGCTGACTACGGGATCAGACATGAGGCTCCCCGATCTGCTCCGCAGGGACAGCACTCCTGTCCCCGAGATTGTCCCCGTACTTGTCGCCATACTTGTCTTCGTAGCCACGGGCCTCGTAGAAGACGCCGTTTTCCAGGCGGCTGCGGGCCGAGCCCAGGATGAGCAGGGTGGACATGTCCACGCACTCTTCGGGCAGGTCCTTCAAAAGCCCGGTCCACACGGTTTCTGCAGGCTTGCCTGCCTCGCGCACAAGGGCGCAGGGCAGCAGCTCTCCGCGCATGTTTTTGGCCAGTTCCAGAGTCTTGTGCAGCAGCATGCGTCGTTTTTTTCCGGCAGGATTGTAGATGGCCAGGGGCAGGGCCGAGGAGAGGCCCGAGGCCACGTTGCGGATCACCTCGGCCGCAGGCACGAGTAGATCCGAGAGGGAGAGGAGGACGCAGCCGTTTTGCAAGGGCGCGCCAAGCCGTGCTCCGGCAAGCAGGGCTGCCGTGACGCCGGGCAATATGGTCACGGGCACATTGCGGTAGGCTCCATTGCGGCTTTTGAGTTCCAGCACAAGGCCTGCCATGGCGAGCAGGCCCGGATCGCCGCTGCACACAAGGCAGACCTTTCTGCCCTGCAGGGCCCGTTCAAAGGCCAGGTGGCAGCGGCCAATCTCGTCGCGCATGCCGCTTTGCAGGTATTCCCGGCCAGAGGTCTCCTCTCCGAGGAGCCTGCGCACCATGTCCATGTAGGTTGTGTAGCCCACCACAACGTCGGCTGCTTCCAGGGCCTGGCGCACATCCTGGGTCAGGGAGCCGGGCTCGCCGGAGCCCAGGCCTGCCACAACGAGGCTGCCGCAGGTGCTCTGGGAAGGCTCTTTGGGCCCGGGATTTTGGCAAGGGTGTTCCTGTGAAGGGCACGCTCCCTGTTCGGGTGACCCGTGGCCAATTTGGGCCAGGGCAAAGGTCATGCACTTGTGGCGTGCCACCCTGGGGGCCACAAGTTTCGCACTGCCCCCGATCGTGCGGGCGCAGGCCAGGGCTGCCGCCTCGCTCACGGACGCTGTGCCCATGTAGCGGTGCACTGTGGACGAGCGTGTGACCACCCCTTCGACGCGGGCAAGTTCTTCTGCCGCAAAGCCTGCAAAGGGGCAGCCAAGTTCTTGTACAAGGGCCTGCAGGGCCGGTTCTTCGCCCTTTTGGGCAAGGCTTGCCACGCAGGCAATGTCCCTGTGAGAGAGTCCCTGGCGTTGAAGATAGTCCAGGGCCTCTTTCAGGAAGAGATCAGGGTCCACGCCCCTGTGGCAGCCGGCTCCAAGCACAAGGCTTGCTGAACACACCACAAGGTGCTGTGCACAGGCCCCCTGGTGAGCCGTATCCGGAGTCACATCCCAGTACACGGCATATCGTGCGGGATCGCCGCGCTGAACCGTGTCGCGCGCAGCGCCATGCTCCGTGCCCGTACACAGGCGCACCTGGGGGACTGTACTCCAGTACTGTTTCCACAGGCTGGCCGGTCCGTGAAAATCGATTTGTTCTCCGTCCAGCAGGGCCCTGTTGAGGGCCACCAGGGCTTCGGGGGTGCAGATGCGGGCCCCTTCCCGGGCGGCCGCCTCGTCAAAGGCCACAAGGCCTGCGCAGTCCGTAGCCGTGCTGATGACAGCCGCCCCTTGAGTGATGCGGGCCACCCGGCGGGCCAGACGGTTGGCGCCGGCCAGATGGCCGCCGCACAGGCTCACGGCAAAGCGGCCTTGGGCATCCAGGCAGACGAGAGCAGGGTCCTTTGTCTTGCCTTGCAGGAGGGGGGCTGCCAGCCGGACAACGAGCCCCGTGGCTGCCACGCACACAAAGCCCGCAAAGTCCTGCCAGCGGGTCCTGAGATCTCGAACTCCGTCCAGAAGGGTGGCCTGGCTGCCCAGGCCCTGGCAGATCTGCCGGGCCACGCGCAGACCTTCTTTCGAGGCGCTGAGCACGCCTATGGGTCCTGAAAAGGCCTCGTTGGCAAGGGTATTGCGGTAGCCGTGGGAAAAGTCGGCTGCATAGAGGCGCGAGACCTTCTGCCCGGCACAGCCTGTGTCCGATCCCTGTGCCCCCTTCTTCTGCCTGTTCTGGCCGTCCGTATCGCCTGCCTGCACAGGTCGTGTGGCCTCGCCGACCAGAAGCAGGGTCTGACGGGTCATGCCGGCCTCGGCTGCTTGGGCCGCAATGGTGGCAAGGCAGCCTCGCACACAGCGCTCGTCCGGCCAGCTCACCCGCATGAGGGCTGCGCAGGGCGTCTCGGAGGAAAGGCCGCCTTTTGTGACAAGCTCGTGGACAAGTTCGGCAAAGTGGCCGGCACTCAGGTAGAAGACAAGGGTTGCGCCTGTCTGGGCAAAGGCTGCGGGATTCTGGCCTGCGGGCATGGGGGTTCGCCCCTTTGTGCGGGTGAGCACGACGCTCTGGCTCTCCTCCGGCAGGGGCAGCCCGCGTCCGAGGCGCGCGGCGGCCGCAAGGGCGCTGGTCACGCCCGGAATGACTTCGCAGGGGATGCCAAGGTCTGCCAGGGCGGCCATCTGCTCGCGCAGGGCGCCGTAGAGGGCCGGATCGCCCGAGTGCAGGCGCACGACGCGCTTGCCCTTGCGGGCTGCTGCGCTCATCAGGGCCACCTGTTCGGCAAGAGAAAGGGGGGCCGCGTCTTCCAGTCGGCAGCCGTCTTTGCACAAGTCAAGGAGCTGCGGGTTGACGAGGGATCCTGCATAGAGCACAAGGTCTGCCTGTTCCAGGGCCTTGAGGGCGCGCAGAGTGAGCAGATCCACGGCGCCAGGTCCTGCGCCGGCAAAGGTGACGGCGCAGGGTGCGCCTGTGTCCTTTCCTGCCTGCGGCTCGGAGCCTGGCAGAGGAGCAGAAAGCGGGCCGGATTCCCGGGGCGTTTTCTCGGTGAATTCCTGACCGGTCTTCGGACGTGGTTGTGTGCTTGGCATGGCTTTTCCCTTGTGCAGCGGGAGTGGTTCTGGTCTGTGGGGCGTCTTGTGTTCAGCGGGACTGTTCCAGGACAAGATTGAGGAGTTCTTCCATGGCTCCAAAATCTTCCCTGCTCATGCAGATCTGGCAGCCGGCAACCTTGAGCCCGTGCTGTGCGAACAGGGCACGGGCCCGTTCCTGAGCCTGTCTGATCACGCAGTCAAGGGAGACTCTTGTCTCTTCCATGGTCGCAAGGATGACAATCTTGTTCAGGCGGCCCTGTTCGTCGTTGTCCGGGAAGGCCCGCACGATGTCGAGCTTGTGCCCCGGCAAAAAGCGCGTTTTTTTCAGCTCGGGCAGGGTGTCCTGCAGGACGTAGTCTGCGTTCGTGTTCAGTTCCTTGAGGACAACGGCATGCAAAAGGCCGAACAGGCCCAGGGAGGTCCAGTTCTGGAAGGCGGAGTGCGCCGTGGATCCCTTGATCCGCCCCTCGCGCAAGGGGATGCTTCGCCACTGCTGGCCTGAGTAGAACTTGTCGCAGATGGTGAGGAAGGCCTCCCGGATGGGCGCCCGGCGACGACCTGTTGCCTTTTCGAGATCCATCAGGCGAATCATGGGCTCGGCAATCTGAAACAGCGCCTCGGCAAGTGTGGCAAATTCCTGATCGGTCATGACAAAACCTCTTGGGCATATCTTGTATGTGCGGCAGGCGGATTTGGACACGGGACAGGGGCCCCCTCCGGGCCCCTCTGGCCCGGCTTGAGGTCAGGTTCGGCTGTCTGGAGCGGAAGGCATCTGGGCAGCGAGTGCCGGCCCGGGCCTGAAGACAAAGATGTGGATGCGGTGCAGGGGCTTCAAGAAGGTGGCAGGTCCCAGGGGGGCGCGCTCGCTCACGTCCAGGCTCAGGGCGTCCACGCAAAGCGCCTCTGCACAGCGGTCGCTGGCCAGGGCTGTCAGGGTGGCCACGCTTTCCATGGTGATGGCCGTGGCCACCAGCACGGCCTCCGGGTCGTGGGGGTGCTTTTTTGCCAGGCGAACAAGCCCCAGTCGGACAATTTCTGCCAGATCCCTGCCTCCGCCACCCACAAAGACGCGATCTGGATCGGGCAGACCGGGCAGGCTCGTCAGAATGTCGCCTTCGGTCAGGGTGAGGGTGCTGATGCCCAGGGAGGCCGCATTGGCACGGATGTGGGCACAGCGCGTACGATTCTTTTCCACGGCCTGAATTGTGAGCTTCTCCTGCAGGAGGGCCGCTTCCAGGCCTACGGAGCCGGATCCTGCCCCAAGGTCCCAGAGCACGCCGTGGCTTGGCAGATTGAGGCAGGAGAGCACCAGGGGCCGCACCCAGCGGTGGGTGAGGCAGTGCCCCTCAAAGGAGAGGTGCTCGTCGGCAAGGCCCAGGGGCAGGACCTGCGCTCGAGCCCCCTTGGGCAAGAGCACAAGCGTGCTTGTGGGGCCAAAGTCCTGCGTGCAGAGATCTGCCAGGGGAAGGCGCTGCAGGCGCTCGTCCGTCCGGCCCATGTTTTCGGCAACAAGGCAGCTGCGCGCCCCGGAGTGCGGATCCCAGGCGCAGAGGGCCCGGGCCAGGGCTGCCGGCGTCCAGGGAAGGCCCGTGTAGACAAGGGCCAGGGGGGCAGCCAGCAGGCGCCCCCAGGGAACGCTTGTCCTGTGTACGCAGAAAAGCGCGGCCTCGCTCCAGGCCAGGCCCAGCCTGTGGCAGAGGGCTTGAAAGGCCGTGAGGCCTGGATGAAGGCAGAGGGCAAAGGGCAGAGGCTTCAGATCCGAGAGCCCTTTCGCGCCTGAGGGGACAGTGCAGGGGACGCCGTCGCAAAAGCTCTCGGGAAAGCGCTCCTGCACGCAGTGCACAAGGCTTGCCCCAAGGCCGTGGTAGAGGGCATCGCCCGAGGCAAGCAGGCCCACGTGCTGTCCCTTTTGGGCGCACGTCACAAGGTCGTTGAGCTCACCTGGCAGATCCTTTGTGTCCAGTGTCCGCTTTGTGCCGTCCAGCCAGGCTGGCAGACGGTTCAGCAGACCCTGTGTGCCGGCCACAAGATCAAGCCGTGCACAGGCCTGCACAACAGAGTCTGGCAGGCCCAGGCCGCAGGAAAAGACGTCCAGGGACCCCTGGCCTGGTGCTGGCTGCAGGTGGCCAGGCTGGCCGAAAGACTGGGGACAAGAGACAGGCATGGAGGCACATCCAGGGGGAATGGGAAGGAACGGGAAGAGGGCCTTGGGAACGGGAAGCGGCCTGGCAGGGCGCTTTTCAGGCCTGCCAGCCAGGTGGTGCAAGGAAGAGTCGCACGCTGCCGTCCACATTGACAAGCAGAAGGGCACAGAGGCAAGGGGCAGCGCTGCCGTCATCGACGTTGCGAAGATAGGTGTTGAGAAGATGGGCATTGAGGCGGGCGCAGGCCCTGTGACCAAGATGGGTCAGAAGCCTGTCCTGCTGGTCTGCATCCAGCGCTTCCAGGGCCTTGCGCACGCTGGGCGCCGTGGACACGGCCCTGATCCTGCGCTCTTCTCCGGGAAAGAGTTCGGCACACAGGCGCCCGAGCAGATCCATGGCCTGGGGCACCCGGTGGGCATGGGTATTGGTGAAGCCTGCCGCAATCTTGAGGAGCTTGCCCGGCATGCAGACAAGGAGGAGGCGGCGAAAGTGCAGCCTTCCTGCTGCCTCCAGGCTCTCCTGCACAAAGTCGGCAATGGCGACAAAGGCGTGCGCGGGAAGATGCGCACAAGGCGGATGCGTCGTACACCAGTCCCTGGCCGTTTGCAGGGTGCGCGTGCCCGTGCCGAGGACCACGCAGTCGGACTGCTTTCTGGCCAGCGCCAGGGCCATACGCAGGCTGGCGGCATAGGCCTCGTGGCTGAAGGGCCGCACAAGACCCGTGGTGCCAAGGATGGAGAGGCCGCCCTGCACGCCCAGAGAGGGGTTGAGGGTCTTTGCTGCCAGGGCTGCACCGCCGCACAGGGCAATGTCGGCCTGCCAGACGCCGGAGTCGATCCCCGCGTGTGCCAGGTTGCGGGCCAGAAAGGCGCGGGCGCTTTGGTTGATGGCCCAGTGGCCCTCTGGCGCATCCAGACCGCTCAAGGTGACAAGGCCCGTGCCTTCCAGGCTGTGCAGAAACACTGTGGCCCTGCCCACAGCCAGGGTCAGATCCCGTGCGTCATTGGGAAGAGGTTTTGCAGCACGGTCCGCCTGGTCCTGTACAAGCCGCAGGCGGCCGGCAACAAGCAGGCCGTGGGTGCAGTCCGGATCGTCGCCAGCATTCTTGCGGATGACGCAAAAGCCAGGATACTGGGGAAGCTTGGGCCCTAAGGGGAGGAGGCGCAGGTGCCCATCGCCAAAGAGGAGCCGCACCCAGCCGGTCTGGCCAGGGGCCAGGGACGGTACAGTCTCAGGAGTCGCATCAGGACGCTGTTCCAGCAGGGAGGCCGTGAGCACGGCCGCCACACAGGCTCCGGTGGTAAAGCCCCAGCGCAAAACAGGGCTTTTTTCCAGGGGTGTTCCGTCCCACCAGGGCCACTGATCCGGCACAGGCGCAAGCCGACCCGAGTCCATGGCTAGTCGCGTCCCCTGGAAGAAGAGGAAGAGGGAGAAGACGGAGAAGACGAAGTTTGGGCAGACTGGGAGCTCCTGCCCCGTTCTTCCAGCACCACTTCGGTGAGGGCGTGCAGCGTGGCCACGGCCAGGGGGGATCCGCCTCTGCGGCCCTCCAGCACGATGTGCGGCACAGGGCAGAGGGCCAGAAGTTCCTTGGACTCCAGCACATTGACAAAGCCCACCGGCATGCCCACCACCAGGGCCGGTCGCACGCCGTCCTCCAGGATGAAGCGGCACACTCTGGCAAGGGCCAGGGGTGCGTTGCCCGTGAGCACAAGAGCCCCTTCAAGTTCATTCAGGGCACAGGCCTTTTCCATGGCGCACAGGGCTTTTGTGCAGCTGCGGCGGGCAGCCTCTTCGGCCACATCGCTGTCCGAGGCATGGCAGATGATGCTTGTGTCCGAGTAGGAGGGGTGGCACTGGCGCAGTCGGGCCTGGGAGATGCCTGCGCGTATCATGCGCGAGTCGCAGACAATGTTTGCGCCCCGCAGCAGGGCCTGCACGCCGCTTCTGACAGGATTGTGGCGGAAGACGAGCTGATCGCCCAGGGTAAGGTCTGCCGTTGTGTGGATGAGCCTGCGTGCCACATGCCACTGATCGGGAGTGAGCCTCTTTCTGACAGGAGCGCACAAGGCCTCTATGCGGGCAAAGCTCTCCTGTTCAACCTGGGCGCCCGGCATGTCCCAGCTGATGCGGGCAAGGATGTCCGCAAGCCT
>CALVHF010000037.1 GCA_944327295.1 uncultured Desulfovibrio sp. | reverse complement strand
CCATGGCTCCTCTCCAGGAATCCTCTCCAGAGAGCTTCAGACCATCTCCAAGGATCTTCCCCATGCACGAACGTCACCTCAAGACATCCTCGGACAGAGCCCCTGACGCAGCTTCTGGCACAAGGCAGTCAGCGGCCCTCTTCCTGCGCACCCCTCCAGAGTCCTTCAGGCCAGAGTCCTTCACGCAGACTGCACTTGCGAAGGCTGAAAGAGACACGGTCGCCCTTCCCTGTGCAATGAGCGATCTTCTGTGCCTGGCCGAGCACCTGCAAAAGGCCGAGGCCGTGCTCATCGGTGCCGGCGCAGGGCTCTCGACGTCTGCAGGCTACCGCTACGACGGACCAGTCTTTGAGCAGAACTTTGCCGACTTCATTGCCAGGTACCACTTCACCGACATGTACACGGCAGGCTTCTTCCGTTTTTCGTCCCTGGAAGAGCACTGGGCCTACTGGAGCAGGCACATCTTCCTCAACCGCTACTGCCCCATCCCCAAGGACACCTATGCACACCTTCTGAAGCTTGTGCAAGGACGAGACTACTTTGTCCTGACCACCAATGTGGACCACTGCTTCCAGCGGGCAGGCTTTGCCAAGGATCGCCTTTTCTACACCCAGGGCGACTACGGCCTGTGGCAGTGCTCCGTGCCCTGCCAGAACAGAACCTGGGACAACGAGACGCAGGTGCGGGCCATGCTGGCCGAACAGCAGGACCGGCGCATCCCCTCTGGTCGTGTGCCTTTCTGCCCTGTCTGCGGCGCCCCCATGACCATGAACCTGCGCTCGGATGCGAGCTTTGTGGAGGACGAGGGCTGGCATGCGGCTCAGGCCCGCTACCGGGACTTTGTGCACAGGACAGCCGACAAGAAGGTCCTTTTGCTGGAGCTTGGTGTGGGCGGCAACACCCCCGGCATTATCAAGTACCCCTTCTGGCAGATGGCCTGCCGCAATGCCCGATCCTTCCTTGTCTGCCTGAACCTCCATGAAGCCTTCTGCCCCCCGGAGCTCAAGGGCCGCTCCCTGTGCCTTGCGGCAGACATCGATGCCGTGCTCTGCGCCCTGACCGATCTGCTCGCAAACAGGGCTTCTGCCTTGTGAGCAGATCCTATCGACACGCCGCCCCAAAAATGCGGCACAGCAAAAAGGCGCCTCTTGCGCACGCGATCTGCTCCTGGGCCTCTGGCCAGGGACAGATCGCCGCACAAAAAGACGCCTTGTCGCGGGGGCCTGCCCTCCGCATCAACAAAAACAGGAACTGTGTTTGAGCGTAAAACAGGAACTGTGTTTGAGCGTACGTGAAATGCACTGCTCTAGAAGAGATCGCGGGATTCCACGGCAGGTTTTTCCACGCGATCCTCCACCTCCACGCCCTTGGGCGGCGTGAACTGGAAGGCCCTGGAAGAGATGTCCGCATCGGGAATGAAGGACGTGAAGCGCACGTCATTGGCATTGCCATAGAAGTCGGTAATCACGGCCCGCTGGATGTAGCCCTTCACGGGATCCACATAGAGTCGCGCTTCCACAAGCTGGGGCACGGGCTCCTTGGGATAGAGCTGCAAAATGCGCAGCTTGCCTTCCGTACCTGCATCGGTCACGTCAAAATCCTTGGAGAGCAGGGCCTGGCCTGTCACCACCTGGATGAGGGATCGGGAGTCTTCCACAAGATCCCTGGGATAGCGGTAGGCCACGCCTTCGTCAGGAATGTAGTCCCAGATCTCCTTGTCCGAGACAATGAGGGTCTCGGCTGCAGGCGCCTTGGTAGTCCAGGAAATGAAGAAGGGCTTCTTGAACAGAAGCTCGCCCTCGCGCTTTTCCGTCTGCCCGCTCTCGCGGTGGGTCAGATACTGGGTAAAGAAGGCCTTGAAGGACTGGGTGGAGGCATAGCGGTTGCGCATGACCTCGGCTATGTCGTCTGCGGCCACGGCCTGGGCGGCCATGGCGCCAAAAAGCATGCACACAAGCAAAAGACGGCACAATGTTCCTGGCAGGAAATGTCTCATGATACAGATCCGGGGCGCTCTGGCCCCGTCCTCCTGAAAAAGGGAAAGGGAGTCTGAAACCGGGTTCCCGTGTCCGAAGAGAGCCCGGACGTTCCGGGACTACTTGATGAGTACGGGCCTGGGCTTGCCGGCGCCCGGCGAGGGACCGACCAGCCCGTCGCGGTCCAGCTGATCCATGTAGCGGGCCGCCTTGTTGAAGCCTATGTTGAAGCGCCGCTGCAGCAGGGAAATGGACACATGGCCCTTTTCCTTGCAGAAGTCCACCACATCCCTGTACATGGCGTCCGTGCTGTCGACCTCGCCCTTTCTGGTGCGGGTCTCCTCTTCCTCGTCCTCGTTCCAGGTGGCAAAGTCCACCTGGTAGTGCGGCCTCACCTGCTTCTTCCAGAAGTCCACCACGGCCTGCACTTCCTCGTCCTTGAGATAGGGGCCGTGCAGACGGGTCAGGTGGCCGCCGTTGGGATTGTAGAACATGTCGCCGTTGCCAAGGAGCTTTTCGGCGCCGGCGGATCCCAGGGTCGTGATGGAGTCCTGGCGCGAGGAAACCCTGAAGCAGATGCGGCAGGGGAAGTTGGCCTTGATAAGGCCCGTGACCACGTCCACGCTCGGGCGCTGGGTGGCAATGATCATGTGGATGCCGCAGGCTCTGGCGAGCTGGGCCAGGCGGATGATGCAGGGCTCCACGTCCTTGCGGGCCTGCAGCATGAGGTCTGCAAGCTCGTCAATGACAATGACAATATAGGGCATGGGCACAAGGTCCGCCAGATCCGGCGGCAGATTGCCCTTGTAGGAAGCAAGCTTGGCATTGTAGCCGGCAATGTTCTTGGTGTAGAGCCTGGACATCTGGCTGTAGCGCTGATCCATCTCGTGCACGGCCCAGAGCAGGGCATTCTTGGCATCCGAGACTTCCTTGACCACAGGGTGCACAAGGTGGGACTCGTCCTCGTAGATGCCCATTTCCACCCGCTTGGGATCCACCAGCAAAAGCTTGAGCTCGTCCGGGGACTTGCGCAAAAGCAGGCTTGTGAGCATGGCATTGAGGCAGACGCTCTTGCCCTGGCCCGTGGCGCCGGCCACAAGCAGATGGGGCATCTTGGCGAGATCGCCCACATAGGGCCTGCCGGTGGTATCCCTGCCCACAATGAGCGGCAGGGCCGCCTTCGATCCGGCAAAGACCTCGTCCTCGGCTATCTCGCGGAAATTGACAATGGCCCGGTTGCGGTTGGGAATGACAATGCCCACCGTATCCGTGCCGGGCACGGGCGCCTGAATGAAGACCGAGACGGCCATGAGGGATCGGGCAATGTCCTCGGTGTGGCGCACAAAGGCACGCACGGACACGCCTGGTGCCGGACGCAGCATGTAGGTGGTCACCACAGGCCCTGGCGTCGCCCGCACAAGGTCGGCCTGTATGCCAAAGTCGTTGAGGCAGCCCATAAGAGCCTGGGCGCAGTCATCGAGCTCCTCGTCCATGACCTCCGGGCCTTCCTCAGGCCGGTCCAGAAGCTCAAGCGGCGGAAAGACCGGTCCGTCAGGGATCGCCTCCCGCGTGATCATGTCCCTGGTCAGGCGGGTTTTCCTCGTGCCTGCCTCCCGCTCGGCCGAACGGTCAATGACCAGGGAAGACTGCCTTTCGGAGGTCCCAGCCCCCTGCACGGCTGCATGAGCTGCAGGGATGCGGGGGGGTGCCTCATGAGCCTCGGCAATTTGGGTATGGGCAGCCGCACTCCGCCCGTCGGTGTCGTCACGCTCTTCCACGCCGCCCAGAAGGAAGGCCCGCTCGTCTCCTGCAAGAGCTGCCCCGGCTAGAGCGTCTTCGCGCTCCTGTGTTCCTGTCCGGGATTGCGACCTGGACGCAGGGTATCCTGACTGCATGCGGGATTCCGTGTCTGCGGGTTCAGTGGTCCGGCCTTGCAATCCGGCCCGTCCAGTCTGTCCCGCCGCCTCATGCCTTTGTTCAGATTCAGGGACGGACTCTGGATCGATTTCCGGTTCGCTCTCGGAGGAAGCAAAAAGGGCTGCCCGTTCCTGCTGTGTGCTCCTGGCAGAAACGGCCGGACGACCTTCCCAAATGTCTTCTGCAACAGTGCGCGAAGAAGTGTTCGCATGAGCCGGGCGCTCTGCTTCACCGGCGCTCCTGTCGGCTCGTGCGTCTTGTGCCTCAGAATCCTCGTCCTGCTCGTCTCCCGCCCGGGCACTGATCAGGGCATCGGCATGCAGGTTGTCTCCCCTGTTCCGACCCTCCTGTTCGCCCTGCCCGTCTTCCCCGGAAGATGGGGTTTGCACGGCCTGGATCGCCTGTGCAGCCAGATCCTCGTCCAGAGAGGCCTGGGCCATGGAAACGTCTTCTGCAACTGCGGCCGCCTCCTGCTCTTCCTTGGGCAGCAGGTTGAGCAGGGGCTTGTCTGCAGCCTCGCGCACCTTGATGCGGGCAGAGCGGACCGCATGCACCTGATCCTCTTCCAGGACTCTCGGGATGTGCACCTTGCGGGCGTACTGCTCGGCATAGGTGTGATCCATGGGCACATCGCTCTCGTCCGTGCTCGCAAAGGGGATGTCCTCTTCATTCAGGAAAAGCCCCCTGGCCTGTGCCCTGGCACGGCCCTTGTCGTCCAGGGACAATCCTGCCGTTCTGTCTGCCCGATCGTGTGTCCTGTCGCTTCTCCCTTCCTCCCACTCTCCGTCCTGCAGAGGACGGAAGCGGGGCTTCACAAGGCCCGCACGCTGCAGGCCGCCAAGAAGACCGCCGACCACCCTGCCCGCAGCCTTGTCCAGAAGGCCCGGTTCTTCCTCGGGAGAGGCCCCGGCCTTCTCGGACTGCAGCCGGGCAGCGCGGGGTCTGTCGCCCTCGGGTACGGCCTCGAAGGCAAAATCCGCGTCCGGATCGCCGTCGCGATCCGAATCTCCTGCCATGCCTGCCTCGTCGCGCTGGACAAAGCGGCCAAGCATGCGCCCGAGAACATCGCCCGCCTGGGCCATGAGGCGCCGCCAGGACAGATCCACAAAGAGCTGCAGGCCCACAAAGAAGACAAAGAGCCACAGCAGTGTGGCCCCGAAGGGCGAGAGCAAAGCCTGGGAGCCCCGGGCAATGACGGCGCCAATCATGCCGCCCCCGGACAGATCGCCAATGCTTACGTCCAGGGCAGCAAAGAAGACCAGGGCGCTGATGCCAAGCAGGGCACAGCCCACCCAGCGCCACCAGGTCAGAGAGAGCCTGCGGGTGAGGCAGCCAATGGCCACTCCGCCCAGGACCACGGGCAGGACCAGGGCGCCGGAGCCAAAGAGATCGTTGAGAAAGCCTGCCGTATAGGCGCCAATGAGGCCGCCAAGATTGGCGACCTCACTGCTGCTCACGGCATGGTTGAGACTGGGATCCGAGCGATCGAAGCTCAGCAGGCTCAAAATCAGCAAAAGCATCCAGAAAAGGAGAAAGAGACCACACATCTCCTTCAGCCAGAAGCCACGCGGCCGGTCATTGACATCAGGTTCAAGCATGCGTCTCTCCCTTCTTTTGCCAGACAGGCTCCCTTGAGCAGACGGGAGCCGCGCAGACGGACGCCCGAGATTATTCGCGTCCGAGGTATTCCTTGGTACCGGTGTTCACCTTCACGCGGTCGCCCACGTTCACGAAGAGGGGCACCTGGATCACGGCACCGGATTCCAGAGTGGCAGCCTTGGTCACGTTGCTCACGGTGTCGCCCTTGGCGCCGGGTTCGGTGTCCACGACTTCGAGCACAATGGACATGGGAATGTCGATATCAAGAGGGTTGCCCTTGTAGAGCAGCACGCGGCACTGCTGGCCGTCCTTCAGGAAGTCGGACTTGCCGGCTGTGGCATCGGCAGGCATCTGGATCTGCTCGTAATTGGTCATGTCCATGAAGATAAGATCCGTTCCTTCCTTGTACAGGAACTGCATGTCGCGGGTCTCGAGGTCGGGACGGCCGACCTTGTCACCGCTGCGGAAGGTGATGTCCTGCATGCGGCCGGTGAGGATGTTGCGCAGCTTGGTGCGCACCATGGCGCCGCCCTTGCCGGGCTTGAAGTGCTGGAAATCGACAATTTCGTAAGGAATGCCATCTACTTCAATTTTCAGGCCTTTGCGAAAATCGGTGGTGGAATACATGAGTCTCTCCTTGGAACATAAAGTATCGGCCCCGTCCGCGCCGGATGCGCAGAAAAAGGCAGGTTTTTTCGATGGATACTGCAGTCTGGGTAATACAGATCTGAGTCGTTAAGAATACCTGATTGACAGGGACTGTCAAGACTGACTCACAATGCCATCATGTACAGACCAAACTTTCTGCAACCTGGTACGAAACAACGCGAGAGGATAAAATCTTTTAAAGACATCAGGACTCCTCCGCTTGTCTGTACCTTTATCCTGCGCACAAACAAAAGACGCGTAACAGAAATTGCAGAGGATATGCAGGAAAAAGATCTTTTTTTCAGAGAAGGAAGAAGGCGTTTTTAGGGAAGCCTCTCCTTTTGGCAGGCTCTTTTTCAACTCCTGTGCGCCACTTTGCGAATGAGGCTTTTGCTGCTAGGATACAGGCCCTGCGCAAAAGATCATCAGTTTCAATCGAACATCAGACCCTGCAGCCTCACGCAGATCCCAAACAGCGCAGTTGCCTTGCGAACGAACAGGGATCGGGCCGCAGGACAGGGTCTGCAGGAGCCGTCATGCCCACACCGCAGCTCATTCTGGAAAAGACAGCCTATACCATTGATCAGCTTCTCAGCACCGAGACACCGCAGCTGGCCCTGGCCGGCCGCTCCAACGTGGGCAAGTCCTCCCTCATCAATGCCCTGGCCTGCCGCCGCAAGCTCGCCAAGGTGAGTTCCACGCCGGGCAAGACCCGTTCGGTCAACTACTACAGGGTATCTCCCTGGGACTTCTGCCTCGTGGATCTGCCAGGCTACGGCTATGCCCGCGCCAATCATGCGGAGCGTGAAAAATGGGCCCGCCTCCTCGAGCGCTACCTGAAAGAGTGCCCCACGCTCAAGGGCCTTGTCCTGCTCATTGACAGCAGGCTCTCTCCCCAGACTCTGGACCTCAATCTCATGGAATACGCACGCAGCCTGAGCCTGCCCATCCTGCCGGTGCTCACCAAGGCGGACAAGTGCCGCCAGCGCGAACTGGCTGCCCGCTCCGCCGAATGGCAGAAGCTCACGGGGGTGAAGCCCGTGATCACCTCCTCGTCTTCCCGCTTCGGCATACAGGATCTGTGGAAGGCCCTGCTCAGGCAGGTGGGCCTGAACCCTGCCGAACTTGGCCCGAACAGGAAGCAGGCTGCAGAAAACAGTCAGCCCGAACAGACAAACAAGGCTGACCAGACAGATCAGCCCAATCAGCCCGGCCAGGAGGCGCAGGCGAAAGAGGCAGACGAGACAGCCCCGCAGGACAGGGACATGCCGGCAAAGGCCTGTGTCCAAAAGCCCGCAGACCCTGCGTAAGCCTGGCACTGGAACAAGGAAGCACAGGACGGCAGGGACGGAGTGAGTACACTCAGAGCAAAGGCTGCCCCTGCAAGGTGTACGCAAACAAGGAGCACGGACCCATGATCATCTGGATACTTGCTGCAGCCGTGGTGCTGCTTGTCATAGGCTATCTTGTCCTGAGCAGATATGTCCTGCGCCTTGACTCCAAACGCGAGGTGCTGCACCTGTACGAAAACGTGGAGTGGAACACCGAGGCCGTGGAATATGTGCGCCGCCAGATCCGTGAGCTCAAGTGGTCCATCATCAGCTGGATGGCCGGACTCATGCTGGTGCAGACCGTGGTCATCTTCCTGGCCATCATCTATATTCTGGAAAATACCGGCAACTGAGGACATGATTCTCCTGCACCATCCAGGGCCCAGATCTGGCCCTGGTCTGGCTTTGATCTGATCGTGAGAGGGCCTTGCCAGCCCCTGCAGGCGAACAGTTCGTGTCACTTAAGCGCACAGTATCTTGGGAAACAAGCCTTTTTGCGCGTCCGATGCCTCCTGTGTACCTGCACGGCTCCGAGTCGGGCTTGTGGAGCAAAACGTGTCTGCACAGTGGGGCCCCTGCCCATCTCGCCTACCCGGGCGTTTGAGCACAGGCCGCCTCGTCTGTCCCCCTGCCTGTCTGTCTCCCGCCAGGCTCGGTCAGCGGGAGCTGCCTTAAGCAAAGTGCATGCAGACAGCAGGGCTGCGGGACAGCCAAAGGCTACGATAGACCGGACAGCAAGACCGCCGTGCAAAACGACGCTGCCCTGTCACGCACAATCTGCCTTGCGGAACAGCGCAGACTCAAGGCCCGCAAAGAGTCAACGAGTGCCAAAACCAGGCGACGAAGCGTTCCGGGGCGGTGTCCCCCCCACAACACATACACCCAAAGGAGTTTGCCCATGCATGGTGCTGTTCTCACCGGCAGCCCCCGCAAGCAGGGCACAACGGCCCTGCTTGCGGACAACTTTGTGGAGGGGGCCCAACGTGCCGGGCATGCAATCGTCCGCTTTGATGCAGCCTTCAGGGACGTGCACCCCTGTCGTGGCTGCAATGCCTGTCAGAGAGGCGAGAGCCCCTGTGTCCTCGGGGACGACATGCAGCAGCCCTCCCCCGAACTCACCAGGGCGACCTGGTCGTCCTTGTCTCGCCCCTCTACGACCACTGCATGAGTTCGCAACTGCGCATGGTCATCGACCGCTTCCGTGCCATAGACATCCCTCTTGCCAGATCCGGCAAGCAGACCCTGCTGCTGGCCGGCGCAAGCGTTGTGCCCACGGTCTTTGACAGCGCCGTGGCCACCTTTCGGGAAACGGCCAGATATCTTGGCTGCAGGGAGCGCGACGACATGGAGCGGACCAACTCTCCCAAGCGGGCCTTTGCCATGGGCCGGTCGCTGGAGCCAGCCCCCATACGGGCGCCTGGTGCCCATGCTCGTCTTCTCTTCCGTCGCCTCACGCTTGCAGACCAGGCTGGCCACAAACCGCCCGCAAAAGGCGCAACGGTTCATGGCCTCTTGCTCCTTATGCCTGTCCCTGTGCAGCCGGATCCTGCGTCTCGCGGCAGCAGACGTCTTCGCCCGGCAGCTGCGGTTCCATGTGAATGAGGATGTTGTCCAGGATCGGTATTTCCTCGCGCAGGGACTTTTCCATGCGCACGGTGATGTCATGCACTTCCTGCACGGACAGGATGCCGCTCACAAAGCAGTGGAAGGAAACATTCAGTCCGTCTGCGGTCCTGCGCAGAGTCAGGGAATGCATGCCGGAAATCAGGGGCTCGCGGTCGCAGCAGGCCTGTGCCCGTTCGACCACAAAGCCCGCCAGCCTGTCCTTCTCCGCATTCAGGACCTGGGCGGTCTGCTCGCTGGCACTGGGCTCTATGTGGGTGAGCAGAGTCACCTGCGGATGCTTCTCCACTATGTCCGCCTCAAAGCTCTTGCAGCGTTCATAGGCCCTGCCAAAGCTCGTGCGACCGGGAAACTCCACATGGGCCATGGCTGCCACCGTGCCGTCGTTCTCGTGCAAAATGTGCACATCGTGCACGTCGAGTTCATGGGTTCTGGCCTCGGACTGTATGATGCCAAAGGGGGTCTGATCGCTGCCTGCTCCATTGTAGGGGTTCACGTGCACCACCACGTCGGCTCCGGGCACAACGCTGCAGACATGGGCCTCCACCTCGCTGGCTATGCGGTGGCCGTCGCTCACGCGCAGATGGGGATCCACGGCCACGGAGAGATCCACAAAGGTGCCGGCACCTGCCGAGCGCATGCGCAGACGATCCAGGGAACAGACGCCCTCCACCTGCACAACGGACTGTTCAATCTGCTCCACGGCGTCCTCAGGAGCCGCATCGAGCAGGAAGTCCACGGCCCTGCGGGCCATGGTCAGGCTCACCTTGAAGATGATCAGGGCCACAATGAGGGCTGCCACGGTATCGGCCTGATGGACCAGGGCGCGCAGCTCCGGCGAGAGCTTGAACACATCGGCGAGCCACACGGCGAGCACGCCCAGGAAGACCACGCCGCTTGAGAGAATGTCCGTGGAAAAGTGCAGGGCATCGGCCTCCAGGGCCTGGGACTTGGTCTCCCTGGCCACCTTGCGCAAATGGCGGACCCTGTTGATGTCAATGGTCATGGAGAGCAGCATGACGCCCACGCCCCAGAGCGAGGGCACAACCGGACTGGAACCGTCCATGATTCTGTGCACGCCCTCGTAGCCCACATAGGCACAGACAAGGAAGAGCAGCACTGTTTCGGCCAGGGCCGAGAGGTTTTCCATCTTGCCATGGCCATAGGGGTGGTGCCTGTCTGCGGGCCTCGCCGAAACGCGGATGGCGTACCAGGTCATGAGGGCAGCCACAAGGTCAAGGCCGCTGTGCAGGGCTTCGGAGAGGATGGCCAGACTGTTGGTGTACAGGCCCACGCTTACCTTGACGGCCGTAAGAAAGACGGCTGCCAGCAGACTGTAGAGGGCCGCCCTGGCCTTCTCTTTTTCTGCCGCATGCTCCGGCGTCTTGTAGAGCGCCTCGGCGGCTGCGAGCTCCTGTTCCTTCAAAAGCTTTTGAGATGCTTGCATAGGCACAAACTCCGCTTGTCCGAGAGCTCGGACTGTTTTGGAAAATCCCGACGGATACTCAGGAGTGATGATCGGAATTGATGAGAAGAAGTGCTGATCCGGCCTGCGATCAGGGATGGCTCCGGGACGGGACCGGGACCGGATCCAGATTCGGAGAGCCGCCGGTCTGGCGAGACGAAACGGATCGATGCTCCGATGCCCCCCCAGATCAAGGCCTGGCAGCCCAATCCGCAGGTACTGAAATTCAAGACAGTTTCCAGGCCCCCAGAGACGTGAAAAGGAGGCGCAAAGCCTCCTTTTCGTTCCTGTCATGTGCATGCATCAGGCAGGGACTGCCAGATGCAGATTGCTGTGTTGTTCTAGAGCCAACGGAACCAGTCCTTCCAGGTGCCCTCGCGGGCTTCCCGGCGCTCTTCGTTGCGCTGGGCCGTGTACTCGCGATAGGCGACCACGGCCTTGGAGGCCGCGTGTTCGGCCACATCCGGCACGTCCTGGAAGTTTTCGGTCACATAGGTGTACCTGTGCCAGGCAGGCCCGTACTTGTTCATGTGCCAGAACATGTCGGCTATGTAGAGCTCATGCTCGGCCATGGACCTGCGGCATTCCAGGATGCGCTCGCGGGCAGCCTTGGCGTACTGCGAGTTCGGGTACTGCTGCAGCAGGCGCTCGTAGTAGGCGCAGGCTTCCTGCAGTTCCGTGGTCGGTCTGTCGATGGAGCGGAACTGCCGCTGCAGGGACATGCCGATCTGGTAGAGCACGTACTCTATGGCCTTGTGTCTCGGATGGAGCGATTCGAAGTCCTTGTAGGTTTCGGCCGCAAGGACGTACTCGCCATCAAGATAGTAGGCGTCGCCTAAGGAGAGTTCGGCTTCCGTTGTGTAGGGGCTGAACGGATAGGCGTCGCGAAGCTTGTTGTAGAGCTCCACGGCACGCACGTAGTTCTTCTCGGCCATGGCGTCGTTGGCGGCTTCATAGATTTCCTGGGCCGTATCTTCTGCCGGCGGCAGATAGACCATGTCTATGATACCGCAGCCGGAGACGCAGGCCAGCGACACGAGAAGAACCAGGGGACGAAGCAGATTACTTAGCATTGAGCTCTTCCAGGAAGAGGAAGGCCGCCTGCGCTGCAGTTGCGCCATCCCCGGCGGCAGTGACAACCTGCCGACAAAGTTTTGCACGCACATCGCCCGCTGCAAAGATGCCGGGCACGCTGGTGCGCATCTCGGTGTCCGTGATGATGAAGCCCCGCTCCATCTGCACGCCTTCCGGCACAAAGTCCGTGTTGGCCTGCATGCCCACAAAGACAAAGAGGCCGTCCACGGTCAGATCGCGCAGGGTGTTGGTCTTGAGGTCGCGTACCGTGATGCTCTCAAGATCCGAGGCGCCGTGCAGCTCTTCCACAGTGGCGGAGAGCACAGGCTCGATGTTGGGCGTTTCCAGAACGCGCTTCTGATAGATTTCGGCACCGCGGAACTGGTCGCGCCTGTGGATGAGATAGAGGTGGGAGACAATCTTCGAGAGGTAGAGTGCCTCTTCCAGGGCAGAGTTGCCGCCGCCGACCACGGCTACCGGACGGCCCCTGAAGAAGTTGCCGTCACAGATGGCACAGTAGGAAACGCCGCGGCCGCGCAGACGCACTTCGCCGTCCACGCCCAGAGGCCTGTGTGACGCACCGGAACAGATGACCACACTTCTGGCCTGCACCTCGCCGTCGGATGTCCGCAGGCTGAACGCGCCTGCGCTGCCTTCTATGCCCAGCACGGCGCTCGTCTTGCGCTCCAGGCTGAGCCCGTCAAGGTGGGCGGCAAACAGGTCCGCAAGCTCCCAGCCCTTGATGCCCTTGGGCATGCCTGGGTAGTTCTCCAGGGAATCCGTGGTCAGGATCTGGCCGCCCATGGTCAGTGACTCAAAAAGAATCACCGAGCACCCGGAACGAACCAGATACATGGCCGCAGTGATGCCAGCCGGGCCGCCACCTATTACTGCTGCGTCAAACATGCTCAACTCTCCTAAAGAGCGGCGTCAATGATCTTGGCGATCTCGTCCTTGGGCATGGAGCCGGTGTGCTGGGCAACCACCTGGCCAGCCTTGAAGAGAATCAGGGTGGGGATGGCGCGGATGCCGTACTTGGCCGGAGTGGCCGGGTTCTCGTCCACGTTCATCTTGAACACGCGCAGACGATCGGCGTATTCCTTGCTGATTTCATCGACAAGGGGGCCCACGGCACGGCAGGGACCGCACCAGGGAGCCCAGAAGTCCACAAGGACAGGAAGATCGGATTTGAGGACAGACTCGTCAAATGCGGAATCGTTGATCTGATCAGCCATGGAGATTCTCCTTAAAGAGTAGAGACTGGTGGTATATGAACCAGGATTGTGTCGAAATTGAGTGAAGGCACCCCTGCTTGTGCACGAGTGTCCCATAAGAGATAGATGCCGTCCCCCTTCTTGTCAAGAAGCAGAAAGGCGCTCCGAACAGGGGACAGACGTCCGGAACTCTTGTGAAAAAAGGCTCATGCAGCCTGTTTCGGTGTGCGTTGCGAAGGGGTCAGGCCCGTACCCAGTCCTGCGGGATGCTGCGGCCCCTGGGCACGGCTTCAAGAGCAAGGTCGCTTGCATAGCCTTCCTTCAGGGCACACCAGCCGGCATAGGCTATCATGGCCGCATTGTCCGTGCACAGGGCACGTCCTGGCATGATGGCCCGGCCGCCTCTTTTGGCCATGAAGGCGGTCATGCGCTCCCGAAGCAGGCTGTTGGCAGCCACACCCCCTGCCAGAAGCAGGGTCTTCACCTGCGGGTAGCGGACCAGGGCCCGCTCCACCTTGGCCTGCAGGGTGTCCACCACGGCCAGGTTGAAGGAGGCACAGCAGTCGCAAAGCTCCTGTGGCGCCTCGCTGACATCCGTGAGCGGACGTGGCCAGGAAGCCTTTGCAAGCTCCCGATCCACATGCAGGGCCACGGCCGTCTTGAGGCCGCTGAAGCTGAAGTCCAGGTTGTCGTTGTCGAGGTAGGGCCGCGGGAACAAATGCCTGTCCGCCCTGCCCCTGCGGGCCAGGGCATCCAGGAGCTTGCCACCTGGATAGGCCAGGCCCAGAAGCTTGCCGCACTTGTCAAAGGCCTCGCCTGCGGCATCGTCCAGGGTGCGACCAAGTTGTTCGGCCTCCACCGGACTTCTGAAGATATAGATATTGCTGTGCCCGCCGGACACAAGCAGGCCTATGGCCGGAAAGGCAAGCTCGTTTTCAAGGCCGCAGGCCAGCAGATGGGCCATGAGGTGGTTGACGCCAATGAGGCGTGCCCTTGTGCCAAGGCACAGGCCCTTGGCAAAGGCCGTGCCCACCAGCAGGCAGCCAAGCAGGCCTGGGCCCCTGGCCACGGCAATGGCGTCAAGGTCTGCAGGTTTCAGGTTCTGGCGCTCCATGAGGATGTCAAAAAGCGGCCCCATGAAGCGCAGATGCTCGCGACTGGCCAGTTCCGGCACCACACCCCCGAACAGGGCATGGATGTCTGCCTGGGAGGCGAGGACGGCGTCCTTCAGGCGGCCGTCCTCCACCAGGGCAAGGCCTGTCTCGTCACAGGACGATTCTATGCCGAGAACCAGCATGGTGCATCCTTGTTACTGAGCGTTGCGGGCGTAGATGGCTTCCACGGCCTCCACGTCCTTCTTGGAACCGATGAAGAGGGGTGTACGGCAGTGCAGGGCATCGGGCTTCTTTTCCAGAATGCGGCCGCGGCCATCCGAGGCGGCTCCGCCGGCCTGCTCGGCCAGGAAGGCCAGGGGATTGGCCTCGCACATGAGGCGCAGCTTGCCGTTGGGACGATCCTTGTACTCTGGGTACAGGTAGATGCCGCCGTAGATGAGGGTGCGGTGGAAGTCGGCCACAAGGGAGCCCACGTAGCGGGCGGAATAGCTGCCGCCCTTGGAGGAGGGCGCCTTGTGGAAGTATTCCACGGACTCGAAGGCCGCCTTGCTCCATTTTTCGCGGTAGCCCTCGTTGCAGGAATAGATCCAGCCCTGTTCCGGAATGGTCATGTTGGGATGGGAGAGCAAAAACTCGCCCACGCCCGGGTCAAAGGTAAAGCCGTGCACGCCGGCACCGGTGGAGAGCACAAGCATGGTGGAGGGGCCGTAGAGGAAGTAGCCGGCAGCCACCTGCTCGGTCCCCGGACGCAGAACTTCGTCCAGGGTCACCTCGCCGGTTTTCCCTTCGGGGCGGCGGTAGATGGAGAAGATGGTGCCTATGTTGACGTTCACGTCCATGTTGGAGGAGCCGTCCAGAGGATCAAAGATCATGATGTAGTCGCCGCGGGGAAATTCGGGTCCGATGCGGATGAGATCGGGATTTTCCTCGCTCGACATGGCACACATGGCACCACAGCGTTCCATGCGGTAGATGAGAATGCGGTTGGCTATGTCGTCGATTTTCTGCACAGCCTCGCCCTGCACGTTCACAACGCCCGTGCCGCCCAGGATGTCGAGCAGGCCCGCCTGGTTGATGCGCCTGGAAATGGACTTGCCGGACAGGATGAGGTCGTAGAGCAGGCCCGTGAACTTGCCGGTTGCATGGGGAGAGCGCTTCTGATGCAGAAGGAGATATTCGGTTACTGTTACGTCAGCCATAAGCATCTTCCTTGACTGGCCCGCCAGCCCCTCTCAGGGGCACAGAGCGGGTATTCCTCTGATAACGGGGGAAGCCCTCCCTGCCTTATGCGGGCAGGAAGGGCAGACTTGTGGGTGCGTTTACCTTGTTGCCGGTCCGAAGGGACTGGGCCTGCCACCGGGCAGCGTGGCAGGCTGTTCGGGTTGCGTGTCGGCAGGCGCTGCAGGAGCTGCGGGCTCGGCTGGCTGCGCTGCAGGGACGGCAGGGGCTGCGGGCTTTGCTGCTTCGGCTGCGGGGGCTGCAGGAGCCTCGGTGGCTGCCGGCTCAGCAGGCGCTGTCGGTGCCTCCTCTCTGGGGCCGAAGGGACTGGGTCTGCCACCAGGCAGAGTCGGAGCCTGTTGCGGAGCTTCTTCGACGTCCCTGGGTCCGAAGGGCGAGGGCCGGCCGCCAGGCAGCGTGGCAGGCGCTGTGCGCTCTGCAGGCTCGCCTGCCTCGGTGGCGGGAGCAGTTGTCTGTGCCTCGGAAGCCGGAGCGGTCTGTCCGCTCGTGGCTGCCGGAGCTTCAGACTGGCCTGTTGCAGGCTCTTCGGGAGCTGCCGCACCGCCTCTGGGACCGAAGGGACTGGGCATCTTGAATTCCGGTGCCGGCGCCGGCTGTTCTTCCATGTCCGGAATGACAATGGGCGGCAGCTTGCGACGCTGGACCTGGCGGCGCGGCCTTGGCTGCGGCTGAGGCTCGTAGGTGGCGTTCTCGCCGGCAAGGTCGCGTTCCTGCACCCTGCCCTGACTGGCTGCGGCGCCACCGCCAAGGAGCAGGCTCTCGTTGCTGCCGGGGGCTATGTCATGGGCACCGCTGGCACCCTGACGGCCGGCTGCGGCTTCCTGACCAGGCTCGGGCGGCAGGAATTCTGCGCCAGCGGTCTCTTTGTTCGCTCTCGGCTTGACCGGCGGGGGTGCAAGCTTCTCGCGCTTGGGGAAGTATTGCTCACTGCCCGCAAGGGAACCGGATCCCTTGGGGAAGGTGCCGTTTTCAACAACGGCAAAGATGATGGGCAGATTGCCGAGCCAGCGCACCTGGTAGGCAAAGGAACCTGTGGCATTGCTCACCGTGCCGGCGCTTGCCTTTGCGACGGAGTCGTTCCAGTTTATGCCGGCCATGGGTGTGGCACCGTACTCGTAGGGCGACCACAGAAGGCCGTAGGGTGTGAAGATGACGACCTCATCCGGGGTCTTTGCGCGATCCACAATGGTGGACATCTTGAAATAGGTGGCAACGACCCCAAGGAAGTCCACGCCGTCATAGAGGGGCGCTGCCAGCACGACCATGGGGCCAGCGGAGGTCTGCTGCATGTCGCCGCGCAGGGCGCGGGTACCCTGCTTGGCCGGCTCGTAGAGCAGCGGGATGAAATCCAGGGTGACCTGAGATCTGCCGGGAGCCACTTCCTGGCCGAGCAGGGTTCCATCCGCCTTCACGCCGGCAAAGCCTTCCACCCAGGGCACTTCGCTGAAGAACTGGGACAGCCAGCCACGCGTGGGCGGCCGATCGGCATTGCTCATGAGGCGTTCAAGCCGGTTGAGCTCCACGTCTATGCCCATCATGCCGTTGACAAGGGCCTGCGCTCTCGGCGAGAGCGAGCCCTTTTCACTGTAGTCGATGTGGGCAGGCGGGCTGACATATTCGTACCACAGCTCCTTGGTACCCTTCCAGACATTCTTGGTGGGCTGATAACTCGAGCATGCTGCTCCAGAGGTCAGCAGTGCAGCAAGAATGGACAGAACTAGACACCGTTTCACCGAGGAATGCACATTGCTCTCCTTGAGGGTCTGACCACGTGTCCGCATGTCCTGTCGGGTCTTGGCCGAAGGCAGGAAGGAATGACACGGGAAATCTTGGTATGGGGAATATGGGATGCCTCTTGAGCGAGAGGCAGAGGGTCAGGATGCGGATCCGGCTGATGCCCGGGCGGCCTCATCCGGACTCTAGCGGATGCGGGCTTCCACTCGGTCGGCCAGGGTCTCCAGCATGCTGATGAGTTCCCGGCCAGGCAGGGAGCTGGCCTCTGCCTTGAGGGGAGCAGCAGTCTGTGCGGAGCCGGCGCGCGTGGCTGACTCGGCAGACAGGGTGTCCCTGTCTGTATCGTCTGCGTCGTCCACTTCGTCTGCCTGGGCCTCGCCTGTACCGCGCCCTCTTGCCAGGGCTTCAAGCTCGCGTCTGCGGCTCTCCAGTTCCTGGCGCTGCTTCACGTTGCGGCAGCGAGCCAGAAGCTCGTCGTAAATGTCCATGGCTTCCGCATATTCGCCCTGCTCGGCCAGCACTTCGGCCATGGAGCGGGTCCGCGGAGGCCAGGTTCCTGTGGCAGGGCCTGTGTCCAGGCCTGAGTCCTCGTCCACAGGATCCGCGGAATCTGCGGAAGCTGCAGGCTCAATGCGATTCTTCAGGAGAATGACGTCGCCAGCAGAAGCTTGGGCAGAACTCTGGGCAGAGCTTCGGAAAGACGTTTCGGAAGAAAGCCCGGAAGACGGGCTGGCCGCCTGGACAGGGGCTGCGCCAGAATTGTGGGCAGAGACCACAGGGGCTGCCAGGGTGGCAGCCGCAGCCTGAATGGAGGCCAGGGGGTTGGGCCGTGAAGATGCTGCGTCCGCAGAGGCTGCGCTGGCTGCAGATGTTGCGCTGGTCTCGGGCGTGGCCAGGGCATGGGCTTGAGGGTGCGCTTGATGGGGCACATGAAGCGCTGCGTCAAAGGAGTTCCCGGACGTCTCTGCTGCCGGCAAGGGAGCCTTGTGCGCCTTGATGGTGCCAAGACCAAGCTCTGCTTCCAGGCTGTCCAGGCCGCGGCGCAAAAGATCGCTCAAATCCACCTGCACGCCCTGCACAAAGAGGCCCATGAGGCGCAGGGCCAGGGCGGAATCAAGGGCGCCACCTGTGGCCGCGGTGGCAGCCCAGGCCTGCCAGAAACCCGAATGCCTGGCAAAGACCGGTGCCAGCAGCTCAAGCTCGCGGGAGCTCTCCTCTGTCCTGTGCAGTTCGCGCAGCAGTTCGACATAATAGAGGCGCGCCTCCAGGTAGCCCGGATGGCGTTCCAGGCCGCGGGCCAGAACCGCGCAGGCCTCGTCGAGCTCGCCTTCCTCGGCAAGCAGTCGTGCCAGGGGATAGAAGAGCCTGGAGTCGGGCTCCAGTTCCAGAACTTCCCTGTACCAGCTAATTTTTACGTTCATGCGTCTCCCCCAAATCCGACTGCTCATCGCTGAAGAGATAGAGAATTTCGTTGCTGCGCAGATAGTGCAGGCGCTCGCGTATCATTTTTTCCATATAGGCGTCACTGGTCTGCAAAAGGCGTATTTCCCGGCTTAAGGCCATGTTGGCCTGGTCCAGGCTGCGGCATTCCGCTTCGGCTGCCTCCTGCTGCTGCTTGAGCTCGCGATGGTCGAGCAGGCCGTTGGTACCCCACACGGCCTTGTACAACAGAAGGCTGTTCAGAACAAGAAAGGCGCACAGGATGAGGAGTCGCACACCCATTGCTCTAGCCTCCCCTGACAATGTACGGGCACAGGCTGCCCGCGTGGCTGCCTGTGCCTGGGACTGCCAGCCCAAACGCCGGCCTGAGATGCTGGTCTCTTGCAAGGCTCACGGTGCAGGCCTCAGTTTCCTGCCTGGGCTGTATCATGCAGTTCCAGGAACTTGCGCCTGAACTGGCGGAAGTAGTTGATACAGGAAAAGATGGCCATGAACATGGAAAGGTAGAGAATGATGGTGCCCCAGAAGTGCATGTCCAGGCCCAGGAAACGGTAATGGATGGTCAGAGGAATGATGGCGGCTATCTGCAGCACCGTCTTGAGCTTGCCGTAGCGGTCGGCAGCCATGACAATGCCCTCGTCAATGGCAATGGTGCGCAGGCCCGTTATCACAAGTTCCCTGCTGACAATGATGATGACCACCCAGGCCGGAGCCCAGCCAAGTTCGACCAGCATGATGAGCACGCCACAGATGAGCAGCTTGTCTGCCAGCGGGTCCAGGAACTTGCCCATGTTGGTGACCATGCCCTGGTGCCTGGCCACATAGCCGTCCATCCAGTCCGTGATGCCGGCCACGCCAAAGGCAATGGCTGCCAGGATGCAGTTGGTGGGGTTCTCGAAGTAGAGCAGGAGGAGGACCAGGGGAATCAGAACAATGCGCAGAAGCGTGATTTTGGTGGCGAGTGTGAGCATGTGGGTGCAATCCTTGCTGAGTACACTGAGTACATGGCGTTTGTTACCACAAAAGCCCGATGGAGAAAAGAACCGGAACATGCACTGCATTGGATCAGGAATACGGCACCATGAGACTCGCAGGCCCCGGCCATGCATTGGCAGAGCACTGTACCAGGGCAGTTCGTATACGGACATGCAAGACAGGGCGCAATGCAGTTCCACTGTATCGGAGCAGAAAATTTTGCCTTTTTTCCGCCCGTTTGACAAGCAGGAAGACTCCGGGGGACAAGGCACGCAAAGGATCGTGCATTCCGGAAAGTTAGGCCTGTTTTCCCGGAAGTTCTCCGGGCTTTTTTCGTCCAGGCCTTGTGTGGAAAAAAGGCTTTTTGAGCAGAACGAAGAATGAGGGCGTGCGGCAAGAAAAAGGATGTGCAGGAAGCGTCCGGATTGGAAGGAACGTGTATAGCCGAACGGGACAGCTGGGGCCGGGATGGAGCGCAGGAAGGGATGAGGAATACAGGCAGGCTGGACTTGAAACCGGAGCGCTGGCGATCTGTGAAGACAGGGAACAAGATCAGAAAACAGGGGAGCTGGTCTTGGGACACAATGCAAAAACTCCGCCCTGCCCTCCCTTGAGGTACAGGCGGACCTGTTCTCAGGGAAAGACACGGCGGAGTTTTTTCATGCCCCTTTTCAAGGGCCTTGCGTTTTGTCTACTTGGCCTTGTCGAGTTCGGCCACCATGTTCTTCGTGATTTCGAGGAAGGCGTCCTTGGCAGGGCTTTCTTCCTCAATGGTCACGATGGGCACACCGTTGTCGGCGCTGACCACGGCCTGCACATCCAGGGGAATGGCGCCCAGGAAGGGAATCTTGTCCTCTTCGGCCAGCTTCTTGCCGCCGCCCTGCTTGAAGGGATTGAAGGTCTTGTGGCAGTGCGGGCAGACAACGCCGCTCATATTCTCCACCAGGCCGACCGTCTTGGCATGGGTGATCTGGATGAAGTTGATGGCCTTGCGCACGTCGGCCAGGGAAATTTCCTGGGGCGTGGTCACAATGAGGCAGGTGGCGTCCGGAATGGCCTGCAGAATGGTCATGTGCTCGTCGCCTGTTCCTGGAGGGGAGTCTATGACCAGGAAGTCCAGATTGCCCCAGGCCACGTCGCTGATGAACTGGCGGATGGCGCCGGTCTTCTTGGGACCGCGCCAGATGATGGCCTGATCCCGGTCCTCGCCAAGCAGGGTGTCCATGGAAATGACTTCCATCTTGTCCTGCCACATGGCGGGAATGATGAGGCCCTGCTCGTTGACCATGAGGTTGGTGCTCTTCATGCCCAGGAGGTTGGGCACGCTGGGTCCGTGTATGTCCACGTCAAGCAGGCCGACCTTGTAGCCCAGCTTGACCAGGGCACAGGCCACATTGACGGCAACGGAGCTCTTGCCCACGCCGCCCTTGCCGCTCATGACGAAAATCTTGTGTTTGATATGGGAAAGCCGATCCTCAATCTGCTTGTCCTGCTGGGCAATCATCTGGCTCGGGCAGGGGCCGTTGGTTCCAGCAGAAGAACAGGAAGAGGCCGATCCGCAATGGGAACACTCTGCCATGAAAACTTCCTTGGGGTACTCAAAAAACGAGTGGAAAAAGGGTTAGTAGTGCTAAGGGGGTTAGTAGTGCGGACTCTGACAGGACGCTGCCTGCCAGCCGTGATCGCCGACAAGGTCCACAAAGGCGGCAGGCCCGCAGTCCTGTTCATACAGGCGGCCTGCCTTCTTGAAGACCCGTTTCAGCCGCTGGCTGCCGGTCTCCCCTACAGGAATAACCATGATTCCGCCTTCGTCAAGCTGCTCGATGAGCGGGCCGGGAATGGCCGGACCGCTGGCCGTGACGATGATGCGGGCAAAGGGCGCAACCCTTGGGCAGCCCAGCGTGCCGTCGCCCAGCATGGGCACAATGTCCGTGTAGCCCAAGCGCCTGAGCAGGTCCCGTGTGCGCTCGTAGAGCTCGGGCAGACGCTCGGCCGTGTAGACACGGCAGCCCATGGTGGCCAGCACTGCGGCCTGATAGCCGGAGCCTGTGCCTATCTCAAGCACGGTCATGCCGGGCGTGAGCTCCAGCAGACTGGTCATCCTGGCCACGGTACAGGGATTGGACATGGT
>CALVHF010000036.1 GCA_944327295.1 uncultured Desulfovibrio sp. | reverse complement strand
GCCCTGACCTGCGCAGACTATCCCGATCTTAAGGAGCAGGCCAGGGAGGCCTGTGCTGCCTCCGGTGCCCCGCTCCTTTTCTTCTCCGTGGCCGAAACGGCCGAGGAGTACAGGACACGAACAAGCGATCCCGAAATCGCCTGCGTGGCCTGGCAGGAGCGGCCTGGCATGTGCCATGTCAAGGTGCGCAGAGAAGACGTGCGCGAGATCACCCTGAAGCTGCCCATGAACGGTCATGCGGCCGTGGAAAACTGTGCCTGCGTGGCCCTGGCCTGCGTACTGGTGCACCAATCCCTCGCTGCCCTGGACCATCTGGAGGCGGGCCTTGGCAGCGCCCGTGTGCCGGACCACCGCTTTGCCTGCACGCGCACGGGCAACAGCGTGCTCATTGACGACAGCTACAATGCCAACCCCCTGTCCATGCACCGCATGCTTGATGCGGCCATGGATGTGAGCGTGCGGGAGGGCCGGCCCCTGGCCGTCCTCTTGGGCAGTATGGGCGAGCTTGGCTCGGAGGCTGCCCGTGCCCACAGAGAGCTTGGGCAGCATCTGGCGGCCTTGCGCCCGGCCTTTGTGCTCTGGAAGGGCGACTGGCAGGACGAGGTGCGCGAGGGCCTTGGCGACGGCATTCCCTTTGCGGTCTTTGCCGGCGAGGAGGACCTTGAGCACGCCCTGAAAACCCTGCTCACCGACGATAGGCGCAGGCAGGGCATCACCCTGCTCTGCAAGGGCTCACACAGCAACCAGCTCGAAAAGGCCGCCAGTCTCTGCCTGAGCCTGCTCGCCTGAGGACATCATGCTCTACCATCTTCTCTACCCCCTGGCCGACACCTGGTCCGCCTTCAACGTCTTCCGCTACATCACCTTCCGCTCCATGGGCGCCCTCATCACGGCCATGGTGCTCATGGTGATCTTCGGCCCCTGGTTCATCAACTTCCTGCACCGCATCAAGTGCGGCCAGTACATTCTCTCGGATGTGAAGGCCCATGCGGCCAAGGCCGGCACGCCCACCATGGGCGGCCTCATGATCATGGCCTCGCTCATCGTGAGCCTGCTTTTGTGGGCCGATCTCTCCAACAGCTACATCTGGCAAATCGTGCTTGTCTTCGTGGGCTACGGCCTTGTGGGCTTCTGGGACGACATCACCAAGCTGCGCCACCACGAGAACAAGGGCATCTCCCCGCGGGCCAAGATGGGCGGACTCATTGTCATCGCCTGCATAGCCATGGCCCTGCTGTACTCGGATCCCTCCTATTCTACCAATCTCTCCATCCCCTTCTCCAAGGAATGGGCTCCGGATCTCGGGCTGCTCTACATTCCCTTCGGCATCCTTGTCATGGTCTCCTCGGCCAATGCCGTGAACCTGACTGACGGCCTGGACGGCCTGGCCATAGGCCCCACCATCGTGGCCGGTGTGGTCTTTGCCATCTTTATCTACATCACTGGCAACATACGCCTGACGCAGTACCTCTTTCTGCCCTACATTCCCGGCATGGGCGAGGTGACGGTCTTCTGCGCGGCCCTCATCGGCGCCAGCCTGGGCTTCCTCTGGTTCAATGCCTATCCGGCCCAGGTCTTCATGGGCGATGTGGGCTCCCTGAGTCTTGGCGGTACCCTGGGCTTTCTGGCCTTGCTCTGCAAGCAGGAATTTCTCCTGGCCGTGGTGGGCGGCCTCTTTGTGGTGGAAACGCTCTCCGTCATCCTGCAGGTGAGTTACTTCCGCTGGACCGGCGGCAAGAGAATCTTCCGCATGGCGCCCCTGCACCACCACTTCGAGCTCAAGGGCATCCCCGAGTCCAAGATCATCATCCGCTTCTGGATTACTTCAGTCATCCTGGGCCTTGTGGCTCTGTCCACCATCAAGCTGCGCTGACGCATCAAGGGCACCCTGTCCCGGGACAGCCTGTCCGAAGCCCCGTTTTCTGTCCTCAGACGTTTTTGTTCCCTTTCTTGTGGAGTCCTGTCATGTCCATCATGCCGCTGTGTCCCCTGGCTGCCACCCTTGCTCCAGAACAAGATCCTGGTCCGTCTCCGTCCCTGCTGCCCGCCCGGGGCGACAAGGCCGTGGTCATCGGTTCGGGCCGCTCGGGCCGTGCCGCTGCCAGGCTCCTGGCCCGCATGGGCGCACGAGTCCATCTTCTGGAGGCCAGCGCGGACCATCTCGACGACAGCGTGGCCGCGGAGCTTGAAGCGCTCAACGTGACCGTAGAGCTCGGGGCCCACAGGCCCGAACAGTTCCGGGACGCCCGCTTCGTGATCCCGAGCCCCGGCGTGCCCCTGCGCTCCATCCTTTCCCTCATGAACCTGCCGGAATCGGCGCCCCTGGAGCGGGCGGACGGCCCCTGCATCCTGGCGGAAACGGAGCTTGCCTTCCGCTGCCTGCAGGGCGAGAAGGTGCTCGCTGTCACGGGCACGAGCGGCAAGACAACCACGGTGCACCTCATGACGGCCATGCTCGAGGCTGCGGGCCAAAAGGTCTGCCTGGCCGGCAATGTGGGCACCCCGCTCTCCGAGTACATTCTCTCCGGCGGCGGCGCCGGGGTGGTGGTCCTGGAAATCTCGAGCTTCCAGTTGCAGACCTGCTTAAGGTTCCACCCCCATGTGGCCGTGCTCATGAACATCACTCCCAACCACCTGGATTACCACAGGGACATGGCCGAGTACACGGCAGCCAAGATGCGTCTCTTTGCCTGCCAGGACGAAGGCGATCTGGCTCTTGTGCCCGCGGAATGGCACAGGACGTACCGGGAGGCCGGCTACAGGGCGCGGCTCCTGGCGCCGGAGCCCTGCGGACGCTTCCCGAAGATGCGGCTGCTTGGGCCCCACAATGCCCTCAATGCCGAAATTGCCTGGCAGGCCGTGGCGCCCCTGGGCGTCAGCCTGGAGGCGGCGAGGAAGGCCGTGGAAGGCTTTGCGCCCCTGCCGCACAGGCTCGAACAGGTTGCGGAGAAGAGCGGCGTGCTCTATGTCAACGACTCCAAGTGCACGACCCTCTCCTCGCTGGAAACGGCCCTGAAGGCCATGGACCGGCCCGTGCTGCTCCTGTGCGGCGGCCACTTCAAGGGCGGGGATCCCCATGTCCTGGACGATCTTATCCGCGAAAAGGTCCGCTGCATAGCCGGCTTCGGGGACGCACGGGAGGTCTTCATGCCTGCCTGGGAGTCCCTTGTGCCCATGCAGTGGTTTGCTACCCTGAAGCCGGCCGTGCACTGGCTCCATGAGCAGGCAAGGGCAGGCGACGTCATTCTGCTGTCGCCGGCCACGGCCAGTTTTGACCTCTACAAGGGCATGGCCTACAGGGGTGCCGACTTCAAGGCCATTGTGGGAGAACTGCAGTGAGTTTTCTGTTCAGGAAGAAAAGCCGGCCGCAGGCCTCGGGCGGGCCGGGGGAACAGGGCCAAGCCTCCGGGGGCTCTGCAGAGCCTTCGGACGCACAGACTGCACAGGGCAGGGATTTCGGAGCGCGCAACGTGCTGCGCACGGAAGAGGAGAGCGCGGACTTTTCCTCTCCGCTGCTGGCAGCCAAGGGCGGTGCCGCAGGCAACAGCCCTGTCAATGCGCCTGCAGGAACGCATGGCGCCCCTGTGGGAGAGGCAGCCCCTGCAGCCGATCCCGCAGCAGGTTCTGCGGGGCAGGGCGCCTCGCAGATCTTTGTGCAGGGCGCCGAAGACGCAGGCAGGCACGGCCGGACCAAGCTTGTTCGTGTGGACGGGGACGAGACCGGCAGCATTGACTGGTGGCTTTTCGTGCTCATGGTCATGCTCCTCGGCATAGGACTTGTCATGGTGCTTTCGGCAAGCGGCATCGTGGCCGAGAGCTCCTACGGCGACAAGTACTACTATTTCAAGAAGCAGCTCGTCTTTGCCGGCATAGGCGGCGTGGGCCTGTGCTGCGCGGCCCTGCTGCCAAGGAAGATTCTTTACCGCCTGCACTATCCGCTGCTCTTCTTCGTGCTCTTTCTGCTCCTGCTCACGCTCTCGCCCCTGTCGCCCTCCATCAACGGCGCCCACCGCTGGATTCGGCTCGGGTCCGTGAACATACAACCCATGGAATTCGTGAAGATTGCGCTGGCGCTCTATCTTGCCTATTACATGAGCGACAAGCAGGATCTCGTGAAGACCTTCAGCCGTGGCGTGCTGCCGCCCTTCGGGGTGACGGTCCTCTTCTGCGGCCTGCTGCTTCTGCAGCCGGATTTTGGCAGCGCCGTTGTCCTTGCGCTCATCCTCTTCTTCATGTGCGTTGCCGGCGGCACGCGCTTTCTGTATCTCATCCTGGCCTTCATCATGGCCATAGTGCTCGGCGTGCTCCTGGCCGTCTTCGAACCCTACCGCATGCGCAGGCTCATGGCCTTCCTGGATCCCTTCGAGGACGCCCACAATACGGGCTATCAGCTCGTGCAGTCGCTTTTGGCCATAGGATCCGGCTCCTTCTTCGGCGTGGGCATGGGTGCGAGCCGGCAGAAGATGTTCTACCTGCCCGAAGCGCACAATGACTTCATCATGGCCGTGCTTGCCGAGGAAATGGGTTTTGTGGGCGTCAGTGTGGTCATGCTGCTCTTCCTCTTCTTCTTTTACCGCTGCTACCTCATCATCAAGGGCCAGGAAGAGCTCAGAGCCCGCTACACAGCTTTTGCGCTCACCTGCATCATCTGCCTTGGGTTCCTGCTCAATCTGGCCGTGGTCATGGGCGTGGCTCCGCCCAAGGGCGTGCCCATGCCCTTCCTGAGCTACGGCGGATCCAACCTTGTGGCTACCATGGTCTGCGTGGGCCTGCTGCTCAACTTTTCCCGTACGGCCAGGATGCCGCACTGACCGCATTCTGACTGACCGTACCCGGCAGGGCCTTCCTTGGCCTTGCCACCTTTTTTGTCAGCCTGGGCCAGGCGTCCGGTTCCAAATGGCAGGAACCGGCCATGCCTGCAGGCAGGTTTTTTCTGGTTTTCCCGTCTTTCCCGGACAGGCACGGGCCTCTCCCCCTGTTCCTGTCCAGGACTCAGGTTTCGCAAATTCTCTAACAGCACAGAGTGGCAAAGTCCGTGAAACGTGTCCTTCTTACAACCGGTGGCACAGGTGGCCATATTTTTCCGGCCCTGGCCGTCGCCGAAGAATTGCGCCGGCAGTTCGACAATATAGATATTCTCTTCATGGGATCGAGCACAGGTCCCGAAAAGGCCCTGGCCGAAAAGGCCGGCCTCTATTTCGAGGGGCTGCCCGTAAGCGGCGTCCTCGGCAGGGGGGCAAGGGCGCTTGTCTCCATGGCCAGGCTTGTGCTGGCCCTGCCAAAGGCCTACAAAATCATCAAGGCCTTTGCGCCGGAATGTGCCGCGGGCTTTGGCGGCTATGCCTCCTTTGCGCCCCTGTGCGCTGCCAGGGCCCTGCGCGTGCCCTCCATCCTGCACGAGCAGAACGCCATTGCTGGCGTGAGCAACAGGCTTGTCTCCAGGTTCTGCGACCGCATCTGCACCTCCCTGCCCGAGACCTCGGGCTTTGACGGGCGCACAATGGTGCAGACCGGCAATCCCGTGCGCCGCAGCATCATTGCCCTGGGGGCTGGCCAGCGCACCTTCACGGGCAGGAACGTGCTGGTGGTGGGCGGATCCCAGGGCGCCCATGCCCTCAACATGTACATGGTCGAGATCCTGCCCAAGCTCAAGGAAAACGGCATCGAGGTCTGGCATCAGACCGGCGTGCAGGACGAGGAAATGGTGCGCAGGGCCTATGCCGAGCAGGGCATGGGACACTGCCGGGTCTCTGCCTTCATCGACAACATGGCCCAGGCCTATGCCTGGGCAGACCTGGCCCTGTGCCGCTCCGGCGCGAGCACGGTGAGCGAGCTGTGCGCAGCAGGCCTGCCGTCCGTGCTTGTGCCGTACCCTTATGCCATTCACGATCATCAGACCTTCAATGCTCAGACCCTCGTCAAGGCCGGAGCAGCCAAGATCTTTGCCCAGAAGGATCTGACAGGCGAGGTGCTCTTCGGCGCCCTCTACACCCTTCTGAGCGCGCCCCAGACTCTGGACTCCATGTCCAAGTCCGCACTCTGCCTGGCAAGCTCCGATGCGGCCGCCAACGTGGTGCGGCAGATGCAGGAGGCCTGGACGGATCGCAGGGAACAGAAGAAACAGAAGAAGACCCGCGGCTGAAGGCTGTTCAGAAAATCCGGCTCGTGAAGCCCGGATCGGACAGATGGGCAAGACAGATTTGTTGAAGACAGGCAGGCGTTGCCGTGAGTTGCAAGAGCCTTGCTGAAGGAGAAGGCGTGAACAGTCGTATCAAGCATATTCACATGGTTGGCATTGGCGGAGCGGGCATGTGCGGCATAGCCGAGGTGCTCCTGAACATGGGCTACACGGTCACGGGTTCGGACATGGCGGACTCGCCCAACGTGCGCCGTCTGCGCGACATGGGCTGCACCGTGCACATAGGCCATGCTGCCGAGCATGTGGGGACGGAGCAGGTCCTGGTCAAGTCCACGGCCATCAGCGACGACAACCCCGAGGTGGTGGAGGCCCGTCGTCTGGGTATCCCCGTCATTCCCAGGGCCGAGATGTTGGCCGAGCTCATGCGTCTGCGCCAGGGCATTGCCATTGCCGGCACCCACGGCAAGACCACAACCACTTCCCTGACAGCCAGCATCTTTGACACGGCCGGCCTGGATCCCACCGTGATCATCGGCGGCCGCCTCAATGTCTACGGCACCAATGCTCATCTCGGCCACGGCGACTTCTTCATTGCCGAGGCCGACGAATCGGACGGATCCTTCCTCTGCCTTCTGCCCATCATCAATGTGGTGACCAACGTGGACGAGGATCACCTGGACTATTACGGCACCCGCGAGAATCTGGACGCCACCTTCGTGCAGTTCATGAACAATGTGCCCTTCTACGGCATGAACGTGGTCTGCGGGGACGATGCCGGCGTGCGCAGGCTGCTCTCCAGGGTGAAGCGCCCCATCACCACCTACGGCCTCATGAAGGACAACATGCTGCGGGCCGTGCCCCTGGAGCTTGAGGAAGTGAGCCGCTTCGAGGTCTGGTACAAGGACGCCTGCCTTGGCGAGGTGCGTCTGCCCCAGCCTGGTGTCCACAATGTCCGCAATGCCCTGGCCGCCATTGGCGTGGCCCTGACGGCAGAGATTCCCTTTGACCGCATACAGGAGGGCCTGGCCTCCTTCAGCGGCGTGGCCAGGCGTTTCGAGTTCAAGGGCAAGCGCAATGACGTCCTGGTCTACGACGACTATGGCCACCATCCCCGGGAGATCGAGGCAACGCTCGCCACGGCCCGCATGGTCTTTCCCAAAAGACGCCTTGTGGTCGCCTTCCAGCCCCATCGCTTCACGCGCACCCAGGCCCATTTCGGCGAGTTCTGTCAGGTCTTCGACAGCGTGGAGGAAGTGGTGCTCACCGAAGTGTATGCCGCATCGGAAAAGCCCATTCCCGGCGTGTCCGGCCAGAGTCTCGCCCAGGGCATGCGCCAGGTGAGCTCGACCCATGTCACCTACTGCCAGACACTTGAGGAAATGCCCCAGGCTCTTGAGGCCATCCTCAGACCCGGAGACGTGCTGCTTACCATCGGTGCCGGCAGCATTACCCGCGTGGGACCCGCCTGGTTGAGCCTTGGTTCGTCATGCGCACAGTCCTAGACGCCGACCTCTCCGCTCGGACCACCCTGGGCCTCGGCGGCACCTGCGCCGCCGAGATCGTGCTCGAGGACCGAAGCGAGCTTGACCAGATTCCCGATCTTGTGCGCAGATGGGGGTTGCCGGTCTTTGTGCTTGGTGCCGGCAGCAACATCCTTGCCCTGGACGGCCGGCACGAGGTGCTCATCCTGCGCCCGGGCTTTCGCGGCGATCCGCAGATTGTGGCCGAGGACGACAGGGATGTGTACGTGCAGGTGGAGGCGGCAACGCCCCTGCCCCGCCTGCTGGCCTTCTGCCGCAGGGAGGAGCTGACAGGCCTTGAGGGCCTGGCAGGCATCCCCGGCAGCCTTGGCGGCGCCATTGCCATGAATGCCGGATCCTTTGGCGTGTGCATGGCCGACTGCCTGCACAGCGTGGACCTCTGGAGCGAAGGCCGTCTTGAGCGTGTGCAGGCCGGGGACTGCGCCTTCGGCTACAGACACTTTCAACCGCGGCTTTCGATGGCAGGCGACTTCTTTCTTGTGGTCGGAGCCAGGCTCAGGCTCAGGCGGGGCGAAGGCGTTGCCCGCAGGATTGCGGAGACCCTGGCACAGAAGAAGGCGCGCCAGCCCGTGTCGGCCCGTTCGGCCGGCTGCATCTTCAAGAATCCCCCGCAGGGCCCGTCGGCAGGCATACTGCTCGATCAGGCGGGCTTCAGGGGCAGGACCCTTGGCGGAGTGGCCTTTTCCGGGCTGCATGCCAATTTTCTCGTCAATACCGGAAACGGGACGGCCACTGAAGCCTGCAGTCTTGTGCGTGCGGCCAGGGATGCCGTCCAGGAGTGCACAGGCGTGCTCCTGTCCATGGAAGTGAAGGCCTTGCCGTGTCCCTTTTTATGAGAAAACGAGCCAGGGCCCAGGCGCAGAATCAGGCGCAGCCAGAGTCTGCCCCGGCCCCGCAATCGGCTTTGAGCGATCACGACATCCTGCAGGATCTTGTGCATCAGACCACTCTGAGCGCCCGCCAGTCCGCACAGGACGGCCGCAGGCCGGAGAGCTCCGTCCTCTCGCAGACCGTGCCGCCACCGCGCAACAGGACGGCCGCACAAGCCGGGCAGGACTCTTCTGTCGCGGGCAGCGTGCCTTCTGGGGCCGCACAGCCGGCCAACACCTTTATCCGCAGGGAACAGGCTGCAGCCGGGCAGCAGGCAGGCAGTGCCCGGGCCGGGGGAACAGGACCGGAAGCAGGGCCAAAGACCGGGGGCGTGACGCAGGAGACAGGGACACAGGAAAAGGAGAGCTTTTTCGGACCACCGTCCCTCATCCGCACCATCTGCGCCCGTCTGCGCTGCCTGGGGCTTGTCTGCGCAGGCGTGCTTGTCTTTTTCCTGAGTCTCTTTGTGGTCTACAGGTTCAGTATCTGGCTCTACCACTGGATTCACACAAGCCCCATGTTCCTCACCCGCCACATTGACATCTCGGGCAATGTGCGCCTGAACAGGGACATGATCCTGCATCTCGGGGGGCTGCACGAGGGCGTGAACGCCTTTTCCGTGTCCGTGGCCGGCGTGGAGCGCAGGCTTAGGGCAACACCCTGGGTGGAGGATGTGTCGGTGCAGCGCGTGCTGCCCGACCGCTTCGTCATTCGCGTGCAGGAACGCATGCCCAGCTTCTGGATTCGCAGGGAAAATCGTCTGTATTATGCCAATGACAGGGGCGAAATCATCGCTCCTGTGGAGAGCAGCAATTTCATGTCGCTGCCCATCCTCTCCATTGAGCCTGGTTGTGAGGAGGCAATTCCCTATCTTGCACGCCTCATGAAGGATTTGCGCAGCGGAATACTTCCCGTGGAGGCCGGAGCCATAGCCACGGTTGACGTCACTCCAAGCCGTGGTGTAGAATTATACCTTGAGGATAGAGAGATGCGTCTATCGCTGGCCCCTGATGACTGGGAGGGCAACCTCCGCCGTCTCGGGGTGACCATTGGTGATCTGGCCCGCAGACGGGAGCTGAGCAGTGTTCAGGAAGTGCGGGCGGCACAGGGCAGCGTCTGGGTCGTGCTGCGCCGCACCACGCAGTAAGCACGCTTGGCGCCCCGGGATCCTTCTTTCGCCAACATGAGAACAACAGTCCGGGAACGCTGTTCCTTTGCAGGCACCGCCATGCTGTTCCTCCGGTCAGGGGGTATGGAAGGCGGGGTCTTGTGGCTTTTTTGTGCTTCAGGCTTTACATGTACCGCGCAAGTGTGGCAAGGGTAGGGCTGACAGGCATAATGCACATCTGATTCAGTTCCCGAAGCCTGTTCCGGACGGAACAGTGGCACAGGGCCGGACTCCGCAATGCGGCCCCGGGCGGGAGCCCCATGAGAACTCCCCGCACATCCGTGCGACGTGGATGCCGTAATCTTTTTCCCTTGGCTGAGTACGCTGGAGGTACGCGTGGAACAAGCTGGCCATGAACTGATAGTCGGCCTTGATATCGGAACCACCAAGGTGTGTGCCGTGGTTGCCGAGATCTTGCCGGATCGGCAGTTGAAAATCATCGGTATAGGCGACAGCGAATCCAAAGGCCTGCGCAAGGGAATGGTAGTCAACATCGAGGATACGGTGCGATCCATTCGCCAGGCCATCGAGGTGGCCGCGCAGATGGCTGGCTGCAACATAGGCACAGTCTTCGTGGGCATAGCCGGCGGACATATCATGGGCATCAACAGCCATGGCGTGATCGCCGTGCAGGGCAATGAAGTGACGGCCCACGATGTCAAGCGCGTGCTCGATGCGGCCCGTACTGTTGCCATCCCCTCGGATCGCGAGGTCATCCACATCCTGCCCCAGGAATACATTGTGGACAGCCAGCGGGGCATTGTGGATCCCATAGGCATGGCTGGTGTGCGCCTTGAGGTCAACGTGCATATCGTGACCGCGGCCGTGTCCAGTGCCCAGAACATCGTGCGCTCCTCCAACCGTGCCGGGCTGCACGTGGAGGACATTGTCCTTGAATCCCTGGCGTCTGCCAAGGCCGTGCTCACGGATGAGGAACGTGAGATAGGGGTTGCCCTGGTGGACCTTGGCGGCGGCACTTCGGATATTGCCATCTTCGAGAACAATGCCATCAAGCACACGGCAGTGGTGCCCCTGGGCGGTTCCACCCTGACCAATGACATAGCCTTCGGGCTGCGCACGCCCACCAAGAGTGCCGAGCGCATCAAGGTTAAGTACGGCTGTGCCCTGCAGGATCTTGTGCAGATGGACGAGACCATAGAGGTGCCCAGTGTCGGCGGAAGGCAGCCGCAGAAGCTCTCCCGTCTGGTCCTGGCCGATATCTGCGAGGCCCGCATGGAGGAGATTCTGACCTTTGTGGACAGGACGCTGGTCAATTCCGGCTGCAAGGACAGAATCCGTGCCGGCGTGGTGCTCACGGGCGGCGCAGCGCTCATCGAGGGCTGCGTGGAATTGGGCGAACAGATTTTTGGCGTGCCCACCCGCATAGGCTATCCTACCAATGTAAAAGGCTTGACAGATGTGGTAAATAATCCCAAATTCTCCACAGCAGTAGGCCTGCTTCATTTTGGTGCGGAAAAAGTGCTGGCCAGACAAGGTGCGGCTCCGGAGCCTTCCGAGCAGCCTGTTCAGAGTGCGGCAGAATCCAAGCCGCAGCCGCAGCAGCCGGCTCCTGCTGCACCCCATTCGGAGGATGGTCTGTTCAGTCGCCTGATGAAGCAGATGCGCCGGTGGTTCCAGGATATTACATAAGAGGCCGGGGTAGTTGCGCCCCAGGCAGAGAATTCTCCCCAAGGCAGATGCATGCGATCTTTCTCCCCAAAAAGATCGGAGAATTCAAGGCAACAGTCATTGCGGGTATTTAGAGAGTGAGGAAGTCTCATGGCAGAGTCCATTATGGATCAGATAGAGGACAGCCATCTTGTGAGTGGCGCACGCATTTTAGTTGTCGGCGTCGGCGGCGGCGGTGGCAATGCTGTCAAGAACATGATTGATCTGGGTCTGGGCGGTGTGGAATTCATCTGTGCGAACACGGATCTGCAGGCCCTGAACGCGAATCCCGCGCCCGTGCACATTCAGCTGGGCGAGAAGCTGACCCGGGGACTTGGTGCCGGTTCAAATCCCGACGTGGGCCGCGAAGCGGCCAACGAAAGCCTGCAGGCCATACAGCAGGCCCTTGCCGATGCGGACATGGTCTTTGTCACGGCCGGCATGGGCGGCGGCACGGGCACAGGAGCTGCGCCCATCGTGGCCGAAACAGCCAAGAAGAATGGCGCCCTGACCGTGGCCGTGGTGACAAGGCCCTTCAGCTACGAGGGCAGAAAGCGTGCTGCCAATGCCCAGGCCGGCATTGACGAACTCAGCAAGCATGTGGACTGCATTATCACCATTCCCAATGATCGCATCATGACCCTGGCGCCCAAGAAGACGCCCATGCGCGAACTCATGAGCAAGGCCAATGATGTGCTCTACTATGGCGTGAAGGGCATTTCCGACGTGATTACCTGCCCAGGCTACATCAACCTGGATTTTGCCGACGTGCGTACCTGCATGACGGAGTCCGGTCTGGCACTCATGGGCATGGGATCCGGCAAGGGCGAGAACAGGGCCGAGGATGCCGTGCGCAGCGCCATTGCCAGCCCCCTGCTGGAAGACGTGTCCCTGTCCACGGCCAAGGCCATTCTCTACAACATCACTGCCCCCGAAGACATTACCGGCGAGGAAATGGAGCAGATTGGCGAGCGCCTGCGCGAAGCGGTGCCCGAGGAAGCCAATATTGTCTTTGGCGTGGTCTTTGACGACAAGCTCGAAGACGAGATCCGCGTGACCGTCGTGGCCACGGGCATCGAGTCCGAGCCTGTCCTCGAGCAGAAGAGCGCGGTCTCTCCCTACGGTATTCCTGCCCAGAAGTCTCAGGTCCCGCAGCCTCCGCGCACGGCTCCTGCTCCGCACTTCCCGAAGCCCGAACCCGCCCAGAGGGTGTACAATCAGAGACTCGGCATGACCAGCGAGCCCGGTCCCGTGACCCCCATGGATCCCAGTTCCGTGACCCAGCCGCGTCCGGCTCAGCCTGCCCAGCAGCCGACCTTCAATGACATCAGAAGCCGGCGCGACCTCTTCAGGCAGAAATCCCGTGTCCGCTGGGAGCAGGAAATAGGCGAAATCCCGCACATGGACTATGACGGTTCCGGAGTCTACAATCCCAAGAATCTCAGCGAGATGGGCTACGACGAAAATCTGGACATCCCGAGCTTCCTGCGCCGCAAGGACTAGGACGACCGGGAACGTCAACACGCTTTCAAGACCCTGGTCTGCCCTGTGCGCCGCAGCGGGCAGGCTTGGGGAAAAGCTTTTCAGGGCCTTCCTCAGGTTCTGAAATGCCCGCCGGGAGGCCCTTGGGGAGGGCCTCCCTGTTTATTGCGCAAAGCTTCAGGCTGTTTTTTGTTTTCAGAGGTACACTACCATGGCTTTTTTTGCCCCTCGTTCGGCACAGACAACCATTCCCTGTCCCAACTGCAACAGGAAGCTGACCATTGAACGCTCCTGCCGGGAAGCGCACATGCACTGCCCGACCTGCCACAAGACCTATCCCCTGGGTGCCTTCATCAAGCATGCTGACAAGGCTATGGAAGAATTCCTCGAGAATTGCTACGTGGATCGCATCTAGTTTTTTCTTGGGGAATTTCAAAGGATTCTAGCTGCACTTGACGCATGGACTGTTTCAGGGTATATAAATTTTTTATGGGCGGTTAGCTCAGTTGGTAGAGCGCTGCCCTTACAAGGCAGATGCCACAAGTTCAAGTCTTGTACCGCCCACCAAATCATTGCTGCTTATAGTTTCCTGATGTCGCTGGATGTCAGGAAACTTTTTTTATATCAAGCACTTATATACGCTAGACATTGCTGTTTGTCGCTCTTTGTTGCCCAGTGTCAGAAAAAAGTTGTCTGCATTTCTGCATACATTGAGTTGGAAAATTCGTATACGGGCCGGAAAAAATGACGGCCTGTATACAAACGGGTCCTTTCGGAAAACCGGTATGCAAGTGTACGCGGCTAGCTTCGCAGGAGGTACACGGAGGGATCTGGCCGAGGCTGGGTGAAAAGGACCCCCTCGTGTCAGACCTGTCGAGCTGAGTAGCTGTTCATCCATACCGATTTTCCGCTAGTGTCTAAATTGATAAATTCAATCTACTTATATCTAGTTGAAATTACTACATTTCATTGTCTAGATATCATGACATAATTTTAAGATTAGACACAAGAGCCGAAAACGGCAGTCCATTTTTCGATGGTCTATGCCTATTTTGAGATTGGCAGGAGGAGCGTTGAGGAAGAGGAACACGGCGCAAAACGCGCGACATACGGCACGCAGCTTTTGAAAAAGCTGTCCCGCTATTTGATGAAAAACTTTGGGCAAGGCTATTCTGTCGGCAACCTTAAAAATCTCCGACAGTTTTGCAAGTTTTACGCTGACGATCATATTGGCGAAACAGTGTTTAGCCAATTTACGAAATTCCCCACTGTCAGCACCGGTAGAAAGTTTTGGCTCTTCGGGGGTATTTGTGGGTAAGGGCCCCAATCCCCTCATGAGCCTTCTCTCCAAGTAGTCTTTTCATCTCTGAGGGCAGTTGCCACTGTCCGCGCCACCAAGGCATCTTCTAGAGAATTTGTCAATAGTATTTGGCAGTTAGCTTTCTGGGGTCGTGGGCCAGTTTCCCTGTCTATCAAGGCCAGACGCTCCAAGGGGGAGAGCCTTTGGGGTTACCCTCAGAAAGCCACTAAGAGCCTGTTTTTTTCGACTAAGCCCCCAGTACACTTGTGGAACTCTTCTAAAAATCCCAGCCGAGCTGCAGGCCTACGTTCATGGCAGTGTAGTCCGTGCGGAAGAACTCGCCTCCCAGCTCCACCTGCACGAAGAAGTTCGAGGGGTGGGTGAAGCGTAGGCTTGATTGTACAAGCATGGAGTCCCTGCCAGGCAGATCGGTTGCCGTGGCAAAGTTGTAGTTGCCGTATTCCCTGAAGGATGCTCCTGTGCGGAAGGTGGCATCCAGGGTCTCGTGGCGCCAGGCAGCCAGAAGGTCCACGCCAAGGCTTGTGCCGTTTTCGAACGTGATGTTCAGGCCAGCTTGCGCGCCAAGGGAGAACAAGAGCGACTGGTAGACTGTCTCGTCCACATCGAGCCTTGAGGCCTGGCCGGACTGTTCTTCAATGCCCGGGCGATGCAGGAAACTGTACTCCATCCAGGCCAAGGGGCCAGCGTTGAGGTGCCCATCCCCAATCTTCCAGCTCCAGTCCTTGCCGCCGCCCAAAAGGGCGCTGCCGGAAAAACCGCTCCAGCGGCTTTCGTTGTTGCGGATATAGCCGTTGAAGGAAACCTCGCGGTCCATCTCGCCGCTCTCGATGCCAAGGCGTCCCTGGGCTGCGAACCAGAAGCCGTCCCAACTATCAGGGGCAAGCATTCCCTGCAGGCCGATGAAAGCGGATTGCGTGTCGGCCTGGGCTTCGTGGTTGCCGGCAACATGGGTGCGCCTTGCTCCCAGGGCCGCGTGTGCGCCAAGCATGAGACCGCTTTCGAAATACCTGTCTGCGCCGACGATGAGGCCAATGCCTGAGCTCTTCCAGGAAGAGACGCCACCATGGCTTCCCTGCCAGGCACCTGATCCGTAGGGTGTCGCCCAGAACTGCCAATTTTCGGCGTCTGGCTGATCCTCATGCGTTGTCCCACGCATTGCCAGCGTGCGCCTGGTACTCTCGTTGCCGAGCATGCGTCGCAAGATGAGCAGATTGAACTCGCTTTGCTGGGCAAGAGAGGCTCTGGCCGAGGCATCGTAGGCTTCTGCTCCCAGAGTGTCGAGTGCCCGACTCACCTCGTGGCCGTCCCGGGAGGACCAGTCCAAAGCCTCCAGAAGATTTTGCATGTCGCCCGTAGCCCGGCTGGCAGCATGCGCCAGGGAACGTCCCAAGGAGGCAGCGCCGGAATTACCTGCGTACTGGCTGTAGGCTGCCCTGGAGCGGATGGCCTGCACCTGAAGCTCCTCCGAATTTTTCAGCTGGGCAAAGGTCAGGGTGGGGGAAGCGTTGGTCAGGACAAGGGCTTCGAATTTGCCGCTAGCTGTATCTACCTCCAAAGGATCATTCAGGGAGATAATCTTGTTGCTTTCGTAGAAGTCGGCTACGGGCCGTAGGGCCAGGGTTCCGTTAAGCAAGGCCGTATGAGCCTGTACTTTTGTCACGGAACCGTTGGAGGCAAATCCTGTTTCCAGAGTAGAACCGGAAGCATTCTCAAAGTGATCGACGGTGGCCGCGTAGCCATCTTCATTTACGCTGTACAGAGCCAGTGTTCCATGGTTTTCCAGATTTGCTACCTGTATGCTGCCAAGAACCTCCAGACGACCGGCCTTGTGAGACATGTTGATACCATCACCCTGAATACTGCCATGCAGGGTCAGGGCGAACCCATTATCATCTGTGAGCGTGCCATCGGAACCTTGTCTTTGGCCGAAGGTCAGCTGGGTATACAGCTCGTCTCTGTCCAAATGGTTTTGTTCAGCCTGAATGCGGGAATCTTCCGGACTCCAGTGCGAGATAATGTCGCCGTAGACGCTCGCTCCAGAGAGAATATTGATTTTTTCGACCAGTGCATTGTCGGCAATGTAGATAGCTGCCCTTTTGCCGGCAAGCAGTCCGGTTACATTGAATGTCTCGACCAGCGATCCCTTAAGTTCAGAAGGAAGGTGGGCTTTTTCGCTATACTCTCTCTCATCAGGAGAGCCCGTAGTCCGCATCCAAGAACCACGGTATTCCCAGTTATTGCCCATTTCGTTGTCTCCAAAATCGAAACGCGCAGCAATACCCTCTTCGCCAAGAGCAATGGCCGAACCATCCAGTTGAACATTGTGCTCCTTACCGTAGGAAACCAACAGGGCTATGCCTCCCAAACCGTTGGCCTGGACACGTGCCCCCTTACCCACAGTCAGATTGTTGTTCTGTCCATCCACACGTATGCCCAGGGCATACGCACCATCAGCCAGCAGGTCAGCAATCTGGGTGACAGTGTTGTTGCTACCATAGATATGCAGCCCCACACCCCAAGGCGTCGTACTGGGCTGCCCGACAAGCCACTGTCCGCTTTCTCTGGCGTAGTAGGGGTTGGTATTGGTGAAGGTGATCCCGCTATTGTAGATGGAGTACCCATACCACTCGCGACGATCCAAGCTCAAACCAAGCTCCTGCATGACAGCAAGCTCGGCTTCCATGAGAGTGTTCCAGTTACGGTAGCTCTGATGGCTCATCAGGGAGTTTTGCAACTCGATATGGCTGAACTCCGCCACATCTCCTTCCCAGCCGTTCACAGGCAGTCCGGGAACCCTATCCTCGTAGCTGCCACGATATCTGTCAGGATCTTCGGGAAAAGCGAGCTCGGCCCCATTCAGAACATCCGCCACATGCTTACCTGTAAAGTACACACCGCTATAGGCCTGTTCATCTGCTGTCACAAACTTTCCCTTGCCTGACTCTCCATTGGCAACTATTTGCATACCGGGTGCGGCCTTCTGATCATTGACGTCGCGCAGGCCCTGCTCCCAAAGATTGAGAGAAGTTCCGAATGTATTTTTTTCGTCTACCTCAGCTAAGGTGCCCAGAGCGTGCATCATCTCGTGCACCAGCGTCGAAGCCAGCTCCGAACTTGTGCCGTTCTGAGGCAGCGAGGCCATGGGACCAGAATACCAGTTGCCATTGTTGTACTGGGCATGATCGATAGTAATCTCGGCGAGTATTTCCTGCAGATCTGCGCCGGACTCTCCGAACCAGTTGTCGGCCAGCGCTCCAGCAAGATATGTTTTTCCAGCGGAACTCCCTTGCTCAAGTGGTGAGCTATAGGCAGAGGCATTGTCGTCATAGTCGTCGGAAGTTGTCACAAGAATGCGCAATGGCGAGGTATTCCTGGCGCCGTCCTGCAAGATCAGCTGCCAGTACTCAAGCCCCCGCCGTAATGCATCGCGCTCGTCTGCATTTAGCGTGAAGTCTGAGCTGGAATCTCCGATATTCTCTCCCTTATCCAGGATGTCCAGCCAGAACAGAGAGCCCGACTCCGGCACATAGAGGGAAGAGGCGGACCATGCTTGACCACCAGGGAGAAAGAACAGAGTCAGGATTAGAGTAAAAGCACAAAACAAGCGATGCATAAGGTCTCCTCGTACAGGGCGGATGGATGTCGGAATTGGCGAGCATACTGCTACGCAATTACGGCTTTAGCAAGCGATTAGTGAGCTTTCGTGGATAACCAACTGTTTTTGTTATAAGAATATGAAGGAAGAAATCTAAGGACTTGCACGCAAATAACGCTCACTTATTACACTGATAACCACTTGAAATATTTTATAGTAAACGTACTTGCAATTCGCATAAACTGATTTATCAGGATATAATTATCTGTTTTTTAAAAAAGAGTAAAATGACTTACTGATACGAGTCGATATGAGGAGTATAGCACAATTTCACTAGCGGGGAGATAACGTCTTATTCGAACCGAATGGCCTAGATTTCAATTTCGTTTATTATAAAAATGCAGCCTTTAATCAGAAAATTACATCGATCAAGGTTATGTTGTCTTATAGTAGCTAACACATTGATTTTATACAATTATTAAGATGCAACTATCCTCTGAGCGGATACAATAATTCTTGTATCCATTCAGTCATATGCCCCGCGAAAAACAGGGAAAACACTCTTGAAGTGAGCAAGCCAGAAACTGGCCCTGCTTCCAGAACACGTGGTTCAAGCCATTTCTTCCTGCTGCCTTTACAGGCAAGAGAGGATGGATATGCGCATGATCACAGGGAGTGCGCGTTCTGGAGAAGTGACTGAATGGATACGGTTTGGGTAGAGGTCTGGGCAGAAGCCTCAGGAACAGATGCCAGGCAAGCGTGCTGGACAGAACAGAACCAAAATGAAAGTGACGTGCCCCCATTGTGGTGTCTTGTGCGCGGGAAAGGACACACCCCAGGGAAAGGCACAAGCCGGCGTCGGACAGGACGACGGGGCTCCGCCAGTTGCCTGCCTTTGCGGATCTCCTGTATAGGAAAGGAAAGGGCCGGCGTCATGCAGGCCCGTGATGTTTGGGCCTTTTTTTGTCCGAGCTCCCTTTCGCTCCACACGTCCGCACATCCCCTTTGCGTTGCAAGATGGAAATCCTGAGCTTTTTCAAGACACTCAAGAAACGCGTCCTGGCAAGGACCCTCGTGTTCATTGATGCCGAAATTGGTGTCGAGGATCAGAAGATACACGATCTCGGGGCCCTCAGAGAGGATCAGAGCTGCTTTTACTCTGGCAGCGTGCAGGACTTTCTCGCCTTCATCGCCGATGCGGACTATGTCTGCGGTCACAATATTTTTCAGCACGATCTCCGCTACATAACAAAGATCCTTGGCAGCGACCTGAAGGCTCAATGCATCGATACCCTGCCGCTCTCGCCCCTGCTTTTTCCAAAGCGCCCCTATCATGCCCTGATCAAGGACGACAAGCTGCAGGTGGACGAGCTCAACAATCCTGTCAGCGACTGCAGGAAGGCAGCAAGCCTCTTCCATGACGAAGTAAACGCCTTTCAGGCTCTGCCGCAGCAGATGCAGGCCATCTATGCAGGCCTTTTGCAGGATCGCCCCCTGTTCAGGGCCTTTTTTGCCTACTTGGGCTTTGCCTGGAAGGGAACGGACCTTGAGGCGCGCATCCATGCGGCCTTTGCCGGCAAAATCTGTGCGCATGCAGACATAGGTGCCCTGAGAGCCCGGTCGCCCGAGGCGCTGGCCTATGCACTGGCCCTCATCGGCACGGATGATCCCTGCTCCGTGATGCCTGCCTGGGTGCTGCACCACTACCCGCAGATTGGCACTTTCCTGCACCTTCTGCGCCACACCCCCTGCGGCAGGGACTGTCCCTACTGCAGTTCAACCCTGGACATCCACAAAAGCCTTAAGGAAATCTTCGGCTTCGAGGCTTTTAGGACCTACAATGGCGAGCCCTTGCAGGAACGGGCGGCCCTGGCTGCCGTGCAGGGCAAGTCCCTGCTCGCGGTCTTTCCCACCGGTGGCGGCAAGTCGGTTACCTTTCAGCTGCCGGCCCTCATGGCCGGGCAGTGCGTGCACGGCCTGACCGTGGTCATCTCGCCTCTGGTTTCCCTGATGAAGGATCAGGTGGACAATCTGGACAGCGCGGGCATTACGGAAGCAGTCACGGTCAACGGCCTGCTGGACCCTCTGGAGCGGGCCCGGGCCCTGGAGCGCATTGCCGACGGCTCGGCCTCACTCGTGTACATTTCCCCCGAGCTTCTGCGCTCGCGCACCCTGGAACGGGTGCTCTCCTATCGGACCATTGTCCGCTTTGTTATCGACGAGGCTCACTGCTTTTCTGCCTGGGGACAGGATTTTCGCGTGGACTACCAGTACATTGGCACCTTCATCCACGAACTGCAGGAGAAGAGGGGCCTTGAGTCCTCCATTCCCGTCTCCTGCTTCACGGCCACGGCCAAGCAGAAGGTCGTAAGCGACATCCGCGACTACTTCAGGAAGACGCTCAATCTCGACCTCGAGCTTTTCGCCTCCGGGGCCACCCGGGAAAATCTGCACTATGCCGTGCTCTACAAGGAAAACGATGCAGACAAGTACGCGACCCTGAGGGAGCTCATAGGAAACAGCAACTGTTCCGCCATTGTCTACGTGTCACGGACCAGGCAGACCGAGGCCCTTGCCGACAAGCTTGCCAGCGACGGCTTTGCGGCCAGGCCCTTCCACGGGCGCATGGATGCCACGGAAAAGGTGCAGAACCAGGAAGCCTTCATGCGCAACGAGGTCCAGGTCATCGTGGCCACCTCGGCCTTTGGCATGGGCGTGGACAAGAAGGACGTAGGGCTTGTCGTGCACTACGACATTTCCAGTTCCCTGGAAGACTATGTGCAGGAAGCAGGGCGCGCAGGACGGGATCCGAATCTGCAGGCCGAGTGCTATGTGCTCTACAACGATAGCGATCTCGACAAGCACTTCATTCTTCTCAACCAGAACAAGCTCAGCATCAGCGAGATTCAGCAGGTCTGGCGGGCCATCAAGACCCTGTGTGGCCGCAGGCAGTCCGTGAGCTGCTCTGCCCTGGAAATTGCCCGCGAGGCCGGCTGGGACGACAGTGTCCGCGATGTGGAGACAAGGGTGCGCACGGCCGTGGCAGCCCTGGAAAATGCCGGCTACGTGAAGCGGGGCCAGAATGTGCCCCATGTCTATGCCACGGGCATTCAGGCGCGCAGCATGCTTGAGGCCGGGGTGCGCCTGGAGCAGTCGCCGCTCTTTTCCAAAAGGGATCTCCTCAATGCCAAGCGCATCCTTGCGGCCCTCATTGCCAGCAGGAGCCGGGCCAGGGCAGGGACCGAGGAAGCCGAGTCCAGAGTGGACTATCTGGCCGATCGCCTAGGACTGAACCGCAGGGATGTGGTCAGCCTCATTTCTCTCATGCGCCAGGAAGGACTGCTTTCCGATACGCAGGACATGTCGGCCTCCATCCTTGCCACGGACACGGAGAACAAGGCGGCCCACCTGCTGGAGCGCTTTGCCAGGCTGGAAGGCTTTCTTCTCTCCAGGCTGACGGCCGAGGGCGAGGATTTCAATCTGAAGAAGCTCAACGAGGAAGCCCAGGCACAGGGCCTTGCCTCCAGCGTCAAGGATTTGCGCACCCTGATAAGCTACCACGTCCTCCGCAAGTGGCTGCAGAAGAGCGAATACCGCGCAGACAGCCTGGTGCGTCTGGTTCCGGTCCTGGATCCGGATACGCTCAGGAAACGCTTCAGGCTGCGTATCAGCCTGTGCCGCTTCATCATCTCGACACTGTTCAGCGAGGCGCGCCCAGTGCAGGCCGGCCAGAACGAGCTGCGTCAGGTCTCCTTTTGAGAGTGGAACATTTCGGGGGATAGCCTCCCCCCAACGGCCAGGGAAAGAGGGTAGTACGAGTAGAGGAGATAGGG
>CALVHF010000035.1 GCA_944327295.1 uncultured Desulfovibrio sp. | reverse complement strand
GGGTCTTTTTCTGTGCGCACTATGTCAGACGCAGCTCCCTTCTGCCATTCTGTCCTCGGAGTCAGGCTATGCCCTACAAAGCATGCATCTTTGATCTTGACGGAACCCTGCTGGACACCCTTGCAGACCTAGCCCTGGCCTGCAACACCATCATGGTCAGGCACGGCTGGCCGGGCCACGAAACCGAACAGTACCGGTTCTTTGTGGGCAATGGCTTTGCGAAGCTCATGGAGCGGGTCCTCCCGGCCGGCGTGCTCGCCACCCTTGCCCCTGAAGAGGTCGGCGCCCTTGTCAGGGAGGCCAGAGACTTTTACACAGCGCATCTGTGGGAGCACACCCTGCCCTACGAAGGCATTCCTGAAGCCCTGCACAAGCTTGCGGCCTCGGGCATCCGCCTGGGCCTGCTCTCCAACAAGCCCGACAGCGAGACGCAGCTCCTTGCCTGCCACTTCTTTCCAGGCATTCTTGACGCCGTGGCAGGCAGCCGTCCCGGCGTGCCCCTGAAGCCGGATCCGGCTGCCCTGCACGCCCTGCTCGAAGCCCTGTCCGTCAGCCCGCAGGAGGCCGTCTACGTCGGCGACAGCAACGTGGACATGCAGACGGCCCGCAATGCCGGCGTGTTCTCCGTTGGCGTTGCCTGGGGCTTTCGCGGAGCCCGGGAGCTTGCCGAAGCAGGAGCCGGCTGCATCATCACCCGTCCTGCCGAGCTTCCCGGCCTGTTCTCGCAGGCCTCGCAGAACTGACCTGCACCCCCTGTTTCTTTTCTGTTCTGACCTTTTACGAGTAAAGAAATTCTCTTGCTCATATTCTGACGGCTCTCTTTTCATTTCTACACCATTTTTGGGGCTGCAATAAGACAGAAAAACAAGGAGGCTCTCTGGTTCTGCGCGCTGTCTAAGGGTGCGAGTGCAGAGTCTTCTCCCGGGCTGCACAGCGTTTTTCCGAATCTGCATTCTGGAAGAACACAGCCTTTCCTGCATGCCCGGCCTCTTTGCCGTAACCTGTGCAGCACCAGGGAACGCTTTTGCAGCACGAGCAGCCAGAACGGAAAAAATTTTCTGTTGACAGGTGGTTATCCCTGTCTATCTTTAGTAACTACCTTTTTTTCAGGGAGTTCATCCCCCCGAAACCAGCGGCAGGGGGACCTCCCCGATTCTACAGTCCCCAATCCCCGGAACATACAGTCATGCCCATCAACATACCCCAAGATCTGCCTGCCAGGGCTGCCCTGGAACAGGAAAACATCTTTGTCATGGGAGAGGAGCGGGCGTCCTCGCAGGACATCCGCCCCCTGGATATTGCCATCGTCAATCTCATGCCCACAAAGATCACGACAGAGACCCAGCTTCTGCGGGTCCTGAGCAATACCCCCATACAGGTCAATGTCACCCTGCTGCGCACGAGGGAACATATCTCCAAGAATACGCCCGTGGCCCATCTTGAGCGCTTCTACAAGACCTTTGACGAAATCAAGGATCGCCATTTCGACGGGATGATTGTGACCGGTGCCCCTGTGGAGCACCTGAATTTCGAGGATGTGGACTATTGGAACGAGCTTTTGCGCATCCTGAACTATTCCGCCAGCGCCAATGTCTTTTCCACGCTCTACCTGTGCTGGGCGGCCATGGCCGCACTCTACCACTTCTACGGCATTCCCAAGCACGATCTGCCGAGCAAGCGCTTCGGCGTCTTCGAGCACGATATCCTCATGCCCACCTGCAGCCTGTTCCGCGGCTTTGACGATGTCTTCAGTGCGCCCCACTCAAGGCATACGGAGGTACTCCTGAAGGACGTGCTCAAGGTGCCCGAGCTCGAAGTCCTGGCCGTCTCCCGCGAGGCCGGCCTGACCCTCTGCGAAAGCCACGATCACAAGCAGGTGTTCATGACCGGTCACCTGGAATACGATCGCGAGACCCTGGATCTGGAGTACAAGCGCGACTTGGCCAAGGGCCTGCCCATCAACATGCCAAGGCACTACTATCCTTTGGACAACCCGGACGGCTGTCCTGTCATGAACTGGCGCGCCCATGCTCACCTCTTCTTCAGCAACTGGCTCAACTACTACGTCTATCAGGAAACTCCCTATACCTTCACCCTTTGATTGCCCTTCCTGCTGGCAAACAGCATGCTCCTGTCCAGGACCAGACGCACACGCCCGGTTCCTTGTCAGCACTGAAAATACATACAGGGACAATCCCATCACGTCCTGCCCCGGGGACACGAGGTTGCCTATGCATTTTTCTACCAGGACACGCTATGGCTTGCGTTTTCTTCTCTGTCTTGCCGAACTGCCTCCCGGCGAACGCATACAGCTCAGCCAGGTAGGCGAAAAGGAAAACATTTCCTCCGGCTATCTGCAACAGATTGCCAGGGCCCTGCGGCCGCTGAACATTCTCACTGCCGTGCGCGGTGCAGGCGGCGGCTACGGCCTCAACCGTCCTGCCGAGGATATCAATCTTGAGGACATCATTGTCCACCTGGAAGGGGAAATCTCCCCCGTGCGCTGCCTCACGGACAACTGTCCGCGCAAGGACATGTGCACCACCGTCTCCTTCTGGCAGGAGTTTGACGACCATATGCGCTCCTTCCTGCGTTCCAAGACTCTGAAGGATCTGGGGAACTGCGACATGGGCACCAGCCTGTATCCGGAGAAAAAAAATCCGTCACAGGAGTCCTGATATCTTGACAACTCAGTTTGCAGACTGATCATATAGTCAGCTTAGCAGTCCACTGCCCTGAGGCCGGCGCGACTTTGTGCCGGCAGCAGGGCAGCATCTTCCCCCACCCCGAAATTCAGACACTACCAGCCAGAACCGCACATATACATCTTCTTCTGCGCAGGCCTTCCCAGCCCCAGGACCTGTGCAGCGGTCTGTCTCTTCTGGCGCAAGGAGACATATCTCATGTGGAACTACTCACAGAAAGTCCAGGACTTCTTCCTCAAGCCGCACAACGCCGGCCCTCTGGAAGATGCCAATGCCATTGGCGAAGTGGGAAGCCTCGCCTGCGGCGATGCTCTCAAGCTCTACCTGAAGATTGACGACAAGGGCGTCATTCAGAAGGCCTCCTTTGAAACCTTCGGTTGTGCCAGCGCCATTGCTTCGAGCTCCATCCTCACGGACATGGTCATCGGCATGCATGTGGATGATGCTCTCAAGATCACCAATGCCGACATTGCCAATGCCCTGGACGGACTACCCAGAGAAAAGATGCACTGCTCCGTCATGGGGCAGGAAGCCCTTGAGGCGGCCATCCGCCAGTGGAGAGGCGAACCGGCCCTGCCCAAGACCCAGGAAGAGGGCAAGCTTGTCTGCAAATGCTTCAATGTGACGGATCTGACCATCATCAAGGCCATCCGCGAAAACCACCTCACCACGGTGGACGACATCACCGCCTTCACCAAGGCTGGCGGTGCCTGCGGCAGCTGCCGCGACGAAATCGCGGAAATCCTGGAAACTGAACTCAAGCGCATGAACGGCGAGCTGCCCGATGCCGCTCCTGCCAAGTCCGAGGCCAGGCCCGAGGCTGCCGCAAAGCCCCAGGTCACCTTCGGTGCCACGCCCTCCATGCTCACCAATCTCGAACGCATGCAGAAGGTCATGACTGCCATGCAGCTCATCCGTCCCCAGCTGCAGGCCGATGGCGGCGATGTGCGCCTTGTGGACATCAACGGCAAGACTGTGACCGTGGAGCTGACCGGCCACTGCGTGGGCTGCCCTGCTTCCAAGGCCACGCTGCACCAAGTCATCGAACAGATTCTGCGCATGCAGGTGGAACCCGACATCGTTGTCAAGGAGGCTGGTGACTAATGTCCAGGACAATCTACTTTGACAACAATGCCACCACCCAGGTGGCACCCGAAGTCACGGAGGCCATGCTGCCCTTCTTCACCACCTACTGGGGCAACCCCTCCAGCATGCACACCTTTGGTGGCCAGGTGGCCAAATACGTGGACAAGGCTAGGGAACAGGTGGCTGCCCTCTTCAATGCCAAGCCCAGCGAGATCATCTTCACCTCCTGTGGCACAGAGAGCGACAATACCGCCATCTGGACGGCCCTGCAGACCAATCCCACCAAGAAGCACATTGTCACCACCTCAGTGGAACATTCGGCCATCCTGCAGACAGCGGCCTTCTGGGAACGCAACGGCTACCGCGTCACCCGCCTCGGCGTGGACGAAAAGGGCCGTCTGGACATGGACGAATACGCCGCTGCCCTGACTCCGGACACGGCCATTGTCTCCATCATGTATGCCAACAATGAGGTGGGCAATATCTACCCCATCCCCCAGATGGCGGAAATGGCCAAGGAACGCGGCATCCTCTTCCATACCGACGCCGTGCAGGCTGCCGGCAAGGTGGACATCGACCTGGCCAAGGTGCCCGTGGACATGCTCTCCATTTCCGGCCACAAGCTGCACGCCCCCAAGGGCGTGGGCATGCTCTTTGTCCGCAAGGGCCTCATCTTCCGTCCCTTCATCCGCGGCGGCCATCAGGAAGCAGGTCGCAGGGCCGGCACGGAAAACGTGCCCTACATTGTCGGTCTGGGCACGGCCTGCGATCTGGCGCGGGCCCACATGGAGGAAGAGAACGTCCGCGTTGCTGCCCTGCGTGACCGCCTCGAGGAGGGCATTACCGCCAACGTGCCGGACTGCCTTGTGAACGGCGACAGGGAACACCGCCTGCCCGGCACCACCAACATCGCCTTCAGGAACATTGAAGGCGAGGCCGTGCTGCTCATGCTGGACCGCCTGGGCATCTGCGCCAGCTCCGGTTCTGCCTGCACCTCCGGATCCCTGGAGCCCTCCCATGTGCTGAGTGCCATGAAGGTGCCCTTCAAGTACGCCCACAGCTCCACCCGCTTCTCCCTGTGCCGCTACAACACCCAGGAGGAAGTGGACTTTGCCATCGAGAACATCCCCGCTGTCATCAAGACCCTGAGAGAGCTCTCGCCCTTCAAGGACTAATCCGTCCGGCCCTTTTTTCTCTCAATATGCCCATCAGGCGCCTGAACCTCACGTTCAGGCGCCTTTTTGTTGTGCACCTACATGGCGCAAGACAAGGAGGTGAAAGACCTCTGAGTGCCCGGAAGTGGGAACCTCCAGCCGAAGGACAAGGGGCTTGGCGCGAGGCACGTTCTGAAGGAAGTCCATGGCAAACCACTGACCTGACGAACAAAAAACCGTATATGAGGCTGGCGTGTCGAAGAAGAGGGCAATGAGACTCAAAGTCCAAGAGCTGCACGGAAGGCACGAAAGCAAATACGACAGGTATAAGTGGAAACGTATTGCGTCTTACCCGAGGAGGCCACGGCAGCAATGCCGGAGCAAAACGTGCTGTGAAGTCAGCCGACCGAGGGCATGGGAGCTCCTTTGGAGTGAAGGCCCGAATTCCTGCGTTACCCATCAGAGGAACTGAAATTTCAGGCATGAATACAGAAGATACAGAAGCAGGAAGGACACTCCCACTGGCCTTTCAAAGAGTAGGTGACGGAATCGCCGGAGAGTGTCACATATCGGTTGACGACTCAACTATGTGTTATCACTAAATATTATTACTGCAGCTTGCAAGGTTAGGTCCGCGGGTGCACATAGATAACATACTGCAATCATTGCCTTTGGACTTTGAGTGTCCTCCTACGAACTGAGAAAAAGGTGTCAACATCTAATTAAAAAATATGGAATATCAATAAGTTAAGCTATCAACCGACATGTGACACTCTCAGAAAATCTACCTGGGAACTCAGGTTAAAATCTCTGTCAAGGACAGAGAGCAATGATGTATGCAAACTCTGATCTGTAAGGGCCATACTTAGGAAAACCGCCGTGATACATGAACTGTACGTCCGATGGTATGGGAGATTGAGGCGAGCATTCGCCCCCGCCTACCCGATCTTGTCCGGAAGATAAAGGCAGCCCCCAGGACACGCATGGCGCAGAAAACGTGTCTGCCCGGGCAGAAAACATCCTCTTTTTGCTTGCCTTGCACGCCGCGAGGTCGTAGGTTTGCCAGGAAACGCCCTTTTTCCCAGGCCAGCAATGCTCCCCATTGCCGGCATCAGGAGGCAATCTTCCGGATAGTCAGGTACGGCTTATGGAACGTTTTGATACAATCATCATAGGAGGAGGTCCCGGCGGTGTTGCGGCTGCCAGGGTTCTTGCCAGAGGAGGCAACAGGGTTGCCCTTGTTGAGGATCGCAGTCTGGGTGGCACCTGCCTCAATCGCGGCTGCGTGCCGACCAAGCTTCTGCTCGGTGCCGTCAATCCCCTCAATGTCATGGACAACCTTGCCAGGGGCCGCATCATTGAAGGCTCCGAGCATGTAAATTTCGAGGCTCTGAGAGAAAAGGTCCGCCATTTTGTGGACGGTTCGCGCAGAACCCTGACCCTGGAGCTCATCCATCTGGGTGTGCACCTCATCAAGGGCCATGCGACCTGTCTCTCTCCCCATCTCGTCAGCGTCTGCGAGCGTGACGGCCACTGCACGACCTTTGAGGGGGAGCACCTTGTCCTTGCCTGCGGCTCCCGTACCTCCACCTACCCCGGCCTGCAGCCGGACGGACGCATCATCCTGGGCAGCACGACCATCCTGCAGCAGCGTCTCATTCCCAGGAGCCTGATCATCTGTGGTGGCGGCACCATTGGCGTGGAGCTGGCCGACTTCTTCGTGCACATGGGCACCAGGGTCATCATTGCCGAGGCGGCACCGCAGCTCGCGCCCACCGAAGACCTGGACATAGCCATGCAGCTGCGCATGTTCCTTGAGCGTCGGGGCGTCATCTGCCTCACCGGCGTGCGGGCCCTTTCTCTTGTGCCGGACAAGAAGAAGGAAAAGGCTGTACTCACCCTGGCCGACGGCGCCGTCTACACGGCCCAGAAGGGACTTATTGCCGCCGGCCGCATGCCCAATACGGAAGACCTGGGTGCGGAAAATGCCGGCTGTGCCCTCAACCGCCGGGGCTTTGTCACCACGGACTACTACCTGCGTGCCAGCGACACGACCTGGGCCATTGGTGACGTGAACGGCAAGGTCCTGCTGGCCCATGCGGCCGCCCATCAGGGCGAGTATGTGGCCCGCACCATCCTGGGCAAGGAAGCAGGCCCCTACGTTCCAGGTCCCATGCCTTCCTGCTTCCATGGCAGCCACGAGATCATGCGTGTGGGCATGACAGAGCGCGAGGCCGTGGCCCTGGGCGGCGAAGTGACCATCTCCAAGGTGCACTTTGCTTCCAATGTCATGGCCCAGGCCACAGGCAATCCCTACGGCTTTGTCAAGGTCGTCTGGAGCGGTGACGACATGGCAGGCATTTCGGCCATTGGTGCCAATGTCTCTCAGCTCACGCTCTCGGCCCAGCTCCTGCTCATGGGGCAGTACCATTCCAAGAAACTCGAGACCTTCATGGTGGCCCATCCCACCCTGGATGAAACCCTCATTGCCGCCATCAGGGCCCAGCGCACGCCGTCCAACGACTAGAACAGACGCCGCATACTGTCTCGTGCAGGGCCCCCTGTTCCTGTCACCGGCACACCGGTCTCTTTCTGTCCCCTGCTCCATGCCTTTGGCCGCACCAGGCGCAAGGAGTCCTCATGCCTGGAAATCCACAAAAATACCCCATAGATGTGTCTCCTGACGAGGCTCTAACGGAAAACCGGTATGTGGGAAAGGCAGGATGGACGATGGCTCAACAAGGCAGACAAACTGGAGCCACAAGTGCTGTGTGCAGCGACCTTCAGTAAAGCCAGTGAAGGAGGGGCAAGCTCGTCGAGGCGAGACAACGATTGACGGGCTCGTCGCAGACCACTTTTCCTCCAGGGCCTTGCCTGCTTTGTTAACAGACTAGAATTACAAAATAAAATCAAGCTGAGTAGTTACATCAGTTCTTGATCAAGTGCACACCGAAGGTGGCTTGCCCGTCTGCCTTTTCCTTGCGGCGGCACAAGTGCATTGCGTGTTGCAACATAGGTGCGTTTCTTGCCGTGTCCCCTGCTTCAACGCCTGTACCACTGTCTGCCGCCAAGCTCCGAACGCACGGCATGGACATGCTCTGCCCGTCCCTTGCCCAGACATCTGATCCGGTGGCGTATCAGGGGCTGAGCTGCCGCCTCCTCAACACGAGATCCCGAGGAGGCAGACGAACAAGGCCGCAAGCCTTCTTCAAAAAGAAGGATTGCGGCCTTGCTTCTGTTACCTTGCCTGAACAAGGACAGGTCTTCCTCGCCCGTCAAGTGACATCTGCCGGCTCAGCTGCTGCGGTTTCCTGTCCACTCAACAAGCCCTGCAGGCAGAGGTTCGAGCAGCCCCCTTTGCACAAGTTCTGCGGCCAGCCAGGACACGGGCAGGCCCACCACCGTGCTCCAGCAGCCGTCTATGCGGTCTGCCAGAAAAGCGCCGCAGCCCTGTATGGCATAGGCGCCAGCCTTGTCGCTGCACTCGCCTGTGGCCACATAGGCCTGCAGCACTGCCCTGCTCCAGGGCGCAAAGTGCACATCGCAGGTATCACAGTGCACAAGGCTCGTCTGATCAGGAAAGGACAGGGCCACGGCCGTGATCACCTGGTGGCACCTGCCACTCAGGGCCAGCAGCATATCCAAGGCTTCGTTGTCATCAGCTGGCTTGCCCATGATGCAGCCTTCCAGGGCGACCACCGTGTCTGCCGCCACCACGACTTCCCTGTCCGTGCCCCGGGCCGCCTGCATCTTGAAGGCAGCACAGCGCTGCACAAAATCAAGGGCGCTCTCTCCCGCCATGGCATCGGGTTCGCCCGCAACCGGGCGGACCACAAAGGGGACACCCCACTCGTTCATAAACTGGCGCCTGCGAGGAGACCCCGAGGCGAGCACAAGGTCAATGCCCCTGGTCAGACGAAAGAGCGGCCTCACTGTGCGGCTCCGGCTTCCTGTTCGGCCAGGACGGATCCGTCCATGGACAGGATCGTGAAGGTGCCATTGTCCAGAACGGCATAGGAGCGCGGATAGCCCTGCTTGGGCAGGGTAATGGATCCGGGATTCCAGAAATAGAAGCCGCCCGCGTACTCGGCCCTGGGCACATGGGTATGGCCGCGCAGGAAGATGGTGCCCGGCTCAAAGCCCGCCATGGGCGGATTTTCGGGAATGCGGTGGCCGTGACTGACATAGATCTGCCGCGGGCCGTCCACAATCCAGGCACTGTCGGGCATGGGAAAGGGCAGCACAAAGAGATCCACTTCGGCATCGCAGTTGCCGCGCACGGCAATGACCTGCGTCCTCTCCATGAGCCGTGCAAAATTGTCCGGCATGCCCTTGGGCGCATAGAACTTGGGCAGGCAGTTGCGGGGGCCATGGTAGAGGAGATCGCCAAGCAGCACCACGTGATCCGGATGCAGTTCCTCCACCTTCTGCAGCAGAAATTCCAGGCTCTCGGTGGAACCGTGCAAATCCGAGGCAATGAGCATACGCATGTTCAGGCCCTCCGAGTTCCGGCATCCCATTTCGTCCTGGGAATGGCTTCCTCGGCCAGCATGACCGGAATGCCTTCGCGCACGGGATAGACCTTCTGGCACTGATCGCAGGAGAGACCCTCGAGCTGCGCGGCATCGGGCAGAGGCTGCAGCTTGCCGTGACACTGCGGGCAAACGAGCAGGTTGAGCAAATCGTCCATTTTCATAAGAAATCTCCAGGCCTTGTCATTTCCGGGGAGAATTTTCCGGGGAGGTTTGTCGCCTCCCCGGCGTTCAGGGGATTCGGGCAGTTCCGGCTCTCCTCAAAGGAGTCTGCCGAACCCCTGGCAGTCTGCAAAAATCAAGAGAACGGGGCCAGAAACAACTGAGTTACGGTCTGGCCACGGCCGTATAGCCATCGTGGAAGTAACGGGTCACCACCGTGCGCAGATCCTGAGGCGTCAGGGTGCGCGTCTTCTCGATGAGCGTGCGGGCATAGTCCACAGGCAGATCGAGCAGGACTTCCCGTGCCGCTTCGCTGGCCCTGGAAGAGAGGCTCTGGCGGGAGCGGATGTACTTACCCTCAAGCACATTGCAGCCGGCTTCGAGCAGGGCAGGCGGCAGATCCTTCTTCTTCAGGTCGTCCAGGATGCGGGCAAAGCCCTGGCGTGCCGCCTCGATGCGGTCCGGGCTTGTGCCTGTGTAGAAGAGGGTGAGGCCTGTTTCCGGGAAGAAGACGTTCTGGGCAGCCACGGTGTAGCCTATGCTGTCCTTGTCGCGCATCTGGGCAAAGAGCAGGCCACTCTGGCCCGAGAGGACGGCCTGCAGGAGCATGAGCGCCGGCGCATCCGCATGGGTCTGGGCCACCGTGGGGTAGAGTTCCACAAGATGGGCCTTGTTCTTGTCCGGAACCTGCAGGGTCAGGCTCTTGTCCTTGCTCCATACCGGGGCCTTGACCTCGACGGCTCTGGCGCTGGCCTTCGGCAGGGATCCTGCCCAGGCAAGCACCTCTTCCCTGTCAAAGGTGCCGGCAAAGACGACCACCCAGGGCCTGGCCTTCTGGCGAGCCCAGAAGTCGGCGGCACTGGCAGGCGTCAGACGGGCCAGGCTCTCTTTGGTGCCCAGGGGATCCTGACCGTAAGGGTGGGAGCCGAAGATGGTCGGCCACAGTCTGGCCGAGAGCTTGCCCATGGGATCGTCGTCGCGCAGCACGCGGGCGCTCTCCATGTCCTTGCGCTCGCGCACAAATTCCTTTTTCTCAAAGCGCGGAGCCGTGTAGACTTCCTTCATGAGGCCGAGCAAGTCGGCCGTATAGCGGGCAGGTCCCGTGCCGTTGATGGCAAAGCTCTGCCGGCCGGTCTTGGTGCCTATGGCCAGGGCCTTTTCAGCCAGCCGCTTCTCGAAGGTCACCCTGTCCATGTCCCCGCAGCCGTCGGTGAGCAGATTGGCCGTCAGGGTGGCAAGACCGCCCTCCTCCGTGGTTTGCAGGGCATTGCCGCCCGTGCTCATCATGCTCACGGACACATAGGGAATGGTGGTGTCGGGCAGAAGGACAAGCTCCACGCCATTGTCCAGACGGATCTGCTCGCGGGCGATCTTCTGTGCCGCGGACACGGCACTCGTGGCTGTCTTGGCAGCCGGCCATTCTCTGTTCAGGATGGCTGCCAGATCCGGCAGCTTTGCCTGTTCGGGAGCAAGGACGCGCACGGTGACGGCTTCGGGGTGGATGTACTGCCTGTAGGTAGCTTCGATATCGTCGTAGTCCAGGGCGCGCAGGGCCAGGCGCATGTTGGCCTCGCCCTGCCTGCCTCCCATTTCAAATTCCATCTGGGCGCGCCAGGAGGCAAGGCCGTTGAGGGTCTCGGAACTCCTGTCGTAGGCATCCTCCATGTTGAACTTGGCCCGCTGCAGTTCCGCGTCCGTGAAGTTGCGGACATTGAGGCCTGCCAGATCGCGGACCAGCTGGGTAAAGAAGGGTTCCACCTTGTCGGCATCGAGCACGGCCATGATGGAGAACAGGCCCAGGCGCGAGAAGCTCATGTTGCTTACGGAAATGCTGTCCACAAGCTGCTGATCGTGGCGGTACTTGCGCTCGAAATAGGAGGTGCCGTCACCGGCAAGCACGTAGCTCAAGAGATCCAGATTGAGGGAGGCATAGTCCTTCACCCCGGGCACGGCCACGGCCAGGCCGAGATAGACCTTGTTCCACTTGCCGTGGGTCACGGCCACACGTTCTTTCTCGCTCTTCAGGCTCTGCACGTCTATGGGATTCTCGGCCGCAAACTCGTCCCTGTTGGCCAGAGAGGCAAAGCTCTGGCGGACGTACTCCTGCACCCCGGCCAGATCAATGTCGCCTGCCACCACCAGGAGCATGTTCCCAGGCTGATACCAGCGGTCAATGTAGTCCTGCAGGGCCTTGGTGGTCACGGCCCGCACGCTTTCCCTCGTGCCAATGATGGGATGGGCATAGGGGGTCTGTGCCAGGCTTGCCTTCTGCAAATCCAGGAAGAGCCTGTAGGAAGGCTCGTCCTCGTTGCCCTCCAGCTCGGAAATGATGACCGGCTTTTCCTTTTCCAGCTCCCCGGCATCGAGCAGGGGGTGGAAGGCCATGTCGCGCACAATGTCTATACCGGTCTGCCAGTGCCTAGAGGGCATGTCAGTCAGATAGCAGGTTTTGTCAAAGCTTGTGTAGGCATTAAGATAGCCTCCCAGGGACTCCACCTCGCGGGCAATCTCGCCCTTAGGACGGGAGGTTGTGCCCTTGAAGACCATGTGCTCAAGGACATGGCTTATGCCGAATTCCTGCGGGAGCTCATGGCTTGAGCCCGTGCGCACATAGAGCCGCGTGCACACCATGGGAAAGCGCGTGTCCCGGATGAGGTAGACAGAAAGGCCGTTGGCCAGGGTAAAACGCTTTTCTGACTCTGCAGCCACAACAAAGGGCCGAGCCGTGCCCGGCTGTGCACTCTGTGTCTTCAAGGCTGCTGCCTGCACGTGTCCGGAAAGAAGGATCATAGAAACAACCATACATAGGAACAGGTAAAGTCGTGTGACTGCCTGTTTTTTGCTGTCTTTTTTCAAGTGTATGACTCCTGCAAAAAAAGAAAACAATGCTCATTTTCTGCAAACAGTGAAAGGATGCCGCCCTGAAAGAGTCTCAAGGGGATCAGGGGATCTCCATGTGCACACGTAGGAGGGCGGCATGTGTGCCGGGGGACAAGCCCCTGGCGTCAGGATCGGCGTCCCCTTTTCTTCCCCTGCTCCTCGGCACTGTACCAGGCTGCCAGGGTCTCTTCGGGCGCGCCTATGCGCGGCACTGCCGGCTCTTCCTGCTCCTGCACGCGGGGCTCGCCGCTCTGGGGCAGGGTCCCTGTGCGGATAAAGGCGTCCACCAGGCCGAAAACCGTCTCGTTGCCGCAAAAGCGTCCCTTGGCAATGTTCTGCCGGAAGGTTTCGAGATTGCTCTCGAAGAGATAGAGATCGGTGGGGTTCAGATGCTCCATGTCGGCCTGCATGCCGTACTTGAGGCGATCGATGTAGAGGGCATTGAAGCGCTGCTCGACCATGGCCTTGAGGGGAATGGTAAAGATGGGCTTGCCAAGGTAGAGGGCCTCGGTCATGAGGGTGTGGCTGCCGCCCTGGATGACGTAGCTGCAGCTTGAGAGCAGGCGCAGGAAGCCGTCCTCGCTCTTCTTCATGAAGACGACATTGCCGGCCTGGCCCTCCTCCTGCCTGTAGCCGAAGACATAGCAGGTCCTCTTTGTGGCCTTCTGCAAAAATTCAATGAGGGCCGGACTTGTGGAATTGCTCTGGTAGACCACCACATGCCCTCTGTCCTCGGGCACGGCTGCGAGTACCTGTTCCCGCAGGATGGGTGGCACCACGCGGGCATTGTATCTGGACAGCACGGGTGGCGCGTAGAAGGAGACAATGAGGTTGTGCGCCGTGGGCCTGAAGAGGTACCTGGGCGTCAGACCCTGCACCATGGTGTCCCACCACATGGTGCTCGGCAAATGGTGCTTGCAGCAGGTGATGATGTGCTGATGATCCAGGGTGAGGCAGGGAATGTTCGTGCGCTCGGCAGCCTTGGGCACAAAGTATTCGAGATCCGTCATGCACACGTCCGGCCCGAAGGCATGGATGAGATCCACAAGTTCCCTGATGTACTTTTCCCTGTTCCAGAGCAGGGGCAGACTGTGCCGCACCGTGGCAGGGATGTCCACCTTGTAGTCCCTGAAGATGGTGCCGAGATTGGGAATCTGATGCACGGGGAATTCGGGAGCAAGGACGGAGACGGCGTCATCGGCACAGACAAAGAGGAACTGATGCTGCCTGAGTCTGCGGGCAATGGTCAGGCCGCGCATGGCGTGCCCGTGCCCTGTACCGTGAATACCATACAAAATTCGTGCCATGAGGACTCCTTCAATTCTGAGGGACACAAGGGGGTGCAAAGACTGTCCCTGGAAACGAGCGCAAAAATCAGCAGTCCACCTGCACGAGGCAGGTGGACATAAAAAAAGGGAGCGGACAGGAAGGGATTCGGCAGAAAGGGACTCAGGCCTTTGCCTCGGCTGTGGCGTCCGCGTTTTCACTGTCGCGCACGGCCTCGGTGACACTCGGCAGCTTGCCTATGGCCGTGATGACCTCATAGAGCTGGGTGGCATTCTTGACTTCCACCACAAAGTGCAGGGTGGAGCGGCCGTCCACCAGGGCCTTGATGTTGGCCGAGGTGATGTTGACTCCGGCGTCGGCCAGCACCTTGGCAATGGCTGCCAGGGCGCCGCTCTGGTTGCGGGCAATGACGAAGATGCCGCCCTCGTAGGGCTTGGCCACCTCTTCCTCGCCGCCTTCCCAGTGCACGGAAATGAGGCGTTCCGGCTCCATGTTGGGCACATTGGGACAGTCCGCCCGGTGTACCGTGATGCCGGCGCCGCGGCTGATGTAGCCGACAATGGGATCGCCCGGCACCGGGTTGCAGCACTGGGCAAAGCGCATGAGCACGCCGTCCACGCCGGAAATGGCCACGCCGCCCGCAGGCAGCTTGGTCTTGGCCGGAGTTTCCTGCACCTGTGCCTGTTCCTGCACAGGTTCGGTCTTCTGCTGGGCAGCCGCCGCTTCGCCGGGATGCAGGACGGCATAGAGGCGGTTCAGGACCTTGCGGGGCGTCACATGGGCATAGCCCACGCCGGCATAGAGGTCGTCCAGGCTGTCAAAGGTCATGTCCTGGGCCACGATGCTGAGCTGGCCTTCCTTGGCGCAGCGGGCCACGTTGATGCTGACCTTGCGGCCTTCCTTCTCCAGCATTTCCCGGCCGAGCTGTATGGCGCGCATGCGCTCCTCGGTGCGGATGTAGTGCTGTATGCGGTTGCGGGCCCTGGCGGTCTTGACGATCTTCAGCCAGTCCCTGTTGGGATTGCGGGAAGGATCGGTGATGATTTCGACGGTATCCCCGTTTTTCAGGGGACGGCTCAAGGGGACAAGGCGGCCGTTGACCTTGGCACCTGCACAGTGCTGGCCCACCTTGGTATGGATGTGAAAGGCAAAGTCCAGGGGCGTTGCGCCGTCGGGCAGCTCCTTCACATCGCCGGCAGGCGTGTAGACATAGACCTCGTCCTGGAAGAGATCCATCTTCAGGGAATGCATGAATTCCTTGGAATCCGCTTCCTCGCGCTGGCGCTCGAAGATCTCGTTGAGCCAGGAGAACTGGGCCAGGTCCTTGCTGTTGATGCGGCCGTGTTCCTTGTAGAGCCAGTGGGCGGCAATGCCGTGCTCTGCCTGCCTGTGCATCTCCTCGGTACGGATCTGCACCTCGATCCGTTCGCCGTCCGGGCCAATGACCGTGGTGTGCAGGCTCTGGTAGCCGTTGGCCTTGGGCATGGAGATGTAGTCCTTGAAGCGGCCGTGCACGGGCTTCCACTGCTGATGCACAAGGCCCAGTACCGCGTAGCAGTCCTTGATGTCCTTGACGATGACCCTGAAGGCCATGATGTCGTGCATTTCGTCAAGGGTCAGGGATTCGGCCAGCATCTTCTTGTAGATGCTGTACTTGTGCTTGATGCGGCCGTAGACCTCGCCGGCAATGCCGTTGCTCGCCAGGAAGTCCTTGAGCATGGAGACCACATTCTCGATGATGCGCTTTTCTACCACCTGATGGTCTTCCAGCCAGTGGACAATCATGTTGTAGACGTCCGGGCGCAGGTACTTGAAGCTCAGGTCCTCCAGGCGGCGCATGATGACATAGAGGCCCAGCCTGTTGGCGAGAGGCGCATAGATGTCCATGGTTTCCTGGGCTATGCGCTTTTGCTTGTAGGCCTTCTGGAAGTCCAGGGTGCTCATGTTGTGGAGGCGGTCCGCAAGCTTCACCATGATGACGCGCATGTCATGGCTCATGGCCAGAATCATCTTGCGGATATTCTCGGCCTGGGCCTCTTCCTTGTTGTCAAAGGGAATGCGGCTGATCTTGGTCACGCCATCGACAATGTCCGCCACCTCGTCGCCGAAATTGTCGGCAATGGTGTCAATGTCCACCCCGGTGTCTTCCACTGTGTCGTGCAGAAGGCCGGCGGCAATGGTCGGCTCGTCAAAGCCCATGTCGGCCAGGGTGTCTGCCACGGCCAGGGGGTGCGAGAGATAGGGTTCCCCGGAAAGGCGGGTCTGACCGGCATGAGCAGTGGCAGCAAAGATGTAGGCCCTCTGAATAAGCTCCAGATTGGCGTCCTTGTGCTTGGACGAAACCTTGTCGAGAATTTCCTGTATACGTATCATTGTACAATCCTCGTACCCGCGTGCCGGCTGCACGGATCCTTCCCTTGAAAAAGGCTTCGAGGCAGACAGCCGGGTGATGGGACTAAAACCGGCAACTGGCAGTCAACACTCTGTATTTGCTTGTACTTTTTTAAAAAGGCTCGATGCCGTTCCAGTGACCTGAAAAATGGGCGCAATCCTTCTCGGATTGTTCTTTGTAGCCTGAATACGCCTCCTTGCCAAGACAGCAGATCCCCTGAAAACAGGGCCTGACAGGCAGCACACACGGCGCTGTCCCCGGAAGGAAGAGCACCGAGCGACAGGCATCTGAAGGGGACACACGCCTTCCCGCTGTCCTCTCGACGTGGCGTCAGGCCCTGCCCGCTGTTCGCCCGCATCCGTCCGGCATGATCGTCCGGAACCTGTGCCGCCTATGCCCCGCCCTGCCCCGAGCGCGATGTTCCGAGAAAGTCCCTGTAGAGGCGGTTGCCCATCAGGGTGGAGCACAGGGAGGCCACTCCGGTTGCAGCCGCAATGATGCCCAGAGGCAGGGCGCTCATGGGTCCGGCAAGGCCCACCAGGGGCGAGGAACAGGCACCAAAGAGAAAGACCGCCACGCCGAGAATGCCCGAGGCGGCGCCGGCGCCCACGCGCTGCGAGCACACGGCCAGGGAAAAGCTTGTGGACAGGGTAATGCTCTGCAGGACAAGCATGCAGAAGAGAGCCCCTATCATGGGAACGGGCGAGGCCGGCTGCACAAGAGACACGCCAAGCACGCCAAAGCAGGCAATGGTGCGGACAATGTCGCCCCACATGAGCAGGCTGCGGTCTCCGAAGCGCCTGGAAAGCCTGGCTGCCAGCAGGGAGAAGCAGAGCATGCCTATGGCATTGCAGCCGAAGATGATGCTGAAGGTCTCCATGGAGAGACCGTAGATATTCTGAAAAATGAAGGGCGAGGCCGAGACATAGGCAAAGAAGCCGGCCATGGTAAAGCCCTGCACGGCTGTGTAGCAGAGGAAGGTGCGCTCCCTGAAGAGCCGCCCCGTATTCTTGAGCGATGCCCAGATGCCGCCTGTCAGACGCTTGTTCTCTGGCAGGGATTCGGGCAGGGAAAAAAGGGCTCCGCAAAGGAGCAGGATGCCTATGACACCGAGCACCACAAAGACGCTGCGCCAGCCGGCCGTGCCGCCCAGAAAGCCTCCGGCCACGGGCCCCAGAATGGGAGCCACGCTGTGAATGGCCATGAGCAGGGAGATGTACTGGGTGAGCCGTGAGCCCTGAAAGACGTCGCAGCACACGGCCCGGGCAAGGACGGCTCCGCCGGCCCCACCCACCCCCTGCACAAAGCGCAGGAGCAGAAAGACAGGTCCTGAGGTGGCCACGGCGCACAGAAAGCTTGCCGCCGTGTAGAGGGCCAGAGAAAAGACCAGGATGCCGTGCCGGCCCCTGCTGTCGGAAATGGGGCCTATGACGAGCTGCCCAAGGGCCAGGCCCAGCAGACAGGCCGTGATGCTGGACTGGGCCAGGGCTGTGGAAATGTGCAGTTCTCTGGCTATGTCCGGCAGGGTGGGCAGATACATGTCCGTGCACAGGGGACCGAAGGCCGTAAGCCAGGAGAGAAGAAAGGTCGTGTAGGCAAAGCGCAGGCCGCTCTGCCGATCAATGGGTGCTGTACAAAAAGCCATAGGGTTCACTGCAATACTGATGAAAACGGGTGCCGGCCTGCCGCGCCAGGTCCTGCCATTTGAGGATGGCCAGGGACCAAGCCTTAAGATCGGGAAGGAAAATGGGCTTTTGTGCAGGCCGCACAAGGAGAGCAAGGAGGAAGGGGAAAGAGGGGGCAGGGACGCAGGGACAGCCCCTACAGGCGCAGGCTGCGTCCTTGCGTGCCTGATACAGCATCACTCTGTGCCAGTCTGCTCACAAGGGTCTGGCAGAGGGCATGGCTGAAGGAAATACTGATCGCGTCCCGAGCCAAGTCCTGATCCGGGATTCTGTCCGGAGATGCCGCCCATGGTGTCCGGTTTTGGGCGTCCTGCCCCGGAAGACCGGGTCTGATTGTTCGTGACTTGGTCAGGGCTCAAGTTCGGGCCTGTCCGGTTCCATCCACCAGCGTTCCTGATTCCAGGCAATGCCTGCCAGGGCCGGCTCTATGCCGTGGATGCGGGCACTCAGGATGGGCAGGGCATAGGGCACGTAGAGGAAGCAGTAGGGCTGCTCTTTGGCCAGGATTTCCTGAACCCGGTAATAGATCTGCCTGCGGGCTTCCTCTTCCCTGGTGGTCCGCCCCTCCTCGAGCAGCCTGTCCAGCTGCGCATTGGTGAAGGCCGTGAAGTTGAGACCTCCGGGCACGGCCTGGGAGGAGTGCCAGACCTGGTAAAGGTCCGGATCCGGGGTAATAGTCCAGCCCAGGACCACGGCATCAAAGGCGCCCTTGTTCACGAACTCGCGGATAAAGGCCGCCCATTCCACGGTGCGCACATGCACGCGTATGCCCACCCTGGCAAGCTGGCTCTGCACGATGATGGCGGCCAGAATGCGTTCCGTGTTGCCCTGGTTGGTCAGGATGGTAAACTCGAACTTCTGGCCGTTGCGCTCCAGGATGCCGTCTGCGTCCGTGTCGCGAAAGCCTGCCTCGGCAAGCAGGGTGCGGGCCTTTTCGGGATCATGGGCCACCGGGGCAAGGCCCGGATGGTAGACCGAGGAGCCCGGCTTGTAGGGGCCGAAGGCGGCCACGCCCTGGCCGAGCAGGGCCCCGAGAACGAGCTCCTCCCTGTTCAGGGCGCAGGAGATGGCCCTGCGCACGCGCCTATCCTGAAAGAATGGATGGCGCATGTTAAAGCCAAGGTAGGTATAGGCCGAGGCCAGATACCTGTACTTGCGATAGTCCCTGTCCCATCGGCCTCCCTTTGTCTGGCGCAGGTACTGCTCCGGGGAGAGACCCATCATATCCAGCCTGGATGCCCGCAGCTCCATGAACATGGTGGCCGAGTCGGGAATGATGCGGTAGATGATTTCGTCAATATAGGGACGGCCCGCAAAATAGGTGTCACTGGCCCTGAGCGTGACCCTGGATCCGGACTGCCAGTCCGCAAGCCTGTAGGGACCGGCGCCAACGGGCTTGCGGGCAAAGCTGCCCGTGCGCACGTCCTGGCCTTCAAGAATATGCCTTGGCAGGATGGCCGAACAGAAGGAAATCACGGCCCTGGCGTAGTACTGATCGTAGAGGACCTCGACAGTGTAGCGATCCAGGGCCCGTACGCTCCTGATGCGCATGTAGTCCTCGGCATAGGGGCTACCGGTCTTCGGATCCGCAACGAGCCGCACGGTAAAGACCAGGTCTTCGGCCGTCAGTTCCACGCCATCTTCCCAGAAAATGCCCTTCTTCAGAATGATGACAAGTCTTTTGCCGTCTTCCGAGAGATCCACGCGTTCGGCAGCCCAGGGCTCGAGCTCCAGGTTTTTGTCATAGCGCAGGGGCGCTACAAAGAGGAGATCGGCCACCTCGTGGGAGGCCGAATCGGAGCTTATGTAGGGATTGAGGTTAGACGGCTCGCCTATGCTGCCCAGCACGAGCGTGCCCCCGGGCACGGGGTTGGATTCGCTCCCTTCCACGGCTGCGTCACCAGCCACGTCTGCAGCGGCTGCAACAGACAAAACAGGTGCAAGCCCCGGACCGAAGAACAAAAAAAGGCAGAACAGCAGGACAGCGGCACAACCCCTCTGTACCACTTTTTTTTGCGTGAATCCCATATAAGGGCCAAGGCTATTGATCATTTTGTCCTTCTTGTTGTATAGCGTGCAAGAAATTGGACGACCCTGAGCAGGGGCGCCTTCAGACAGAAGACGAAACATCTATTGACGAGGAATCATGAGCCGATCTGAACACAGTGTCATCCTGGAGATAAGCCAGTCCTTTCTACATGACAAGATCCCGGAATATATCCGCGATGCAGGGAGCTTTATCCTCTCTGACAGCGGAGTGCAGAAAATTCATATTCAGGAAGGAGAAACATGGGAAGTGACCGGAAACATCCAGGGCGATGATTTCCAGGTCTACACTCCTCAATTGACCTTCTCGATCTTTGACCACTCTGTCAAGTCAATGTGCAACTGTTCCGATGCCTTTACCGGTGTTTGCCGCCATGTCGCAGCACTGACCCTGCATCTTGTGGACGAACTGCGCAAGGAAGAAGGTCACGAAACAGAAGATCACACTCCGGTTGTAGACTGGAAACAGAGTTTCCGCGGATTTTTCTCCACCAGCATGGAACCAGAAGCCGGCAAGCACTATCTGGTGTTCCGCTTCGAGCCGGATCAGGGACGCCTTCTGGTCTCCTTTTTCCGCTCGAGGCAGAACAAGTCCGGCCTGTCCACAGTCCACAATGAAGTAACTCTGGAACAGATTATCAACAATCCCGACTGGTGCGAAACCTCGCCCGAACTGCCCAGGGTGGCCAAGCAGATTGGCCTGCATGTGGACTATTTCGGTCACAGGGTGGAGATTCCAGACGGGCTCGTCTCCTGGTTCTTCTGGGCCGTGCGCCACGAATACTACATCTTCTGGAAAGACACTGACAAGCCCTGCCGCATCGAAAGCACCCCCTTTGCCCTCAAGCTCAAGCCCAACCTGGATGCCCAGGGCTTCTGCTTTGACGTGCTGCTCAAGCGCGAGGGCCGCCCCCTCATTTACATCAGCACAGGCGACGAGGACGAAAGCCACAAGAACCAGGCGGCTGGCGACGAGCCCGGTGAGACGCCGGTGACCTTCCACGGCCAGATGCCCCTGTGGGTGTGCTACCGCCGCAACTTCTATCCCGTGCAGACAGGGCTTGATCCTTCCCTGGTGCGCAGCCTCATCTACGAGCGGCCCGTCGTGCCGCACGAAGAAATTTCCGAATTCCTGGACAGGGTCTGGACACGCCTCCCCTCCTCGGAGCTGTTCGAACCCGAAAAGTTCCTCAAGATGATGGAACCCGTCTTCCAGCCTGCCACCTACAATCCCAAGCTCTTTCTGGACGAGGAGGGCAGCCTTCTGACCCTGGAAATCGACAACATCTACGAGACCAAGCACGGCGAGTTCTCCCTGGGCGGTCCCAACCCGGACTTCCAGACCGGCAGCTACACCTACGACGGCCAGACCTTCCTTGTGCGCCGCCATCAGCAGGAGGAAGCCAACCTCATGTCCGAGCTCTCGGCCATAGGCTTCCAGCCCCGTTCCAACAAGCTGTGGTTTCTGGAACCCGAAGAAGCCATTGCCTTTCTGCTGGACACCTACCCCAAACTTGTGGAGACCTACCGCGTCTACGGCGAGCGGGCGCTCTCCAGATACAAGGTGCGCTCCACCAAGTCCACCATTTCCGCCGAAGTGGTCAGCAACGAGAAGGACAAGATCTTCTCCCTGGACATTACCGTGGACTACGACGGACAGTCCCTGCCGCTGGAAAGGATCTGGAAGGCCTGGATGCGCGGCAAGCGCTACGTGCAGCTCAAGGACGGATCCTATACCTCCCTGCCCGAGGAATGGCTGCAGCGCATAGCCCACAAGCTCACGGCCCTGGGCTTTGATCCCACCAAGCCGCCGCAGACGGTCTTCAAGCAGTTCGAGGCCCCCATGCTGGACAGCCTGCTTGAGGACGTGCCCAATGCTCACACGGACTCCTTCTGGAGCCAGCTGCGCGAAAAGATCCACTCCTTCAAGGAAATCCGGGCCATTCCGGCGCCAAAGGGCCTGCACGCCTCCCTGCGCAGCTATCAGCTGCAGGGCCTGGCCTATTTGAACTTCCTCTCGGAGTACGGCTTTGGCGGCATCCTTGCCGACGAAATGGGCCTTGGCAAGACCATACAGACCCTCTCCTTCATCCAGCACCTGGTGGAGGAAAACTTCCACGGACCCAACCTCATCGTGGTGCCCACCTCTGTTCTGCCCAACTGGGACAGAGAAGCCGAGAAGTTCGTGCCCGACTTGCGCCGG
>CALVHF010000034.1 GCA_944327295.1 uncultured Desulfovibrio sp. | reverse complement strand
ACAGGCCTTGATGCCGTTGTCGGTCACGATGAGAGGATGCTTGCCGCCAATGGATTTCAGCCTGTTGGGGATTTCCTTGGAGCAGTTCTGGCCCACCAGGGTCACAGTGGGAATGAAGAAGGATGTAATCTGGCCCATGTGCATGCTTTTCAGTTCAGAACTCATAAGTATCCTCTGAGAAAACCCGTTGTTCTTCAACGGGGAAGGTGAGGTGGGTACCTCGAAAAAACACGCTTCTGCATGCCTGAAACAGGAAGCAGAATGAAAAGTGCGCAGACAGAAGAGTTTTCCAGAGAGCTTGTACAGGAACAGAAAGCCCGGGAAAACGCTGTTTGCAAGGATTAATTTGGACTATAGACAAAATCAGCAGTTCTGGCAACACGAAAACGACAAAAAAGTGGTACTCGTGTGATTTTTGTCAGGGGCTCGATAGTAATAGTATGATATTCCAGAAAATTCTGTCTTCACGTTTTTTGCCCCTGAGGTGCAGTCCCAGGGGAAGCTCGCCAGAAAAGTTCTTTGGGAACGTTTTTCGAAAAAGCTCTTCGGGAACAAGGACAGCCCCAGCCATGGAGCAGCCAGGGGCAGGCAAAAAAAAAAGTCCGCCTCGCTCCGGGGATCCCCGGGGTGAAGACGGACGTCACACTGGCAGACAGGAAAGGGGGCGCTTAAGGCAGGAGGAAGAGTGCCGACAGCAGAAGGCCCGGGCGGTGTGCCCTAGCGGTAGGTATAGGGTCGGCCCTCCTGGCACAGGGGGCATCGGGCGCCCTCCCTGGCCGGGTAGGCCTCTCCGCAGACGGGGCAGGTGGCAATGGCGCCCTTGCTCTTGTGCCCGAGCACCTCGGGCTTCATCTGCACAGGACGTGTGGAAATCATGTCCTGTCCGTGGTCCAGGATTTCCCTGCGCAGGGCATCGCCATCCTGTTCCTTCTTGGTCTTGAGCTTGTAGAACCACTCGTAGGTGAGGGGGAAGTTTTTGAGCTTTTCGGGATCCACCCAGGCCCTGCAGCCTTCGCCCGTGTGCTTGTCGTACATGACCAGGGAATAGAGGCCCAGGTCCCGGACCACCAGCCAGCCGTTGCCCACGGTACAGGGGGTGAGGATCTGCACGGCATCGGGCAGGCACTGCCTGGTTTCGCTGATGATGTCAAAGAGGCAGCCTTCCTTCATGTGGGCCCGGGCAGCCTCGACCAGGAATCCGCCCAGGAGCACGCCGGGGGCGGCATGGCCATGAAAGGCCAGAACCTTCTGCAGAAATTCTTCTTCGCTCAGGGAACCAATCATAACAACACCTCGCAACACCTCGCAAAAACTTCGCAGGATCCTAAAAAACAGTGCGGCACGCACCGTGCACAAGCGCCCAGGACAGTGTACAAGAAAGACCCGAAAAGCAGAGGGAACGTGACCTGCAAACGGGCCCCTTGATCTGGAGCGCACAACCTCTATGGTACAGGAGACTATTCCCTTTTTTGCTCTGGGAGTCAACAAAGCGGGCCTTCAGGGGCTGGCGGAACGATCCGGCAAAAGCGTGAGTCCAGTCCACTGGCAGGGAGACGGCAGCAGGGGGAAAACAGTGCCCGACAAGGACAAAGGCCGGCAACAGAAGCTTGAAAAGACCGCACAATGCAAGGCGCTCCATTCCCGGTTGCCAAGGACAGGGGGGAGAGGCTACAAGGATCACGCTTCTGCCCCACGGAGCAGAAGAACGCCAGGTACTTTTTCCATGCCATTTGCAACGAGAATGCCCATGCAAGCAGACAAGACAGGGACAAGACAGGACCAGGTCCCGGCAAGCGTCCTGCAGGATCAGACAGCAGGAACACGCCGCAAGTGCGTCTCCCTCATTGTACCCGTCTACAACGAGGAAGAAGCCATAGACTTTTTCTACGAGCACATACAGACCATTCTGACCCGCAGCGACTACGACTTCGAGGTCCTCTTCGTGGACGACGGAAGCACGGACGGGACGCTTGCGTGCATAGAGCGCCTGCACAGGCGCGACCCGCGCGTCAGGGCCCTGGAGTTTTCTCGCAACTACGGCAAGGAACATGCCCTGGCCGCAGGCTTCAGGGCTGTCCATGGCGATGCGGCCATACCCATGGACGTGGATCTGCAGGATCCGCCGGAAGTGGTGCACACCTTTCTGGAAAAATGGGAAAAGGGCTTTGACACGGTCATTGGGGTGCGCCGCAGGAGGGTCACGGACAGCTTTGCCTAGCGCGTGTCTGCCGCTCTGTTCTATCGCTTCTACAATGTCGTGTGCGGCAAGCATCTAGTCTGCAATGCCGGAGACTTCCGCCTGCTGGATCGCAAGTGCATCACGGCCCTCAATGCCCTGACCGAACGGGTACGCTTCACCAAGGGCATGTATGCCTGGATAGGCTTTCGCCAGTCCTGCGTGGAATACGATCGTCCGCCCAGGGCTAGGGGCACAAGCAAGTGGAACGGCTGGAAGCTGTGGAACTTTGCCCTGGATGGCATCACGAGCTTTTCCAGCCTGCCTCTGCGCATCTGGAGCTACCTTGGCGGCTTTCTGGCCCTGCTGGGCTTTGCCTATGCCCTCTGGCTCGTGGTGCGCACCCTTGTGCAGGGCGTGGATGTGCCGGGCTATGCCTCCCTCATGGTGGTCACCCTGTGCCTGGGCGGTCTCATTCTCCTGTCCCTGGGCATCATCGGCGAGTACCTTGGCCGCATCTTCGAGGAGATCAAGGGCCGGCCGCTCTACATCATCCGCTCGCGCCTGGGCTTTGACGGGACGGAGGAGAGCGGGGGCGCGGCAGATCCAGCGTGTGCGCACGAGCCGGCCGCACCTGTATGCACCGCCGGCGCAGCCTGTCCGGAATTCTGGACAGGCCCGGAACAACCGGCAGGGAACAAGGCTGCCGCAGAGAGGAACGCATGAGCCTCTTCCCCACAAGCGCGCGATCCGAAACGGGCGTTTCCGGAGCCCGGAACGGGACCGGGCAGGGCGGGACACGCTCTCTTGCGCGTGCGTGCTGCGATGCCGGCTTTGTAGTCTGTGCAGCCCTTTGGGCCTGGGCCTGCCTGCAGGGCATAGTGGATCTTTCCCTGGGCGGTGTCATGCTGGATTCGGATCTTGGCACCTACGCGCAGGGCATGGCGGCCCGGGCGCACCCCGAGTGCTTTGTGAACGACGTGGTGCTCAGAAACGTGACCCACCACAACAGCATCTGGAATGTGCAGACCACCCTGGCCACATGGCTTGCCCCGGAGGGTGGCTTTGCCACGGGCCTTTTGCGCTCCGGGGCCGTGGGCATCTTCTTCTACCTCGTCTTCTGGTACGGCCTTGGACGCGTTTTGTATGCCAGGCCTTCCCTGGCTTTGCTGCTCGTGGCCTTTCAGTGCATCACCTGCTGGGTTGGCTGGGGCACCTTCTGGGGCGTGTTCATGGACGATCCCGTGCCAAGAGTGTGGTATGCCGGCCTGTGGCCCCTGATCGTCCTTGGCACCCTGCATGCTCTGCCGCGCCCGAAGCTTCGGCCCCTTGTGCTGCTTTTCTGCGGCCTGAGCGTCTGGGTGCACAGCATAAGCGCCCTGACAGCCGGAGCCATGACCTTTCTGGCCTTCTTCCTGGCACGAAGTCCCGGGACCTCCCTGGCACGCCATTTAGGGACATGCCTGGCAGGCCTTGTCTGCTTCCTTGTGCCGGTCTTCTGCTTCCTCTGGCCCACGCTCTCCGACGAGCATGTCTTAAGCAGTGCGGATCTGGCGACATTGGGCGCGCTTTTCCGACTGCGCTATGCCGCAGACTATCATGCGCCCCTGGCAACGCTTTGGACCTTTCTGCACACCTACATCCTGCAGGTACCGCTCATTCCCCTGGGTCTGGCAGGACTTGTTCTTGTTGCCAGGCGGGGCACGGCGCGCCTGAAGCACTTGTCAGGGCTTTACGGGCCCTTCGTGCTGGCCATGGCCCTGGTGGTGGCCTTTTCCTTTGCCGAGGGCTTCTGGGCCCGGCAGCAGGGCCACATGCCCCTTGGGCATGAGCTTGTGCGCGGCGCACGCTTTCTCATCCCGCTCTGCTGGCTGGCCATTGTGGCAGGCTTTGCCTGCCTGGTCGATGGGCGCCCCCTGCTCAGGCGTGCCACGGCCCTGGCAGCCGTGGTGGCCGTGCTCATCCTTGCTCCGGACCGGCAGCTTCTGGCAGGCCTGCACGCCGTGCACCTCTCGGCAATCAACGTGCACAGTGCACGCATGGTCGACTATGCCGAACGGGGCAGGCTCAAGGCCCGTGCCCTGGCTGCCCTCGAGGCCTGCACAAGACCCGGAGACGTTATCTTTTGCAACGAGCCCGAGCCGGCCATACGCTATCAGGCCCTGCGCGGCCTTGTGTACAGCTTCAAGGACGGCGCCAATGCCTTCTATGACCGCGATGTGGCCAGGGCAAGGCAGTGGCTCCACTATACGGCCCTCTTCCGGGAAACGCCCACAGGCTACGTGACAGCCTGGCTTGAATCCGGCACCCCCTGGCTTCTGACGAGCAGGATGGAGGATCGCGACCTTCTGGAGGGGCTTGGGACTCTTGTCTACTCTTCTGATTTGTCTGATGCCTCTGCGTCTGGAGGCTGGCTCCTGGTACGGCGCAATCCGGCACAGGGCGCAGGCCGGCAGGCAAGCCCCGGCGGCATTCCCTGAACGCCCTGTTCAAGGCCGGGCCAGACAAAGGGCTGGCCCGGGCCCCTGTTCCTGTCACGAAAAATATGCTATGCGTGGTTTTCCTGCCTGAACGGGTCTGGATGGCCCCTTGCTGTTCAGGGGCAGGCATGTTCATTTTCTACTGCTCCCCCTCGGGACAAGACTCCATCTCCTGTGTGCTCACGGGAGACGAACCGTCGGGAATGGAGCACGACACGAGGTCCGTCATGCGTGTAGTCGCTGTCAATACAAGTGAGAAAAAGGGGATGCGCAAGGTCAGCCGCCCCGAGGTGGAACTGAAGACCAACTTTGGCGTTGCGGGCGATTCCCATGCCGACGGAACGCACAGGCAGCTGAGTCTGCTGGGCATAGAGGACATCAACTATATGCGCAGCCTGGGCGCCGATGTGCATCCCGGCGACTTTGCCGAGAACATCACCACCGAGGGCGTGGAGCTGTCCACCTACCCCATAGGCACGCGTTTTCGCATCGGCACCGACATCCTTCTCGAACTGACCCAGATTGGCAAGGAATGCCATTCCGGCTGCGAAATCCGCAAGCTGGTGGGGACCTGTATCATGCCCAAGAAGGGCGTCTTCTGCCGCATTCTGCAGGGCGGCGTGGTCCGTCCCGGCGACAGCTTTGCCGTCGTGGATCAGAAAGAAGACCAGAAGGCCGACTAGTGCCTAAATCGATAAATCTGACAACTTATATCTAGTTGAAATTATTGGATTTCATTATCTAGATATCATGACATAATTTTAAAATTAGACACTAGCAGCAGGCCAGAAGGCGGTCCGGGAAGCCCCGTACCTGTCTGATCCGGGCCTGCAAGCAACACAGGACACAAGGGACTCTTCGTCTGCCCTCAGGAAGGGAGCGGACGGAGGGTCTTTTTTGTTTGTCGCAGACGCCTCGGGGTTCAGGGACACGAAGAGAAAAAAATCACGCAGAGTGACACGGACAAGTTTTTGTGAATGTCTCAAAAGAGGAATGAATGCCATATAGTTACCTGAAAGAAGACATCTTTGCCCGCCCTTTGTCACACACAAAAATTCCCTCTTTTAGCCAAAAGCGTGTTTGCCTTGCACACAGACCGGGGCGTGGTATGTATTAGAAGTCTCATTTCCGCCCTTTTGAAAAGGATCAACCGTATGCCCTGGGATCTGCCCATTCCACCCTGGTTTCCCATTTATCTTTCCCTGAAGGTGGCGGGGCTGGCAACCCTCATTGCCCTTGTGACCGGACTTGCCGTGGCCCGCCTGCAGATGCGGCGCAAGTCCCTGTACTCCAAGGTCCTGGATGCCCTGTGCACGCTGCCCATGATTCTGCCGCCCACGGTCCTGGGCTACTATCTTATCCTGATCGTGGGCAAGCGCGGCATTCTGGGCGACTGGCTTGCTGCCATGGGCATAGAGCTCATCTTCAGCTGGGAAGGCGCCGTGGTGGCTGCCACGGTGGTGGTCTTTCCGCTCATCTACAAGTCTGCCCGGGCGGCCCTGGAGTCCGTGGATCCGCGCTACGAGGATGCGGCGCGCACCCTCGGGGCCAGCGAAGCCAAGATCTTCTTTCTGGTGACCCTGCCCCTGGCCTGGCGCGGCATCCTGGCCGGCAGCATGCTGGCCTTTGCCCGTGGCATGGGCGAGTTCGGTGCCACCCTGATGATAGCCGGCAACATCCCCGGCCGAACCCAGACCCTGGCCCTGGCCATCTACGATGCCTTCCAGGCGGGCGACGATCCCAAGGCCCTGTCCCTGGTGCTTTTGACGTCCTTTATCTGCCTGTCCATCCTGGTGGCTGCCGACTCCTTCCTCTCCGCCCGCATTGGCAGGGGCTCCCGCACACGGCTCGGCTCCGGCAAGGGCAACAGGCCTGCCGCAGCCGGATCCGAGGTGTCCTCATGATATCCCTGCATGTTCAGAAAAAACTTCAGGGCCCCCGCGGAACCTTTTTTCTGAAGGCCGACGTGGAGTCCTCCGTCTCCCACATGGTCTTCTTCGGTGCCTCGGGTTCGGGCAAGACCCTGACCCTGCAGATGATTGCAGGCCTCATCACCCCGGACGAGGGCTACATCAGCGTGGACGGCGATGTGCTCTACGATTCGAAAAAGCGCATCAACAGGCCGGCCAGGACCCGCCACGTGGGCTATCTTCTGCAGGACTACGCGCTCTTTCCCCATCTGAGTGCCCTGGACAACGTGGGCTTTTCCCTGTCCGGCACCTTCGGACGCCTGGACAGAGACGCGAAGCGCAGGGCTCACGAGCTGCTCGAACGCTTTGAGGTGGACGCCCTCTGGAATCACCTGCCTGCGGAGATGTCCGGCGGCCAGCGCCAGCGCGTGGCCCTGGCCAGGGCTCTGGCCGCAGAGCCGCGCATCCTGCTCCTGGACGAGCCCTTTTCGGCCCTGGACCCCCTGCTCAGGGTGCGCATGCGCGGCGAAATCCGCAGTCTGCTCTCGGACTGGCAGATCCCCGTGACCATCATCACCCATGATCCGGACGACGTAGAGGCCTTTGCCGACCTTCTGGTCTTCTTCTCCGAGGGCCATATCTGCCGCTGCGAGGACTGGACCCCCAACCGCGGCAAGGGCGAGCGCTCACGGGAAGCCCTGCTCAATCTTGTGCAGGACATAGACAGGGAACAGAAGACAGCCTGAGGCTGCCATACCGTTCTCTGAAGGCCTGAACGACACGCCCTTGAACCCTGTTCCCTTCAGAACCGTTGGTTCGGGCCTATTCCTCGGGCAGGCCGAGCACCACGGAGAAGGGGCTGAAGAAGGCGCAGACCCGCTCCCCCTGTTCTAGGTGCAGCTCGTCGAGCTCTTCGGTGCACAAGATGGAGCACAGGGTAAGCCCCTCGGTCACCTCGACCACTACGGAGCTCTCGACGCTGCCGCGGTTGATGCTGAGCACGGTGCCGCAGAAGTGGTTGGTCCCCGTACGCTTGGCCTCTTCGCGGGCAAGCATGATGTAGGGCGCCTTGACCGTGGCATTGAGAAGCTGATCCTGATGGAGGCCCAGGCGCTGCACGCTCTCGATGGTGATGAGGGCGTGCACATGCATGCCCTGCAGGGTAACAAGCTCCACCAGCGCCGAGACCTGGCCCGCTTCCAGGCGCGACACGGTGCCTGTGAAGGCATTGCGGGCCGAGGAGCGCCTTAAGGCCTCCTGGCGCAGGTGGTTGTGCACAATGCGCCGTGCGTCGTCGTCCGTGAAGCTGATGAAGCTGGCGGTCTGCATAGGAGACCGCTGGCCGAGAAATTTCTGCACGATGTTGAGGGGAATGTTGGCCTGCAGAAGCTCGCTTGCCCTGGACTGGCGGATAACCTGCGGGCCCACGGCCGCAGGTTCGAGATTGCAGAGCCCGGCAATGGCATAGAAGCGCTTGCGCACATAGCCCTGGTCCATGTGGGTGATGGTGCCCCGCAGCCGTATCATGCGCGGGGAATTGACGAGCGTGCGGATGGCCTCCATGGCCTTTTCCGGTATCTGAACCTCCCTGCCTCGGGCACCGCCAATCTTGATGGTGCAGGTGGAGTAGTCGAAGTCCCGAAGGTCATTGAGCTCCAGGGCCTCGCTCAGGCGCAGGGCGCCGTGTCGGATGAGCAGGAAGACGAGCAGCAGGCGCTCGCGGCTGCGCAGCTGCGAGTCGTTGGGGGCGGAGCGCGTCCACTCCTGCCAGGCGTCGGTCAGGACATGCAGTTCTTGGCTGGTCAGTTGCTTCATGGGGCTTTGTGCACTCTTGGATCTTGAGCGTTTTCGTGCGGCAGGAACCGGCCGATGCTGCCAGGCTCCTCATGCCGCCTTTGATAGCCCATATTCTTCTGCGAGTACAGCGGCGCACTTCCGCGCACAGCGCGGCACAGGCATGCTGTGCATCGCAAGGGACAGGGGAAGGAAGAACGCTTTCTCCTCTTTTGGGTGCAGATACCGTGTCTGCACCGCGTCTCCCGGACGTTCTTCCCCTTCCATGGGGGAAGCAGCGGCCTTTCATTTCCATGTTTCTCTATTCCTGAAAGGAGTGTGTTCATGCTGCGTCTCAAAAAATTCTGCAGCCTTGCCGTGGCAGCCTGCGTTCTGAGCCTTGGTCTTGCCCAGGGTGCCCATGCCGCCGACCTGTACGTGTCCGGTGCAGCCAGCCTGACCAATGCCTTTGATGCCATCAAGGCGGCCTTCGAAAAGAAGAATCCCGGCATCAAGGTCCTGACCAACTACGCAGCCTCCAATCCCCTGCTCAAGCAGATGCAGGAAGGCGCCCCTGTGGACGTCTTTGCCACTGCCGACCAGCAGACCATGGACAAGGCCCAGCAGGGCAAGCTCATCGATCCGGCCACCCGCAAGAACTTTGCCCTCAATGATCTGGTCCTCATCGTGCCCGCCGACAGCAAAGTCACTGTGAAGGGCGTGGAATCCCTCACCAACAAGAGCGTGAAGCGCATTGCCATCGGCAACCCCGACTCCGTGCCTGCCGGCCGCTACACCCGCGATGCCCTGACCACGGCCAAGCTCTGGGAAAAGCTGCAGCCCAAGTACATCAACTCCTCCTCCGTGCGCCAGGCCCTGGACTATGTGGCCCGCGGCGAAGTGGATGCCGGTTTCGTGTACCGCACCGATGCCCTCAAGGCTGGCAGCAAGGTGAAGATCGTGGCCAATGTCCTTGGACATGATCCTGTCTCCTATCCCATTGCCGTGGCCAAGACCGGCAAGAACCCCACCGATGGCGCCAAGTTCGTGGACTTCGTGCTGAGCCCCGAAGGCATGGCCATCCTGGCCAAGTTCGGCTTCTCCAAGCCGTAGCCAAAGCAACTGCCTGAATGAAGGAGGGATCCCCCCTTTCGGTTCAGGGCCTCTTGCGAACCAGGCCTCCCTTGTGCAGAGCGTCTTGCAGAAGGGAGGCTTTTTTTGTGCAGTGGACAAGGGGCAGGGCGGCGGACTGTCCGGACCGGTGTGGCCTTGTGCGTCCCTTTTGCACAGACTCTGCCCCTGAAGAGTGGTGCGTCTTCGGAAGATGGCAAGGTCCAGGGGGACAGTGCAGGGTGTTCGACAACCGCACGCTTTGCGGGTATCCTGTCACTGCAAGGTTCGGATGGCGGGCATGCCTTTTGTGCAACGAACCGGCCCCATGTTCGAAAAAGTGGGTGCTGCCGCTCTGGCTGCAGGCCTCTTTTGCTCTCTGGTCTTGGGGAGCGGCGTATGTTTTCCTGTGCTGATTCCCTAGGGCGTGTTGACAAATTAGGTGTCGCCCTGATCTGGCCTGATTTCAGACGGGGTCATGGTGCGACAGTGAGCTCTAATGGAAGTTGGTACGCCCCATTTATATCGGCATATGCCGGTTGCCACTGTCGGATTTTGGTTTTGTCAACACGGCCTAGTGTTCCTGGTCTTCTTCGGGAAGGCCCTTTTTGTGGACTCGAAATCGGAAACCCGGGGAGTGAACCCTTGAACAGGAATTTGGACAGGAGCCGGGACCAGGAATCCGTCTCCAGGCTCTTTGTGGCCCTGCCCCTGCCGCAGGAGCTGCGAACGGCCCTTTGTGCCATGCAGACCGAATGGACAGGCTCCCCTGCCCTGCGCTGGACCAGGCCCGAGACCATGCACATGACCCTGCATTTTCTGGGCACTGTGGAAAACGCCCTCATAAGGCCCCTTGCAGCGGCACTCTCGACAATAGCAAGCCCTGCCTTCAGGCTCAGCTTCACCCACGCGGGCACCTTTGGTCGCGGGGATCGCACCGTGCTCTGGGCAGGCTGTGCGCCGTCAGCCGAGCTCGACCTGCTCCACGACAGGGTATGCGCGGCCCTTGCCACGGTGCTGCCCGATGTGTGTGCAAACAGGACAGCCAGGACAGACAGGGCCGGCAGGAGGCAACGCACGAGCCCTCCCCATTGGACGCCCCACTGTACCTTGGCCCGTGTGCGATCCATGCCTGCCAGGAATGAGTCAGGCGGACGCAGAGCTTTGCAGGATCTTGTCCGATCCCTCCGTCTGCCCGACAATCTGTCCTTTGCTGTGTCGTCCTTTGTCCTGTATCAGAGCGTGCTCTCGTCTGCCGGTGCGCAGCACACGCCCCTGGCCACCTTTGAGCTGCCCCGCTGAGCCCGGCTCCGGGACCCGGCCGCCTGGTTCGGCAGGCCTCGACCAGAAATCCCCTTCCTTTCAACAAACGCCACTTCTTCTTTCAATAGGAATCGTCAAGGATAACGAGGAACAAGTTCATGCGTCTTCTTCTGCTTTTTTCCGTCTGTCTGAGTCTTTTGTGTGCCGCCTGTTCTGGTGACGAGGTCAACATGAAGGCACGCACAGAGACTCTGCCCGCCTTCAGTCTGACCCTGCCCGACGGCTGGGTCACCAACCTGCCCGAGGGCATGGAGTGTACGGCCGATCGCTGCATTGCCGGCTTTGCCAAGGCAGCCTCAGGCTCGCGCTCGGCCATCACCGTGTCCGTGGTGCCCAATCTCGGCAAGGAACTGGCCGAAATAGCCGCAGAGAGCACGGCCAACATGGCCAGCCACGAGGCCGTCATGAACGTGGTCTCCCAGACAGACACAAGGGTGGAATACAAGGGCACCATCAAGGAAAGCCCGGCCAGGCTTGTGGCCACCATTGACAGAGAAAACCAGCAAGTGGGCATCCTGCTCCTGGTTGGCGGGGAGGACGAGCTTGACGCCATTGTCTCCACCCTGCGCATGAAGAATGCGCGTCTGAACTTCACGCCTGCAGCAGCCCGCTAAGGCCGGTCAGGTCGGTCGGGCGGCAAGGACGCAGGGCAGGGCCTTGTGCCCGGGTTCCTGCAGCATAAGGTCAGGAAGGCCAGAGAAGACGGCAAAGGCCCAGGCCACCCTCATGCGAGGGGCGGCCTGGGCCTTGCCGTTTTTATTATGGTCAGGGGCCTTGAGGCTTAGTCGTCGCGGCCCATGTTCTGGTTCTGGTTCATCATGTGCTTGAGGGTGTAGTTGAGCTGCACATAGGAGAGGCCGAGCAGCTTGGCTGCCTCCACCCTGTTGCCATTGGTCCTGTTCATGGCCTCGGTAATCTTGGCAATGCGCATGCTGCTCAGCGTATCGTCAAGGTTCTGGCCAGAGCCCAGGACAAAGAAGTCGTCGCTGCCCTCATCCCCGGACTCGTCCTCGTCGGCTGCGCCGGCAATGATGGGCCCGAAATCCGAGGCGGCCATGCTGGTCTCGGGCAGATGGCCCGGCAGGCACCCGCCGCCATAGGACTGGCCGCAGGCCTCGTGGTCGCAGGGCATGGGGCAGCGTCCCTGGCGCAGCTGCTGGAGCACCTCTTCCCTCGTGATGGTCGCTTCCGAATCCGAGAGCAGGCAGATCTGCTGCAGGATACGGGACACCTCGCGCAGGTTGCCGGGCCACTTTTCGTCGAGCAGGGTCTGCCAGGCGTCGCCGCTGAAGTTCCAGCACTGGCCAAGCTTCTGCTGCAAGTTCACAAGGAAGCTGCGCAGCAGGTTTTCACGCTCCTCATAGCTGTATTCGCGCACGGGCGGCAGTGTCGTGCTCACGCCGGCGAGCCGGTAGTAGAGGTCCGTGCGGAAGCGTCCGGCACGGATGTCGGCCATGAGCGAGGGATCTGCCGAGGCTATGACACGGATGCGCACCGTGCAGGCCGGAAAGGGCGAGGAGGCCGGCAGGGCTATCTTGGTTTCGCCCACAGGGGCCAGGATACGCACGAGCATGCTCTGCTGCGTGGGTGTGAGGCGGTTGACGTTTTCCAGGAAGAGGGTGCCCGTGCGGACCTTGCGGAAGGCGCCTTCCCTGGGCTTGGCACCGCTGGCACTGCCGCGTCCGAAGAGCTCGCAGACAAACATCTCGTCCGTGAGGCCTGCACAGTCCAGGCTGATGAACTTGCCGCCGCGGCCGCTCCACTCGTGGATGTAGCGGGCAAGACGGCTCTTGCCGCAGCCGCTCTCGCCAAGCAGGAGAATGGGCAGGTACATGGTGGCCACGCGCTGCATCTTGGCATAGACCTTGCCAAGGGCTGCGGAAATGGTCGGCGGATCGCCTTCCCTGGGTTGAAGGGCCGTGGAGGAGATGCGCGAGGGCTTGCCTATGCTGGCAGCCGGGGCACGCAGGCTGTTTTCCTCCTGTATGGCCATGGGCAGATCGAACTCAAGGGGCAGGGGATCGTGGGCAATGGCCTGGATGACCGTGGGCTGGGGTGCTGCGGGCACAGGCGCCGGCTGCGGTGCTGGTGCAGGCTTGGGCGCCGCGTGGGGCTTGCGGTAGGCCCTGAAGCGCTGCAGGAGGTCTGCGCCCTTCTGGCGGGCCCTGGGCTTCGCCAGGAAGGAGGGGACAGGCCCCCTGGCCGTGTCTTCCCGGACGCTCTCCATCTCCCGGGAGGCCTGCGTCGCAGCAGGGGCCGTGACGGAGAGCGGAGCAATCTCCTTGTCCGTGTTCAGCACGGCAAGGGCCCTGCTGATTTCCTCGGGCAGGGTGATGGTGAGAATGTCCGGTTCCTTGCCAAGGCCTGTCAGACGGGTCTGCATAAGGGTCACGCCCTTGTAGCGTATGCTGGCAAGCAGAAGCAGGATGGCGTGGGTGACCGGGGAACCGGGAGAGAGATGGAAGGTAATGCCCTCGCCCGTGGGCGGCAGGTGAAAGCGCTCGATAATGCTGTCCACGGCCTCGGTGGCCGTATGGCAGACCTGGGCGTGATCGGAGAGATCGGTCACGAGCGTGCGCTGTATTTCCAGCTGCTCTCCGGACACGCAGGGAGCAAGCCAGGTGCGCAGGGTGTCCAGCACACTCTGGTTCATGGTGGTCAGCAGGAGCACATGATCAAAGGGCGGCACATGTTCCAGGAGCATGCGGATGGGGCCGGGGTTGATGGTATCCTGGCGCATGGCCGCGCTCACGTCCACCTTGCCCACCCAGCAGATGAGAATGCGGCTTTGGGCAGTGCCGGCAGGAGCGGGTGCCGGGTCGGCAGCCTGCTGCACACTGGACTGGCTTATGGTGTGGGCATGCTCCATGGCAGCCACCTTGTCGTGGGCCAGGACCACCTGCTCGGGCGAGAGCACCTTGACCTGCGGGGCCGTGTGGGCAAACTGATTGTAGCCGGATGCGGAGCGCGGAGCCGGATGGGAGGGCAGCCAGTAGCCTTCGGCAGGCAGCGGCGTGTCCCTGAGACCCGGCAGCTGCACCCTGCGGCAGGTGCGGAAGAAGCTGTGAACGCGTTCCGGCTCGGAAGGAGTCATCCTTGGCTGATCCGAAGCGCCGATGATGCAGGACTCCACGTGGCCGTCGCCGTACTGGAAAAGGGCAGGGAAGGGCGAGATGTCTTCGTCGTTGCCGGCCTTTGATTCCTGCAGGGACACATTGCGGCTCACATACTCCTCGATCTGCGCGTCATCGATCTCGGGTTCATCGTCCTCAAGCTCGTCCTCAGATTCGTCGTCTTCAAGATCGTTGTCTTCGGACTCGTCGTTCTCGAGCTCGTCTTCGTCCTCGGGGCCGTCGTCCGCTTCGTCTTCGTCAGGGGAGGCCGCATCGTCGGAAGTGCCGGCTTCGTCATCGATATCTTCATCAATATCGTCATCGATAGTGTCATTGCTCGGGTCGTCGTTCGCAGCATCCACATCCGTGTTCTCGGCACGCAGGAGGGCCTTGCCTGCTGGCTCGTCGTCACGAGCGTCAGCCGCAGAAGCTTCGGAAGCCGTCTCGTCTTCGGCCGACACGTGAGCCGCATCCCTGGCAGGTTCGGCGGTCCTGCTGCGCACGGTGGTCCTATGACTCTTGAGCTCGCGGGCAATGAAGGCCGAAAGGGAAGAAGAGACGCCTGGCTCTTCACCCGTGTCTTCATCGTCCGCCCTGTCGCCAGCCTCGGGCAGATCGTGTGCCGCATCGTCCACGTCGTCCTGCTGGGACGTGGTTCTCTTCAGGATCCTGGTCCCCGATCCGGTCTTTGCTGCGGTCGTGTCCCCGGCGGCCAGGGGCTCGGACACGGCCGTCGTGTCAGCCGGATCCTGGCTGGCTGCGCTTTCCTGTTCGGGCATGGGCAGCGTGGTGTACGAGCCTTCCGGCGGCAGCACCTCGTCCTCGCGATCCAGGGGTTCGTAGTCCTTGTCGAGCACGTAGACAAAGGATTTCCGGGGCAGGCCGTGCTCCTCGATAAAGGTCTGTCCGCTGGCGCTGGCAGCAATCATCTGGCTGCGAACGTCCTCGATTTCCCTGCGTCCGGCCGTCATGGCCGCAAGTTCCTCGGGCGTGAAGTCTGGGGCTGCGGTCCTGGAGGCAGCATCCTTCCTTGTCCTTGCGGTGCGGCGCGTAGTGGTCTTGGTCGCCGTGGTCTTGTCTGCGGAAGTCTTGCTTGCAGTGGCTTTGCTGGCCGACCTGGCCGTGGTCTTGGCCGTAGTCTTGGCGGTCGCGCTTTTGGTTGTACTTTTGCTCGTGGTTTTGGTGGTTTTGGCTGCTGTCTTTCTGGTGGTCTTTGCAGCGGACTCTGCCTTGGGCTCGGCCGTATCCGCCGTGACCGCCGTAGCTGCCGTGTCTGGGGCAGCTGCCTCTGTCTGCGGAGCCTGATCGGGGATCAGATCCAGAAGCTGCGAGCTTTTCTTGGCACTGGAAGTCTTGGCAGCGCTATTGCTGCTGGGGGCTTTTTTCGTCGCCATGGTTTGTCTGTGTCCTTGACTTTTTGAAAGTGAGACTGAACTTGGGGAGTTTACTGGTTTTACTGGGGCCTGGGGTGTGAAGCGCGGCGCTTCGGTTGAGGGTGGGCCGGAATGCGGCCTGAAAGAATGAGCCGAAAGACGGTTCGACGGTCCGACTGATCAGCGGGCTGACAGAGCCCTGACGCTTTGTCCGGGCAGCATCTTCTGTTCTGAAGACAGACGTCTTTCCTGCGCTCCTTTTGGGAGTTGCGCCCCGTGCTGCCTGCATATCGGGTGTCTCTTGCAGGAAACGGGCCGGGAAACAGGGGGCAGCGGCAGAAGGAGCCGGTTGTACAGGTTCTCTGAGGAGAAGACAGGAGGCGGCAGGTGCAGCCAGTCTGCCTGTGCTGCTCCCATTGTCTGGTGCGATTTTTGTCCAAAGGTTCCGGTGTTCTGTTCCGGACAGTGTACGAGGCCTGGCATGCCACGGCAGGGCGCGTCTTTGCACGCGTCTGCCGATGCTGCCTTCAGGTTCTGAAAGTGGCGCCCGCGCAAGGGCTGTCCGGAGTGTCACCAGGAGACTCTTTTGCACAAAGTCTGCCCCGAGTCCACGCTGAACACCTTGCAGAAAGCATATTTTGGCAAAAAAGGCAAGGCTGTTCCGGCAGCATGCCCTGGACTTGGGAAGGGTGTACGGACAGCAGACGCTCAAGTTGTCCTGAGGCAGGAAGCCTGAAAAAACACATGACATGTACGGGTGTTGTCCGTTGCTTCTGCCGGCAGGAAGACTGCCTCAAGGCCCCTCGTGCCCTGCCGCCTGACGGGGCACGTATCCCTTGTGTACGCTTCTTTTGTGCAGGCTCCATTGAGCCTGGGCATATGCCTGTTCATGAGTGTCAGTCCACTGATGTCCGCTCTGTGGCAGTCTGCTGCGGGGGCTGCCGGAGAGCAGGAGTGTGCAGGACGCGCAGGCAAGGAAAAGCACTGTTCCTGCTGGCCTGCTGCCTGCTGGCAGAGGGCTTGCAGGGCCTCTGCCTGTCGGGTACAGTCGAGATTGGCCTTGTACCTTTTTTTCTGGGGAAGCGCATGCAGTCAGCCGTACGATATGGAACGCCGCTCTTTTATCCGATTCTGGGCATACTTGCGGCCACGGAGTTCATCCTGGCCTTTTCTGCCTTCGGATTTATCGTCATTGAGCCCGTGTCGCTGACCTTCATGCATCTGCCCGTGCTGATTGGCGCCCTGGCCCTGGGGCCTGCTGGCGGTCTCATTCTGGGCGGCATTTTCGGGATCACCAGCATGTGGAAGGCTTCGGTCACGGCCACGGCCCTTGCGGACATGATCTTTTCGCCCCTGCTCAGCGGCCAGCCCTGGGCCAGCCTTGTGCTCGCCTTGGGCACGCGCCTCCTCTTTGGCCTGTGTGCAGGCTTTTTCTTCCTCTGGGCAGTACGGCGCAGGCGCTTTCGGAAGGCGGCCGTGGTGTGCGCCGCCCTTGGTGCGGATTTTGTGCACAAGATTCTGGTCTATGGCTGCATGCTCCTCTTCTTTCCCAGTGCAGGGATGACCCCTGAGATCATTGCCGACAGAATTCTTGACTCGGGAAGCTGTCTGGACATGGGGCTTTCGGCCCTGGTCATGCTCACTGTCTATAAGCTGATTGCCTCCCAGGACGTGCACAGGTTTGCGGCCGACCTCAAGTTTCAGGCCCTGTGCCGCAGCGCAAGCTCTCCGCACAGCTTCTTCTACCGTGCCCTCTTCATTGTCCTTTTCTTTCTCCTGGCGCTGGGATCCTGGTCCCATTTTTTCAGCCGCACGCAGATGGTGCTGCAGATGGACGGCATTGTCCTCAGTGCGGCCGGCCTGGACAGGTTCTGGCAGGTTGGGCTGCAGTTTCTGATAACCATCATTGCCCTTTTTGTGGTGGCCACCATTCTGCTCTTCTGGGGCGAGCGCTACCTTGTGAGCGTGCGCTACCAGGCCCGCAGGGACATGATGACCGGCCTCTACAACCGCATGACCTTCGTGCGCCTCATGGAGCAGTCCCTGCGCAGCACGGACGGCTACCTCGTGCTTGTGGATGTGGACGACTTCAAGCATCTCAATGACACCTACGGCCATCCCCACGGCGATGCGGTGCTGGTGGCCCTGGCCGACATCCTGCTGGCCCGCTTTGCGCCGCAGGGGATTGTGGGCCGCCTGGGCGGTGATGAGTTCAGCATCTATATGCCAGGGACAGACCGGGCAAACATGGTCCGGCTGGCCGAGCTCACGCGCAGGGACATAGAGGAAGGGTCGCAACGCATGCACGGCAGCTTTTCCTGCAGCATGGGCCTTGTGCACTGCACACGCAACATGGAGTACGGCACAAGCTACAAGCTCGCCGATCAGGCGCTCTACGAGGCCAAGAAGACCGGCAAGAACTGCTTTGTCCTGGTCGAGGCCGGCACAGGTGATGCGTCGGCCGGACAGGCTTCCCCAAAGGCCTGACGCACTGACGGCCTGACGCGTTCCTCCTGGCTGATGTCCCTTGTTTTCGCGCACGTTCTTTGAGCGATGTCTGGTCGCTCGCTTTTTTTTGAGGACAGATCCCCATGCTCCGCTTTCACATTGTCAGCCTGTTTCCTTCCTTCTTTGCCTCGGCCCTGCAGGCAGGCCTCATGGAGCGGGCCCTGGCAAAGGGGCTTCTTTCCGTGGACTTCACGGATCCGAGGGCCTTCACCCAGGATAAGCACAGGCATGTGGACGATCGTCCCTATGGCGGAGGCCCCGGCATGGTCATGCAGATAGACCCCGTGGCCCGGGCGCTGCGCTCCCTCCCCCATCCGGGCCGCATGCTCTGCATGGCGCCCAACGGCCGTCCGGCCAGCCAGAAGCTCATGCGCGAGCTGGCCCTGGAAGAAGACATCACCATTGTCTGCGGCCGCTACGAGGGCTTTGATGCCAGGCTCTTCCGGCTCTTTCCCCTGGAGCCCCTGGCAGTGGGCGACATTGTGCTCAACGGCGGCGAGACGGCGGCTCTGGCCATCCTTGAGGCCGTGTCCCGCCTTGTGCCGGGCTTCATGGGCAAGGAGGCCTCCGGCGACGAGGAGAGCTTTTCGGCAGGTCTTCTGGAGTACCCGCACTTTACAAGGCCCCCGCTCTACGAGGGCCTGGCCATCCCCGAGATTTTGAGCGAGGGCAATCATGCGGACATAGCCCGCTGGCGGAAGGATCAGGCCCTGGCCACAACGCTTGCCCGCAGGCCCGAGCTCCTGGACGAGGCCGAGCTCACAGAAGAAGACGTGCGCACCCTGCAAGGCCTTGGCCGCACAGGGCTTGGCCGCTCCATATCTTTGTGCCTGCTGCGCCAGAAAGAGGATCGCAGGGCGCGCTGGGAAAGGAAGATCTACGCGTCCCTGGACGAGGCCGGCCTCGATGCCTGTCTGGACCTGGCCCGCATCTTTTCCCTGAATGCGGCCTTTGTGGCCAGCGAAGAGGACGAAGCGGACAAGGCGGACGGGACAGCCAGCCTTGAGCAGCAGATGCAGGCACTCACCCGGCACTATGGCGAGCGGCCCCTGCTCCTGGCTGTGGCCCCCTGGCCCAGGAAGAAAACGACCCTGAGTGCCCGGCAGATTCAAAGGCTTGTCCGCCAGCGGCCGGTGGTGCTCCTGGCAGGCTCTCAGGGGTACCTCCCCAAATCCGTTCTTTCGTTATGCGAGGGCTTTGTGCGACCCGTGCACTGCCTGCAGCACACAGGATCTCTTGAGGCCCATACCCAGCTGGTCCTGCTCCTGGACCGCATTCTGGGCGATTTGTGCTGAGTTTCTGGAGCGCAAGCCGGGGCGAAGCCTGAAAGAAGGACAGGAAGAAGTCAGCAGAAGCCTGAAGCCTGGGAGAGCGTCAGGGCTGCTGTCTCTGTCTCTGCGTTCATGTGCCCTGCATCAGAAGATTGTGGCTGCCACCCGGCCCAGGAGCACCAGACTGGTGACACAGATGAGCACGGTGAGCAGCCTGTGCAGGGCCGTGCCCGAAAACCGCTTCTGCAGGCGGGCGCCGGCGTACATGCCGGCCATGCCGCCCAGGCCCAGGCTGATGCCAATGGGCAGGTCGGGGGCCACGGACAGGGACGGATAGTGCGCGGCCAGCAGGGAATAGGTGATCAGGGCGGCCACGGCCGTGACAAAGGTGGAAAAGAGGGTTGCGGCACTCAGGGAGTGCACGGGCAGGCGGAAGTGCGCGACCAGGAAGGGCGCAAGCAGGGCGCCGCCGCCAATGCCGTAGGCGCCGCCCACAATGCCCACAAGGAAACTCAAACCCAGCAGGGCCGGCACGGAGCAGGCATACTGCGCTCCGTTGAAGGTGTAGCTGAGGGTGCGCCAGGAAAAGGAGGAACACTGCACGATGAGGCTGTGCCTGGCTGTGTCTGCCGATCGACCTGTTGTGGCCGACCGGGCGGCAGCGGCACGCCGGCTGCGCACCATGTTCCAGGCAATGAGCAGGAGCACGCAGGCCACGAAGACGGAAAAGGCCACGGGACTGGGCAGCCAGGCAATGCGCATCCACACCCCAAGGAAGAGACCCGGCAGGGTGCCTGCCGCGAGCAGAAGGGCCAGGGGCCAGAGCATGCGGCCCTCGCGCACATAGCGCACAATCCCTGAGGGCGTGGCCATGAGATTGAAGAGCTGGTTGGTGGCACTCACGGAGGGACTGGCGCCAAAGAGAAAGACCTGCAGGGGCAGGAGCAGGAAGGCCCCCGAGACACCGACCATGGAACACAGGCAGGAAATGGAGCAGGCCAGAAGGGGCAGAACAACAAGCAGCATGAACCAGGAAGGAGCAGAGACGGATTCCATGACAGCCTCCTTGGGACGTGATGTCCCCTGTGGTCACGAAAATAATAATATTCGTGTTGTTAGTCAACACGAATATTATTAGAATCGTGACTTTAAAATCTGTGCTGTCCCTGAAAAAAAGAGAAAGATATATGTATTTCAAGTGAATGAAATGTGCGCACTCGCCAGGAACTCTTTTGAAAAATTTCGTGATAACTTTGGACACGTCGTGTGCAAAGCGTGTCCGGCACTGCCTGCGAGCCGGCAGGTGACCGTACAGGGAACGCTTTTGTCCTGGCGCGCTTTGGCGTACATGGTGCACACGGTGCTGCCAACAGACACAACAGACGATCAGGGAGGACTCTCATGAAGGAGACCGTGCAGATACGGCTGGAAACTCCTGCCGACTACCGCCAATCGGAGGAGCTTATGCGTGCGGCCTTCTGGAACCGCTATGAGCCCGGCTGCTCCGAGCACTATCTTGTGCACATCCTGCGCACGGCGCCAGGCTTTGTCCCGGAACTGGACCTTGTGGCCGTGGTGGACGGCGTACTGGCAGGGCAGGTCGTCTTTGTGAAGGGGTGCATCCATGGTGACGACGGCAGGTGCCGCGAGGTGCTCAGTCTGGGGCCGCTGGCGGTGCTGCCCTCCCTGCAGCGCAAGGGGATTGGTCGGGCGCTGATAGAGCAGGCCTGCACGGTTGCCCGCTCCTTGGGCTACAGGGCCATCTTCCTGTGCGGGGATCCGGACTACTACCGGAAGGTGGGCTTTGTTTTGGCAGAAACGTTTGGCATTCGCACTGCGGAGAACAGGTACTTTGCGGCACTGCACGCCTGTCCCCTGTACCCCGGAGCCCTGGACGGCGCGGCAGGCCGCTACCATGAGGATCCCGTCTACCAGGTGGACGAGGAACAGGTGCAGGCCTTTGATCGGGGCTTTCCCAAATGGGAGCGGATTGAGGGGACGGCGACGCAAAGGCGTTTGCAAAAGCTTGTTGCCCTGCAAAGGGCCCCTGCGGATCTTTGAGGTTTGGAGGAGTTGTTTCTCCGGGCTCTGTTTTGTCGCCGCGTTGCCAGGAGCCCGCTCCCAGGAGTACAACAGGAGTACAAGAAGAGCGTGTGCAGCTCAGGCACACGCTCGCAACCATTTTTTTCACGCTTTTGTTTCGAGGAGGTCTTCATGCATCAGCCTTCAGCCCTCACCGGCTTTCGTCAGGCTCTGGACAATGGCGACATGGCACAGGCCATGGAGCTTGCCAGCAACCTTTCCGATCCCGATGTGGCCGGCGAGCACGGCAACAGGGCCCTGCACTTTGCCGCCCTCTACCGGGACACAGGCGATCTCATAGCCTGTCTGCTGCAAAGGGGCGCCAACCCCGACAGTGTGGGCGAAGACGGCGAGACACCGCTCTTTGTGGCGGCCCGCCGCAATGATCCGGCCGTGGTCTACCTTCTTCTGCGGGCCGGTGCGGACATTCTTGTGCGTAACAGGCAGGGCGAGAGCGTGCTCCATCATGCCAACGACTGCAATGTGCCCCTGCTGGTGGAGGCCGGAGCCCTGGTGAACGCTCAGGATGCCCGGGGCAGAACGCCCCTGCACGTGGCGGTCGAGCTGCAGGACCCGGAAATTGTGGCAGCGCTCCTCAAAGCCAGGGCCGACAGGAACATACAGGACGCAGACGGCTGCACCCCCCTGCAAAGGGCTGAGGAGCTCGGGGACGAGGACTGCGTGGCTCTGCTGCGCGCTGGCGAGGAGCGGGGCTGAACGTCCCCGGGATGGTGCCGCTCACGGCCTGTCTGCGGGATCACTGGCCATAAGGGGCCCTGTCTCCATCAGCACATTTCCTGCCACCTGGATAATGTCGGGGCATGGGGGCCTTCCGCCCTTGTGCACAAAGGGCACGCACCGACTGCCCTTTGTGCACGGGGTGAGAGGCCGACAGGAACCTTGTTTTCTTCAAACCGCTAGTACTTCACGGGAAAGAGCCTGGCATCGGCGGGCTTCAGGTTCTCCTGAACAAAAAGCTTGCCCTTGGCAATCTGGGCGATACTGGGGGCCATGATGGTCACGACGCCGCCTCTCTCGCCATTGGAAGAAAAGTAGTGGATGCCAAGGAGCTTCTTGCCTTCCTGCTTGAAGTCGACGGTAAAGGAGTCCCCCTGCTGCACGGGCTCGGAGACGGTCCATCCCCCGGCCTGCATGTTTTGCGACGTCTGTTCGGCGAGCTGCCTGGCGGACATGTTCACAGGCGTGATGCTCACAGAGACAACAATGTTCTCCTTGTTGTTCTGCACAAGCACAAGCAGG
>CALVHF010000033.1 GCA_944327295.1 uncultured Desulfovibrio sp. | reverse complement strand
GGGTGATGCCCCTGAACACATCTCAGGGTGTGGTAGTAAAATCTACCCGGGAACTCAGGATTAGTGCAATACAGTGAAATAGCTATCAATTGCGATAATTTATATGGCAACTTTCAAAAGTAAGCACTCTAGTGCGGGGGAGCGCAGTCTTGCTGGCCTGTTTCTGCGGGGGTCATGTACTTGTATTCAAAATCTTCCACAGGAAGGGGACGGTCATAGTAGAAGCCCTGGGCATAGGTACAGCCGTTTTCGAGCAGGATTTTTTCCTGTTCCACGGTCTCAACCCCTTCGGCTATGCAGTGTATCCTGTTCTGCGTGCAGATGGAGGCAATGTTCTTGACCATGTGCAGGGAAATGTCGTTGCGGACAATATCCCTGATAAGGCTGCGGTCGAGCTTGATGGTGTCAAAGGTGACATTGGCAAAGAGCGAAAGGTTCGCATAGGCGGAGCCGAAATCGTCCAGGGCAAAGCGCACGCCGCTGCTGCGGTAGAGGGCCATGGTGTCGGCAATGGTCTTGCTGGCAATGGAGCTCGCCGTTTCGGTGATCTCTATTTCGATGAGTTCCGGAGGAATGTCCGGATACTGACTGAGCAGGGCCAGGACAGAGGCCGGGGATGTGGGCGCAAAGAGCGTGAAGCGGGAGAAGTTGACGGAAATGGGGATGAGGTTCTTGTGGTCGACTCGCCATTTGTCGAGCAGCCGCAGCACGGAGCGCAACACATAAAGGTCCAGTTCTCGCAGCAGGCCCATGCGCTCCATGTCGTCGATGAAGACGGAGGGCGGAATGATGTTGCCGTTTTCGTCACGGCCGCGCACCAGGGCCTCGGCGGCATAGGCCCTGCCTGTGCGCATGTTGATCTTGGGCTGCAGGTAGATGAGGAAATGGTACTGGGGATCGTGGACAAACTTCTGGGAGAGGGAAGAATTGAAGGCGAAGTTCTTGTGATCGTCCTGGAAGGCATGGGGTATATTGCTGACCAGGAAGCGGCGGGCCTCGTCGACCAGATACTTGCCGGAGGGGAAGTTGTCCGACCAGGTGTGCGAGTAGAGGAAGCAGCCGGGGTAGGCCTTGTCCAGGGAAAGCTTGGCCTTGAAGACCAGGGCGTTGAAGGTGGAATTGTCCATGTTGGGCGCAAGGACAATGAATTCCGAGTCCAGGATCTGGTAGATGTCTGCCTTGTAGAAGATGCCGTCCAGGGTCTGGGCCGTGACATTGAAGAACTCGAGCAGCCTGTCCAGAGCGATGTTGGCGGAAAAGGCGGCAAGGTCCATGACGCGCAGGACAAAGACCCCGAGGCTGCGGCAGGTATCCGGGGTATAGGAGCCGACTTTTCGGATAAAGGAGACCAGGTTGGGCAGACTGGTGAGGGTATTGATGGAGACGGAATCCTGGTACTGGAGGGAACGCCTGTTGAGGATGTTTTCCAGGTGGAAGATCAGGTTGGTGACGTAGACCTGATCCTCCGTGTTCTCCTGGGCATTCTCTATGCACAGGACATTGTCGGCGTGGCCGGACGAGCTGGAGGAGACGGGATAGGCCGCAAAGCGCCAGGACCTGTTTTGATCGAAGAGCTGCTTCTTTTCCAGGTGCACGGGCTTGCCGTCGCTCATGCAGTGCCTGATGGTGGGGATGTTGTTGATGGAGTGCTCCAGGAAGTTCAGCCGCAGACTCTTTTTCAGGGGACTGCACCACTCGTTGCTGGTCAGCACCTTGTTCGTGGCCGTCAGACAGAGCAGATAAACCCTGTCTGCCCTGTAGTATTCGCCGAGCATTCTGAGCAGGGTCTCTATGGCCTCGTTCATGGCGGAAGGGGGCGCAAAGCACTCCAGATCGGCAAGGTCGGTTTCGATATGGCCCTTTGATCCGTCCTGGGCATGCCTGTCGCCCGGGGAAGACAGGGACTGCATCACGCCTATGGCACGCAGGGGCTTGAGCGTGACCGGATCGCAGATGAGGCGGTAGGAAAGCGCACACCAGAGGAAAAGATGTTTTTCCTGGGACTTGAGGAGCAGGGTTGTTCTGCCTGAGGGTTCCTTGCCGTCGAGAATCTGCTGCGCGTACTGCTGGAAGGGAACAATGAAGTTGGGCGAGGCAAAGCCGTGGTCTATGAGAAAGGACGGAAAATCCTGCCAGACATTATAGATATGCTCGGGAGACTGCCAGAAACGGAATTTCTTCCTGACAATATCCACTTCCCAGAAGGTCTGCCCCTTTTTCTGGAGCAGCTGGAGAAGCATATCGTATTCTTGCAGGGTGGTCTTGGTGTGTTCCATTGCAGGTCACGAACAGTGAAGTGAAAAACAGCTGTCAGCAGACAGGAGGAAAGGGAGTCCCGGGAGGTGGCAGGGCAGCAGGAGCTGCCTGATGCCAGGCTGCGGGTCGGAAAAGGGCTGGAAGGACGGGACCGGAGAGGGAAGGGGAGACGAATCGGAGAAGAGAAAAACACTGCACTACAGAGAGCTTGTCTGCCACTTTCTCAGAATCGATCGCTAACGCTCTTAGAATTAATTTTATGATCAGAACGGATTTTTTACAAGGAAGAATTTGATAAGCAAGGATACGTCAGGGAGAAGATTGTCTTTTCTGTCTGCACAATAAACAGGTGTTGAAAATTTGTATTTCATATCATATTTATAAAAATAAAATTTATGTCTATAAATTTTAAAATAAAAAAATACATGTTTGTTTTTATTTCTAATTGAACAAATATTTTTGTCTTGTTCTCATTTTAATTTTAAATGAATATAAAATATTTGTTTTGTAAAAATGTTTTTCATTGTTAAAAATAAAAAGTAAATTGTCTTGCAGTTTTTGCCCCAAAAAAGACCCTGTGCTGGTACGAAATATGCTACAAGTAGACTGACGCCCGTGTTGCTCCTTGGACAGACAGGGGCGGTCCGTACCCGTTTGGGGCACGTCCGCCCTGGGCAGGGCCCTTCAGGGATGGTTTCACTGATGCGTCCGGATATGAGGAGGGCAGAGAAAGGCAGAAAGCAGGTCGCCTTGTTGCTGTCTTGTGCCGGCATGTCGCCCTGGCCGTGCTCTTTCTGGCTGCTTGTCTCGGGGCATCATGCAGAAAGAATTTGTCCTGGCTTCAGAAAGTTCTCAAGCCCTTCCTGTGTCTTTCATGGGGATGAAAGAGAAAAATTTCGAGTACTTTCCTTCCCTGCAGCTCCACAATGCCCGGCATAAATCTCTGTTCTCTGGAAAAGAAAAGGATTTTGGTATGGAATGTGAACAACTCTGTGCCATATCGACTGATATTCTTACCGAAAAATTTTTGCATATTCTGCAATTCTGGCAGGAGATAGAGGCATTATCAGGAACTCTTTTTTTTTGAAAAACAGTCCACACAGTTGTGGATCGCACAAAAAAAAATGCTTGCTTGCATTTTTAGGGGGGAGCATTGTATATGCATTGAACAGTTTTCAGGAGGGAGCTCAGTGACCCAGAAAAAGACACAGTATCCTGCCTCTGACCTGCAGGCGCTGACAGAGAACGAAGGTTCCAGAGTCAGCCGCCTTCTGCGCATCGCCCAGGCTATTCGCGAGGATCCCTATCAGCCCATCAAGGAGCTGCAGGAACGGCTCGGCATAGGCCGCAGCCAGTTTTACAAGGACAAGGCTGCCCTGGCACAGGTGGGCTTTCAGTTTGAATACAGCAAGAGCAAGGGCTTCCGCATCACTGAAGACAAGCTGACGCCTATTACGGGCCTGAGCATTTCAGATCGCCTGGTACTCATGTTTGCGCTGGAGCAGCTGTGCACCACCGGTGACGGCACCCTGGCCGCCCTGGCCGTGGACGCGGGCAAGAAGCTTGTGGGCGGCTTACCCTCGCCCTTCAGGGAACAGCTTCTGGCCTGCTTCGAGGTGCAGGTCAGCACAAGCTTCGGCGTGCGGCCGGGCGTGCTCAATGCCCTGCGCGATGCCGTGACCAACAATCTGCGCGTCCGCATCCTCTATACCCGCAGCGGCACCTGGGAGCAGCGCTGGCGTCTGGTGGATCCGCGCCACATCTACATGCGGCAGAGAACCCTCTACCTCTATGCCAGGACCAGGGACGAGACCCCGCAGCGCTGGAAGGTGTTCCGGGTCAGCCGCATCGAGGAAATAGAGCTCACGGGCATCAGCATCGCCTGGCGGCCCGGCGAGGACGACGGCTTTCTGCAAAAGCAGCGCAATGCCTTTGATGCCTTCCTGGGCGAGAAGGCCTATGCCGTGACCATACGCTTCACGGGCCAGGCCAGGCACTACATCAGAGAGCGGCAGTGGCATCCGAGCCAGGTGCTGGAAAAGGATGGCGATGCGCTGCTCTTTACCGTGCGCGTGGCTGAGCCCATGGAAGTCGTCCGCTGGGCCAGGCAGTTTGGCGAGGAAGCCGAACTTTTAAGCAAGGAAGAGCCTGCCGGCGACGAGAGCAGCTCGGACGAAGAGTAGCCTGCCCAAAACGCCCAGGAACTCCGGGGCTCCGAGCCCCCTGGCACCCTGCACGACAAAAGACGTCGCGCAGGGTGCCAGGGACGCCCGGCCCCGCTCGGAAAGGTCCCCGTTGAGATGGAATCCGTTCGAAGGGACGACCCGAAAGTGGATCGGGCAGAACCAGGGCAGAAACCAAGACAAGAAAACAGGCAAGAAAAGACGTCATGGGCCGTCCTGCGACACACCGTGAAACAGAAAGGCCGAGCGTGTCCATGGAGCAGGGCAGCCCCTGCTCCTGTGTGCCCGGACAGGCAGGGGGCGTCCCCAAAAAGGCAGGTCTTCATGTGCGTGCCGCCCGCGCAAAGCCCAGTGCTTTGGTCTCGCACCGGAGTGTCTTGTCCGGAACGGCTCGGCATGTCCTGCCAAGAAGCAGCAAGGCGCCTTTCCCTCATGTAAAGAGGGAAAGGCGCCTTTGGCATTGTCGGTACAGGGACTGAGGGCTTGTCAGCTCCGGGCACCTTTAGCGGCTGCGCACAAAGTGGGCATCCCAGTAATGGGCCTTGCCGTTGGCGCCTGGTTCCGTGCCGCGGCAGTAGGTCTTGCCGTTGCTGTGGTTGCACTCAACGCTCTGGCGGGCATAGCCGTTGCCCCTGGGGCAGCTGATGGCCTCGGATTCCAGGGCCAGGGAGTGTCCCCTGAAGCGGGCCTGCACAGGGCCTGTGCACTGCTGGTCCTTTTCGTAATGGGTTCTGCGGCCGCGGCCGTTCTTGTCAAAGCAGTATTCCACCACCACAGCCTCGCCTGTGCCCTGGCGGTAGAGCGGATCTTCGGAGCGCCAGCAGCCCTCGAGGAAAGAGACATCCTTGTTCTTCGGGGCACTGGCAGGCATCTGCAGACGCTGACCTTTTGATCCGGCCTGGCCGCCTGCTCCGTCAGAACCGGCAGCCCCGTCCAGACCGGGGGCCTGGCCCATGCCGTCCTGCGCACCGGCACCCTGTCCCTGCCGGGCGGGTGCGGCCTGTCTGCTCGGACCCTTGTTGCCGGCAGCGCCATCGCTTCCTGCACCATCAGGGCCTGCCTGTTCCGGTCCCTGGGCCAGGGCCGGCGGCGTGGCCCCAAAGAAGGGCTCGGCAGGAGCTCCTTCAGGCGCATTCTGAGACACAGGGCCAGACTCCTGGCCGCCGGCACCGTCCGTGCCCTCAGGTCCTGACAGGTCCGGTGCTGCGCCAAAGAAAGGCATGGGATCAGGCTCTGCAGCCGGATTTTCGCCACCGGGCAGCTGGCCTTCAGGGCCTGCACCTTCGCTCTCGCTTCCAAGGGGGCCTGTGGCACCGGGCGCTGCCGGACGTTCGGCACTGGGATCAAGGCCTACGTCTGCGCCAAAGAAGGGCACGTCTACACTTCCTTCGGGCTCCGCGGGTACGGCCGGGACAGCGGGAATGGCGGGAAGCACCGGAGCAGATTCCATGGGAGCGGGTTCGGCAGGTACCTGCGGACGCGGGGGCTGTCTTGGGCAGAGGGCCGCCCGCTTCTCAAGCTGTGCCATGAGCTCCTTGTAGTCCTGCTGCAGCGTTTGGACTCTGGACTCTTCCTTGTGCCAGGCAGCGGTGAGACCTCCGGGATCCTTGAAGCAGCTGCCGGGCAGGGGCGAGGGCGCATACCCTAGGGCTGCCAGCAAAAGCCAGAGCAGGAGAAGGAGCAGAAAGAGAGGCAGGAGCCAGGAGAGACAGCCCGGGAACAGGGCCGGTGCCGCGGCCACGGATGCCGCAGCTGCGGGCTGTTCGGGCTGCGCTGCCTGCGTGGGCGGAACAGGCGGAATCGGAGGCACCGGGGCACCCGGCGCTGCGGAGCCTGTCGCAGGTGCCACAAAGCCTGCGGCTCTGCGCATGATGTCCTGCGGCTCGGCCTCGGCCGTGCCCGGCGCCATGCCCCAGTCGGCCATGACCAGGTACTCCTGGCCCAGCTCGTCCCTGCCAAGGTAGATATTGTCCATGGATGGGTGCTTGAGGGCCAGGCGCAGGATTGCTTCCATGGTTTGCGAGGACGGGCTGGCTGCAAGGGAGTCGAGCAGTACCTGCAGGGCCCCGGAATAGCGCTGCTGCAGGGCCTGGCAGCGCTGGCTCTCCTCCGGGGAGAGGGCAGAGGCCTTTTGCAGGCTGCGGCAGTCCGGGGTGTACCAGTCCGTGGTGCCCAGGGCCGGATCGTACATGGGCTCGGCAAGGAAGCGATCGGCATGGGGCATGCCGTGACGGGCGAGCAGCTCCCTGTTCTGTACAAGCAGACTTTTAAGCTGGGGATAGCAGTCGCAGGCAATGATGCCGTTGTAGGAAAGCGGGCGCATGCTGTTGCGCCGACTGGTGGCAAAGAGCTGACTCATACCGCATTTCCTTCCTGGGCCCAGGAACCGGGCCTTTGAAAAAGCGTCCTTTTTGAAAGGACGCGCCAATACGTCCCCGGACCGTCTTCTTTCCCTTGAGCGGGCGTTCCTGTACGAATCAGGGAGCTACTTTCTGGTAAAGGTCGCCTTCCAGGTATTGCTGCGCCGGCTGTGCTCGCGGCCGCGGCATTCGGTGGAGGCACCGGTGCCTGTGCAGTTCACGCTCTGGGGTACGTAGACGCCGCCCTTCGGGCAGGCTGCCTCGGGCGCTTCTATGACAAGCTGATTGCCGCGGAAGCGGGCCCTGGCAGCACCGGAGCAGCGCTGTCCGTTGCGTTCGTAGACAAAGCGGCGGCCCTGGCCCTTCTTGTTGAAGCAGTACTCGCCCTCGATGGGCTCGCCCCTCGTATTGAAAAGATCGGTCTTGGAGCGCCAGCAGCCTTCGAGGAAGGTGAGATCGTTCTTCTTGGCCGCATCCTTGGGGATTTCCATGCGCGACTTCGGCCTGGGCGCAGGTCGTGGCTCGGGCTTTGGCTCGGGCTTGGGTTCGGGTTTCACCACGGGCTTGGGTTCGGGCTTGGGTTCCTCGGGGATCACGGGGGCCGCCCCGAAGAAGGGCTGTTCCACCTGAGGCTCTGGCTGCGGTTCCGGTTCCTTTTGGGGGGCGGGTACAGGGATCACGGGTTCGCGCTCGGCATGCAGATCTTCTGGCAGTGCAGCCGGCTTGCAGAGCTCGGATCGTTCCTGCAGCCTGCGCAAGAGGCGTGCTTCCTCGTCGGCCAGGCTCTGGCTGCGCAGTTCCTCCGACTGCCTGGACACATCCTCCCTGAAGCAGCTCGCCGGCAGGGGCGAGGGGGCCAGGCCCAAGGCCGCGAGGAGCAGCCAGAGCAGAAGAAGCAGAAGGAGCAGAGGCAAAAGCCAGGAGAGGCAGCCTGGAAAGAGGGCAGGAGCGGCTGCAACCGGTGCAGCCGGCGCAGGAACGGGCGGGACAGGAGCCGCTGCCGGGATGGACGTCGCAGGCGCAGGTGCAGGCTTGATGGGCGCTGCGGCGCCAAGGCGCATGATGTCCTGGGGCACGGCCCCCTGCGTACCTGCGGCAAAGCCCCAGTTGATGAGCACAGGGGCATTGTTGACCACATAGATGTCGTTGTCGCCCGGATGCTGCAGGGCCTCGCGTAGAAGGCCTGCCGCCATGCTCTGTTCCTGGCCAAGGGCCTTTCCCTGGTCGAGCAGGGCTGTCAGAGCCCGAGCGTAGACGCCCAACGTTTCCTGAACGCGGGCCTGGTCCTCCGGGGCAAGGCTTGCGAGGGGCACAGGCACGGTGTCGCCCCTGGCGTACCAGTCGATGGTGCCGCTGCTGTCATGCATGGGCTCGGCCAGAAAGTCCGGCGCATTGGGCATGCCCTGTCTGGCCAGAAAGTCCCTGTGCTGCTCGAGCAGGGCCGCCAGCTGCTCGTAGCAGTTGGTGGCAAAGATCCCCTGAAAGGCCAGGGGGCGCATGTCGTTGCGCTGGCTGGAGGCAAAGAGGACGCTCATTGCCCACCTCCGCCAGCCTTTGCGGACGCCTTGGCCTGGGCTGTCGTGAAGGGCACCTTGTTGGCCTTCAGGAAGGCGGCCATGACAGTGGAGGGAATGGAGAGGGAAGACTGGCGGTAGGAGCGGTCGTCCAGCTTGATCATGGTATTGATGCCCACCACTTCCCCAGCTTCATTGACCAGGGGACCGCCGCTGTTGCCCTGGGAGACCGTGGCCGAGTGCACGATGAGGGGCGGCTGGCGGTCCAGGACTACGTTGACCGAGCCCTCGGTGTAGACCACTTCGGGGGCGGCATCGGCATTGCCCATGAGCAGGCCCCTGAACTTCGGGTCATCGGCGGTCACGGCACTGGGAAAGCCCCAGGCACTGACCTTTTCCATGCGGTTCACAAGCGTTTCCTGCAGCTTCAGGGGCTGGACCGGAATGGCTTCCCTGGTCTGCAGGATGGCAAAGTCCAGACCCTGGGCCTGGGTGCGCAGGAGCACCGTGGCCGAGCGCACAGTGCCCACAAACTTGTTGATGAAGACGGCCTGGCTGGCCGTGCCCACCACATGGGCATTGGTCATGATGGTGGTTGGCGAGAGGAAGAAGCCTGTGCCCATGGAGACGCCGTCCTTCTGGGCGGCCAGGATGAGCACCGTGGACTGTTCCAGAAGCTCGGCTATGCTGGCAGGCTCCTTTGCTTGCAGAGGCTTGCTCCCCTTCTTCTGTGCAGAGGCACCGGGCACAGGCTGGGCCGGTGCGGCCTGGGCGTTCGGAGCAGCCTGCCCGGGCTGCGTGCTGCCCTCTGTGTCCTGCTGCGGCGGAATCTGCAAGGGTTCGCCCGAGCGCGGGGTCGCAGGCCCTGGCTGCGCCTCATCGCCTGGCAGCACAGGCAGTCCCAGGTCGCCTGGCGGGGTGATGGCGGCAAGACCTGGAGCTATGTCGCAGGGATCTTTTTGCAGGAGGAGCTGCAGTTCCTTCAGGTAGGCCTCGTGGGCGTCGTTTTGGGCCTTGAGGGCGGCCAGGGCTTCCTCCTTCTGCCAGAGGGCTGCCTGTTCGGCCGACCATTTGCCGTAGATGAGCCAGCCAAGGGCGGCCAGCACGCCTATGAGCAGCAGGATGCTGAGCCACAGGGGCGCGTGGGCGTACCAGGGCAGGGGGGCAGCCACGGGCTGGGCCTGTCCTGCGTCCTGCGCACTTCCCTGACTCTGGCCATTGCCCTGGGGCTGTCCTGCCTGCGGGCCGCCGGCAGAAGCTGTTTGTGTTGCCGCTGTACCGGACACGGAGGCATCGGGGCCGGCTGTACCGGAAGACGCGGAGGGATTGGTATGCTGTAGATCTGCCATTACAGGACTCCTCATGAGGAAGGCGCATCAGGACCGGATGCCCGTGCTGCCAGGAAAAGGCACGCATACGGGCACAAACAGGGAAAGGGGAGAGACAGGGCTTGGCCTGTGCCTACCAGTTGCGCAGGGCGTTCAGGGCTTCACTGTTGCCCTCTTCGGCCAGTTTCTTTAAATGGTTGCGCAGGGCGCTGGAGGCCAGGTAGGCATGCAGAAGGCCGCCAGCCTCGGCGCGGCGATACCACTCCCTGGCCTGGGAGGGATTGGCCTGCACGTTGCCGTGCGGCAGGACGCACAGGGGATCATAGAACTGGGCCAGCAGGAACATGGCTTCGGTATTGCCCTTTTCGGCAGCGTCCTGCAAAAGCAGAAAGGCCTGATCCGTGTCTTCGTCACTGGCACCGGGCAGGCGCACCTGCTTGGCCAGGGCCACGCTTGCGGCCGGCGTGACGGCCCCTCCCGCAAGATAGGCCTGCACGGTGTGCATGTAGGATGTCCGGGTGGGTGCACCTGTTCCGTCTGTCTCTTCTGTTCCGGACGGCCGGGCATACGGTGTCTGCGAGAGGTTTGCGGAGCGCTCCGTGTCAGGGGAGGGCGCAGCCTCGTTGTGCGAGCCTGTCAGGACGGAGGCCGAAAGCGTGTCTGTATCCGAGCTCAGCTTCTGCAGGTTTTTCGTGGAAAAATAGGTTGTTGCAAGCTGTCTCCCCTGCGCGTTTTCCTTCAGGCGGTTGCGGACGACTTCCAGGGCCGCCTGGGCTGGCTGTCCGGACTTGTCCACAAAGACGGCCTGCACCTGCTGCGTGTTCACGTCTTCGGAGAGGGAGATGGGCTCGCAGACAAGCTGCATGGAATCGTGGGTGAGATGCCAGCCCACCAGAGCCAGGCCCCCGGCGACCGCAAGACCGCCCAGAACCAGGGCAGGCCAGGATCTTTTGCGGTCCTGTCTTGAAGGAATCAGAGCCGGGACTCCGGTCGCGTCTGCTTCTGTCCCGGCCGCGTCTGTGGCCGCATCGGCATGTATGCTGGCAGAGTCCTGGGCGGCGCGCCTGTGCAGGAGGGTCACAACGTCTCTTGACAGGGACAGGGGGAAGGAGGCGCTGGCATTGATGGTCATGCGGTAGGGTGTGTCCGCATCGAGCTCAAGGAGGATGTCCGGGCCCACGACAATACTCAAGGTGCCGTTGACCCAGTGGTATTCGCCGGCCCTGAGCTCTTCCTTGCCGGATCGCCACAGACTGTTGGCAGAGAGGTACTTGCCGTCCGTAAAGCGCTGCAGGGAAAAGAAGATGGGGTCTGCAAAGAAGTCCGCTTCCGAAACAACGATGAGACCGTAATCCCGGCCGCGTTTGATATCTCGCCTGATGTATGCCTGCATCTGAGCCACCTTGTCTGCAGCAGGAGGGTTGCTTCACAGAGCCTGCGGCAGAAGGAGAACACTGGAAAACCAGGAAGGCTGGAAAGCCAGGCCAGCTGGTCCCCCAGGAAGGGAGTGCACGGGGCGGGGCCTTCGAGTCTGCACCGAGAGGCAGAACCCTGGGCCCGGGAGAAGCTTGGGTGAGAAGGGGTGCCCGGGACGCTCAGAGGGCAGGGGTGTGCGTGCCTTTTTTAGCAGCAGCCCCTGTGCACCGCTCGCGCAGCCCGCAGGGCCCGTATCGTTCGGATGGGGATCACTGATATGTGTTCTTCTGAATTTCTAAACTTTTGGCCATTGAAATTCAAGATCGCTTCTTCCCCAGCTCCACTCTTTCAAGGCTCAGATTGCCCCTGTAGGCCCCCAAAAAGAGCCAAAAAAAAAGCCGGCCCCTTCTTCATGCGGAGAAGAAAGAAGGGGGCAGCCTCAAAAGGATGTCTGCAGTCCAAGGGGGCTGCGGGCTGTGCGCCTTTGCGTCTAGCGGGTTTCGGACGGCACAGGCGTGATGGCCCGTTTCACAAATTCCAGGGCCTGTTCGTAGAAGCCGTCCGGCGCATAGGGGGTCAGCACCCTGGTGCGGTTGACGCCCACCATGAGGGAGACAATGATGGTTGCGGTCTGCACGGGGTCCACCGGGACTATGCTTTTGTCCTCAAGGCCCCTCTTGATGGCATCGATGAGCACGCCGTGGATTTCCAGGAACTTTTCGTTCATGATGTCGCGATCGGCGGTGGTCTTCATGTCCGAATAGGGCGAACAGCGCACAAGAACCAGCCAGTTGGTGCTCGGGTCGATGGAAAAGTCGAGGTAGGCCTTGCAGTAGTCCAGGATGGCAGTCAGGCCATTGGGACTCTTGGAGGTTGTCTCGCGAAGCTTGACGAGGAAATTTTCGAGGACTTCGAGGCCGCAGGCCAGAAAGAGCTTTTCCTTGTTCCCGAAATGATGGGTCATGAGGCCCATGGCCACGCCAGCGCGTTCGGCAATTTTCTTGAAGGTTGTTTCGTTGTACCCGCATTCGCCAAAAAGATCCTTGGCTGCCTGCAGGAGCGCTTCTTTTTTAGTGAGAGCCATAGACTGATCCTGATGTGACTTTGCCTTTCCTCAGGGCCGATCCGGCCAAAGATTCGGCACAAGTGCGCCTTGGCCTGCAGGATAGGACAGAGGATAGAGAGACTAAAAGGCCGAGAGACAACCTGAGAGACGGTCTGGAAGATGGTTCGGGCCTGCCCTGAGAGAATGCTTTCGGAGCCTTGCATGAATGAATACTCAAACAGTCCTGAAGAGTCAACACAGGGAACAGGTCAACTTTGGTCCGGAATGGCCTTAACACTTTGGAAAATGGCAAAATTTCACTCCATAATTGGCTGAACCAATTTGTGGCCCGGCAGATTCTGCGGGCACAAAAAAAGGCTTCCTGCCAAAAGCGTGTCTTTGGACAGGAAGCCCGAACATGAAGGAGAATGAACTTTTTGGGGGAGTGCGCCTCGCAGGGTCAGCTCCGCGTGCGTCTGAAGGCGTTTTGGCCGTATTCGCCAAGCCTTGTGAGCCTGCGGTCCACCTTTTCGTAGAGCGAGCCCCTTGTGAAGGTGCCGTCCTTGCGCCTGCGGCCGGCCGGCATGCCGGTGAGCAGGAAGAGGGCCTCTTCTATGGTGCGCACAGCATAGACGGCAAACTTGCCTTCGTCCACGGCCTTGAGCACGTTGGGGGCCAGCATGAGGTGGTCCACGTTGTCCGCCGGCAAAATGACGCCTTGGGTGCCGGTGAGCTTCTGGCGCGAGCAGACCTTGAAAAAGCCCTCCACCTTCTGGGTGACGCCGCCAACAGCCATGATCTGGCCGGAATGACTCACGGCGCCCGTAAAGGCCAGATCCAGGCGGATGGGCACTTCGGCCAGGGCCGAGAGCAGGGCTGCAAGCTCGGCGCCCGAGGCCGAGTCGCCTTCTATGCCGGCATAGCTCTGCTCGAAGAAGAGGGAGCCCGACAGGGAGAGGGGCTTGCGGCTGGCAAAGACCCCGGTCAGGTAGCTGATGAGGATCATCATGGCCTTGGTGTGAATGGGGCCGCCAAGCTCCGCCTCGCGCTCAAGGTCGGTGATGCCGTCGTGGCCTACGCCCACGGTGCAGGAGATGCGGTGGGGCAGGCCGAACTCGAAGTTGCCGTAGGTGGTCACGGCCAGGCCGTTGACCTGGCCCACAGCCTGGCCCTTGGTCTCCACGCGTATCATGTTGCGGTCGTACTCTTCCATGTAGATGTCTTCGACCAGATTGACGCGGTAGGTTCGGGCGGCGTAGGCCTTTTCCAGGATGCCCCCCGTGACGGCTTCGGCCTTTTCCATGCGGGCCAGGGCCGCCGCCTCCACCATGTACTCGCGGATGAGCGGGAACTTCAGGGAGAGGCGCTTCTGATCCTCGCAGATGTGGGAGCCCAGCTCCACAAGCCAGGCCAGGGCCGTGCGGTCAAAGGGCAGCAGCCCGTCGTTCTGGATGATGCGACACACGGCGCTCAGGTACTGGCGTATGCCTGCGGCCGAGCGGGGCATGACGTCTGTGAGCTCGGCCTTGATGCGGAAGAGCTTGCCAAAGCGCTCGTCCGAGTCCAGCAGGCCTTCGTAGAGAAACTCGTCCCCTATGAGGATGACCTTGAGGTTCAGGGGCACGGGATCCGGGCGCAGCCCCTTGGTGCGCAGGGCTGTTTCCGGCGTGTCCGCGCTCTCGTCCATGCGGGCCGAACCCGTGCGCAAGGACCGAAGGAGGCCCTCCCAGGCTGCGGCATAGTGCACAAGATCGTCCATGCGCAGGATGAGGAAGCCTCCGTTGGCACGGTGGAGGCTGCCGGATTTGACCAGGGTAAAGTCCGTGACCAGGGCGCCAAGCTCGCTCTCTCGCTCTATGCAGCCCAAGAGATTGCTGGCGGTTGGGTGATCTTCCAGAATAATGGGCGCACCTTTTGAGGCAGCATTGTCCACGAAGAGGTTGATCTTGTAGCGGGAGAGCACAGCCTCCCTGCTCCAGGCAGGCGACTGGCCGCTGCCTGTCGACTGGCCGGGATCGTTCTTGGGCTTCGGCGCGAGCAGGGATTCGGTATTTTCGACCATGTCCCTGCGCACCTCCTCAAAGAAGGCCGAAAGCAGCTCCACGGAGGAGGCCATGCCGGCCTGGGTGCACACTTTCAGGGTCTTCTCTGTCAGGGGCTTCAGATGCGTGTCCAGCACGGCCGAGAGCACGGACTTTTCGAGATCCTTTTCCTTGTCCTGAAAGCCCTCTTCGGTGCGGGTCAGCTCCTGCACAAAGCCCGACATGTGCTGCACGAGATCGGCGCTCTTGTTCTTGAGCACGCGCTGCACCTCGGCATCAAGGTGGGCAAACTCGTCGTCCGTGACCCTGCGGCCCTTGACCATGGGGAAGAGGGTGATGTTGCCGCTCTCGTCAAAGTCCAGGGTAAAGCCCTTGTGCGCGGCCACGCTGTTCATGCGGTCCAGCAGGCGGTTGCGTTCGCTCTGGTAGGATTCGACCAGAAGGGCCCGCTGCTTCATGAAGCCCTGGCCGTGCAGCCTGTTTTCAAGCGTCGTGCACACGTTCTTCATCACGTCCTGCATGGACTGGCGCAGCTTGCGTCCGAAGCCCGAGGGCAGGGCTATGAGCACGGGGCGGTCGGCATCCGTGAAGTTGTTCACGTAGACCAGATCCGGCGGCGTGGGCAGCTTTTTTGCCAGGGGAGCCAGATAGTGCAGGATGATGTGGCTGCGGCCCAGGTTGGAGGAGCCGGCCAGATAGACATTGAAACCGCTGGCCTGAATGTTCAGGGCCAGATCCAGGGCCTTCATGGCCCTGTCCTGATAGGGAATTCTTCCCTGGGCCGGGCTGAGCTTCAGATCCGTGCTCATGTCCACGGGGATGAGGGCAGGATCATAGGTGGCATGCAGCCGCGAGGAGGGAAGAGGGGTGGGTGTGCCCATGGGACCTCAAGGTACGATGAAGCTTGTGTGGAAAAAACGTTGGGAAAGATACAGGAACAGGCCCTGTGCCCCTGCCGTGCAGGAACCACCGGGCCCATGAATTCATGATCTCATGATCAGGGCCCTGCCTGAAAACAAGGCAGGCCCTTTGTCCAAAATCCCCGGAACTGAAGCCCTGACAAGGCCAGGCCTCTTACAGGGATGACTGCTCCTGGCCGTAGAGGCGGGCCAGAAGGTCCGCGGCACCGGCTGCCTTCAGGGTCCGTGCCAGCTCCAGGCCCAGGGCTTCGGCCCTCTTGGCCGCAGCGGCCATCGTCTTCCTGTAGACCGTGCTTCCGTCCGTCTCGGCCACAAGGCCGTCCAGGCTGAGGTTTTCCCCTCTCAGCACGGCATGGGCGCCGATGGGCACCTGGCAGCCGCCGTCGAGCTCGCGCAGGAAGGCGCGCTCGGCCTCCACGCAGACTCGTGTCTCGTGGTCTTCAAGACGGCCCACAAGGTTCAGGATGGCCGCATCATCGGCCCGGCACTCAATGCCAAGGGCGCCCTGGCCAACGGCAGGCACAAAGGCGTCCTCGTCAAGCTCGCACATGTGGGTGGCCGACAGGTTCAGGCGTTTCAGTCCGGCCGTGGCCAGCACAATGGCATCGTATTGGCCTTCGCGCATCTTGCGCAGCCGCGTGTCCACATTGCCGCGCAGGGTCTGGATGTCCAGATCCGGGCGCAGGGCCAAAAGCTGGGCTTGCCTGCGCAGGCTGCTTGTACCGACTTTTGCCCCCTTGGGCAGGGCGTCCAGAGACGCGTAGCGCTCGGAGACCAGGCAGTCCCTGCAGGACTCGCGCCTGGGCACGCAGCCCAGGGTCAGGCCTTTGGGCAGTACCATGGGCACGTCCTTGATGCTGTGCACGGCCAGATCGGCGCGGCCCTCAAGCAGGGCTTCCTCGATTTCCTTGACAAACAGGCCCTTGCCGCCCACCTGGGCCAGGGGCACGTCCTGGATCTTGTCTCCGCGGGTATGGATGATGGAGAGCTCGATGTGGAGATCCGGTTCAAGAGCCAGCAGGGCGTCCTTTATGTGGTTTGCCTGCCACAGGGCGAGCTGGCTTCCGCGTGTTGCTATGATGCAGGAGCGCATGCTAGTGCCCGCAGGTGGCGCAGTGACCACCGGAACAGCCGGCGCAGCCGCAGCTGCCGCCGGAGGAAGAGCCACCGTCCGCGCTGGCGGATCCGGTCCGGCAGCAGCAGGCGCTCATGAGGCGCTCCGTATCCGTGCTGCCGCACTTCGGGCAGCTGACGGTCTCGTCGGCCGCAGCCAGTTCCTCGAAATGTTCATTGCACTTGTGGCAATGGTATTCGTACATGGGCATGGGGTAGTATCTCCGTATATGGGGGCCGAAAAAGACCCTTAGTCTGCATTCAGATCGTCTTTGAGACGGGACACGCCGGCCTGAAGCATCTCGTTCAAGATTTCCGGCTTGCTGGACAGGTAGTAGTCGATAAGGTCGTCGAGCAGGCAGATGAGGTTCATGTGCACCTCGTGAATGAGGGCCTCCTCTATGCTCGGCACGCGCAACTCCAGATCGAGCAGGTCGTTCTGGGCCAGGGCGCCGCCGTCGCCGCCCGTGAGTCCCACCGTGAACATGCCCTGCTCATGAGCTGCGGTGGCCGCCTCGAGCAGGGCCGGATGGGCGCCGTCCAGGGTGAGCAGGATGAGAATGTCGCCATCGCTGCCAAAGGCTTCTATCTGCCGGGCAAAGACCTGGTTGCGGTCCGTGTCGCTCGGATCCTCCTCGCTGAGGACAGAGTGGCAGTTCAGTGCCTGGACCGGCAGGGGAGAGCGATCCGGGGCCTTGCCGTGTACAAGGCGCCTGGCCAGCATGTCGGCCAGGCAGGAAGAGAGGCCGAGGCCCGCCACAAAGAGGCGCTGCTCTCCAGAAAAGGCCAGGGCCAGGAGCTTGGCCGCTTCCTGAATGTCCTCGCTGAACATGTCGTAGAAGTCGTCGATGACCCTGAGTGCGCCCTGGGCGCGCTGGGCAATCATTTCCGGGCAGTCGTCCTTGAGACTCAGTTGAATGGGCATGGGGATGCTTCTCCTTGAGAAGAAGACGGTGAAGGGGCTTGTCCCTGGGGTTTCCCATGAAGTGCGCGATGCAGGACATGCCGCGTGCCGTGTGCCTGATGCATGGGCATCATGCGGGACGCACTTGAAGGCGACCCTGCCTTTCGGGGAAGGCTGAATCCATGTATGCCAAAGAGGCCCGTGGATCAAGGGGAAAGTCCCGGTGTGACAGCCTTGATGATGCGCCCCTTGGGTCCTTGTGCCTGTCAGGGGAAAGGAGCAGATCGACTGTGTCTGAACAGGGGGCTTTGCCCATGTCCTGCCGCCTCTTTGAGAGGAGCGGTTGTCTTGCAGGGGAACGAAAAAAGCCCGGGAGCGGCAGGGTTCTTGCAAATTTGCTCCACGTCTCCTATTTTTCAGCCGCATTGCATGGCAGGGGCAGCCCCGGGACGGTACCCCCTGCCGACAAGGATTTTCGATGCGGGCGGCCAGGGGTGCTTTGGGCTGGTCAGCCCCGTTGCCCAAACGCTGCTGCACGTCCCGGTTCAAAGAGAAGTCGTTGTCTTGAAGGAGGGCAGGGCGTCATGGCCACAGCCGTCGAGTATGTCCAGGCCCTGCTGGACAGGGAAGAGTACGCACGCCAGGTCACGGGCCACAGGATTCTGGAAGAGGAGCCGGCACACCTGGCCACCACTAGGCGTCCTCTGCCGCGAGCCCTGCAGGACATTCTGGCAGCCCTTCGCATCCCGGGCCTCTACAGCCATCAGGCCGAGGCCCTTGATCTCATTCGCCAGGGGCGGGATGTGGTGGTGACCACGCCCACGGCCAGCGGCAAGACCCTGACCTACAATCTGCCCTTTCTGGAACGCAGGCTGGAAGACCCGGATGCCACGGCCCTCTACCTCTTCCCTTTGAAGGCCCTGGCCCAGGATCAGAAAAAATCCCTGGACGCCCTGACCCTGCACTGGCCCGAGCACGCCCGCCCAAAAGTGGCCCTCTACGACGGGGATACGCCCGAAGCCCAGCGCAGCAAAATTCGCAAGAGCCCTCCGGCCGTGCTCATCACCAACCCCGAGATGTTGCACTTGGGCATCCTGCCCCACCACGAGCGCTGGACCACCTTTCTGGCCAGCCTCTCCCTTGTGGTGCTGGACGAGGCCCACATCTACCGCGGCGTCTTTGGTGCCCACATGGCCTGTATTCTGCAAAGACTGGCTCGTGTGGCCCGTCGCTACAACGCGCACCCTGCGCACGTGCTCTGCACGGCCACCTTGGGCAATCCGGGCCAGCTTGGGCGCCTGCTTCTCGGCAGCGGGGAGGATCCGTGCGTGGTCTCCCGCTCGGGCGCCCCCAGGGGCCGGCGCCACATGCTCTTCATGGAGCCCGAGACCAGTCCCTCCACCCTAGCCATCAACCTCCTCAAGGCCGCCCTGGCCCGCAGGCTGCGCACCATTGTCTACTGCCGATCCCGGCGCATGACCGAGCTTGTGAGCCTCTGGGCCTCGCAGCAGGCAGGCTCCATTGCCAGGCACATTTCCGCCTACAGGGCAGGCTATCTGCCTGAGGAGCGCCGCCAGATAGAGGCGCGCATGGCCACAGGGGATCTGCTGGCCGTGGTGAGCACGAGCGCCCTGGAGCTTGGCATAGACATAGGCGCCCTGGATGTCTGCATCCTTGTGGGGTACCCGGGCAGCATCATGGCCACCCTGCAGCGGGGTGGCCGGGTGGGCCGCAAGGGCCAGGAGTCCTGCGTTGTACTCATTGGCGGCGAGGACGCCCTGGATCAGTACTTTGTGCACAATCCAGAGCAGTTCTTTGCACGGCCGCCTGAGAGCGCCATGCTCAATCCGGACAATCCCGTCATTCTCGCACGCCATCTTGAGTGCGCGGCTGCGGAATCGCCCCTGCAGACGGGCGAGCCCTGGCTGCGCCGTGCGACCGTGGCCGCCTGCGTGCAGGGTTTGGAGCGCGATGGAACGCTCCTGCGTTCTGCCGACGGCAACCTGCTTCTCACGGCCCGCAAGCGGCCGCAGCGGCAGGTGAGCCTGCGCGGCAGCGGCACGTCCTTTCAGATTGTGGATCCCGAGGGCCATGTCATCGGCTCCGTGGACGCCCATCAGGCCTTCAGGGAAACTCATGAGGGCGCTGTCTACCTGCACAGGGGCCGATCCTATGTCATAGAAAAGCTCGATCTCGGAAGCCGCACGGCCCTGGCTGCCCCCAGGCGCGTGCACTGGCACACCAGCGTGCGCACAAGCAAGTCCACGGAGATCCTGGCTACCACCTGCAAGGGCACGGTCTTCGGCATGCCCGTCTGCCTTGGCCGGCTTAAGGTCACGGAACAGGTCACGGGCTTTGAGCGCCGTGACAACGGCAGCCGCAGGCTTCTGGACATACAGCCCCTGGAGCTGCCGCCCCAGGTCTTCGAGACCGAGGGCCTGTGGATGTGCATCCCCGAGGAGGCGCGCATCAGGCTCGAGGAGCAGTTCTTCCACTTCATGGGCTCCATCCATGCCCTGGAGCACGTCTCCATAGGGCTCATGCCGCTGCTGGTCATGGCGGATCGCAACGACTTTGGCGGCATCTCCATCCCCATGCACCTGCAGGTGGGCGGACCGGCGGTCTTTGTGTACGACGGCCTGCCCGGCGGTGCCGGGCTGTGTGCCGGTGCCTACAGGCATCTCGACGAGCTTCTTTTGAGCGTGCACAAGACCCTTGTGCAGTGCCCCTGCGAGACGGGCTGCCCCTCCTGCATACAGTCGCCCAAGTGCGGATCCGGCAACAGGCCCCTGGACAAGCGGGGGGCCCTGTGCCTTGTGGAATGCCTGCTGGCGCACAGGGACGAAGGGCTCGCCTTTGAAGAAGTCGTCGAAGTGCCCTCATCGGTCGACGCGGCCGGGGGACAAGCTGCCGGCTGCGGGGAGGAATGGACAGCCGGGGCTGTTGATGCTGCCAAGACGCCGGGCGCTTGTCCGGGCACAGTTCAGGATGCTGCCTCGGCGTTTCGGGAAGGAGCCGGAGCGCAGGCAGGGAATGAAGCAGAGGACCGGCGGACAGGCTGGAACTGTTCGGCACGGGTGTCGCCCCCTGACGAAGCGGTCGAAGCAGCTGAGGCGGCTGAAGCGGACGACAGGGACGCAGCAGCCAAAAAGCATCCGGGCCAGGAGTCCGACAGGGACTTTTGTCGGGACTCCGGGGCAGGGACGGCCGAAGCGGAGCAGGACATTTTGGTGGATCCCTTCTCCGGGAAAAGCATTGTCCTGGCCTGGAGCGGGACGGCTGAAGCACAGGCAGAAGACGGGGCAAAAGGGCTGGGCGAGCCGGACGAGGCTGGAGACGCAGTCCAGGCCCCCTCCCGCACGGATCCGGCCACAGCGAACAGAGCCTCTTTTGCTGCCGTGCAGGCACGGACACTTGTGCGCAGGCCCGGCAGTCTGCTGGATTTTCTGCCTGCCGCAGACAGGGCAGGCTCAACGGACAGACAGGGCAGTGCCAGGAAGGCCGCTGCGGGCAGGGACCAAAAACGCGCTGCCCGGACGGCAGCTCCTGCGTCTGCTGCGACGCCTGGCCCCATGTCCGCGAAAAAGGGCACGGAGCCTGGCACAGGGACCACAGTCCGGACGGCAGTTCCGCCAGTCCCTGTGCAGCCGAAAAAGCCCGGAGTGCGCCAGGATTATGGTGGGCCTGTCCTCTTCTTTGACGTGGAGACCAGGCGCTCTGCGGCCGAGGTTGGCGGCTGGCAGCATGCGGAGCGCATGGGAGTGAGCGTGGTGGTGTGCTGGGACGGTACGGCCTACCGATCCTTTGCCCAGGAGGAACTGGGCGCCTTCTTTGCCCTGCTGCGCACGGCAGGCCTTGTGGTGGGTTACAACAGCTTCCGCTTCGACTACAAGGTGCTGCAGCCCTTTGCGGACTTTGATCTGCATACATTGAGGGGCCTTGATATCCTGGCCGAAATCTACAGATATCTGCACTACCGCGTCTCCCTGGACAATGTGGGCATGGCCACCCTGGGGGGTACCAAGAGCAGCAACGGCATCCAGGCCCTCGCCTGGTGGAAGAAGGGCGAGATCGACAAGATACGGGCCTACTGCCAGCGGGATGTGGAGCTCACCCGGGGTCTCTTCGAGTTTGGTCAGGAGCACGGCTATGTGCTCTTTGCCAGCAAGGCCGGACAGCGGGTGCGCATTCCCGTGAGCTGGTAGGCGAAAGAGCGGCTTTCTGCCCTGCTTTGTGATGCATTTCGACGGACTCTGAAAGAGTTGTGCAACACCTGTGCAAGAGTGGCCCTGTAGGGTGCAGCCATGGAGTCCGGCACCAGGGGCAGGGCGTTTTTCATGACACTTTTCCAGCCCGTCCCGTGCCGGAGCTTCCAGGGAGTGCATCATGAACAGACGCCATTTTCTGCAGACAGCCGTTCTCACAGGGACAGCCACAGCTTTTGCCGGCACAAAGGCCGCTCAGGCAGACACGGTTCTGACCAGTGCAGCCCGGGCAGACGAATCCGAGCTCTCAAGCCGCACGGTGCGCAACTATCATCCCGAGATGCCCTACAGGCGCATGGGGCGCACGGGCATCATGGTCTCGGCCCTAGGGTTTGGCATGCTGCGCCTGCCACGGCTTGCCGACGGCAAGACCGTGGATGTGCAGCAGACCGTGGACATGCTGCGCTACGGCATAGACAACGGCATCAACTATGTGGATACGGCTCGAGGCTACCTGGGCGGCCAGAGCGAGGCAGCCGTAGGCAAGGCCCTGCGCAACGGCTACAGGGACAGGGTCTATCTTGCCACCAAGCTCAATCTGGGCGGCATGCGCAATGAAGGGGACTTTCAGCGCATGTTTGACGAGTCCCGGAAGCAGCTGAACACGGACGTCATCGATTTCTATCTTTTGCACCATGTGACCCACAGGACCTAGAACGGATCCGTGCTTCCCTACAAGGTGCTGGAGAAGGTGGATCACTGTCTTGCGGAAGGGAGCATCCGCCACATCGGCTTCTCCTTCCACGACAATCTGGCCTTTTTCAAGCATGTGCTTGATGCCTATCCGTCCTGGGACTTCTGCCAGCTCATGGAAAACTACCTGGATACGGAGTACGAGGCAGGCTACCTCGGCATGAAGCTCGCCTACGAGCGGGGGCTTGCCGTTAACTGCATGGAACCTCTGAAGGCAGGCTTTGTGGTCCGCCCGCCTAAAAAGGTGCAGGACGTCTTTGATGCCGTAAGCACCAGGCGCACCCCCATAGAATGGGCCTTTGACTACCTTTGGTCCATGCCGGAGCCTGGCGTGGTCATCAGCGGCATGAGCAACATCGACCAGGTGAAGGAAAACATTTCCTATGCCCGCCGCTCCCATGTGGGCATGCTCACATGGGAAGACAGGATGGTTCTTGGCAAGGCAGCCCGGCGCTACCGCGATTTCGAGGGCGTGACCGCCTGCACGGGCTGCAACAACTGTGCGCCCTGCCCCAAGCTTGTGGCCATTGGCAGCCTCATCGGCCAGATGTGTGGTACACCTACAAGGTGACGGGCAACAAGAAGGCTGCCCAGGGCTACTACAACATGCCCTATCCGCGCGGTGTAAATGCCGATGCCTGTGACGGCTGCGGTCAGTGCCTGCCCAAATGTCCCATGCAGGTGAACATTCCGGGCATCCTGGCCGAGATGCGCAGGGAACTGAAGGCCTAGGGGCGGCATTCCATGAACAGACGAGCGGACTGACACATGGACAGACGGCTCTTTCTGGCAGGGGCTGTGGCAGGTTCGATCTGCACAGGTGTGGGCTGGACGGGGGCTCTGGAGGGGCTTGGCCGAAGCCTTGGCCGCTTTTGCGCAAGGCAGTGCACAGGTTCCTGCAAAAGACCTGGGCGATGGCTTTCTTCGTGCCATGCCTCGCTTTCTGATGGGCAGCCCCGAGAGCGAGCGTTGAAGCTCCCCCGTTTCACAACGGGGGATTCTCTCCCAGAACAAGAAAATGGCTTTCTGCAGAACCTTTCGGC
>CALVHF010000032.1 GCA_944327295.1 uncultured Desulfovibrio sp. | reverse complement strand
GATCGATGACGCCGGCCTTGATGAGGTCTTCGTATTCGCCGGTAGCGGCGTTGAAGCCGAAGCCGTCCTTGCCGTTGCGCACCTTTTCGACCACCACGCTGCCTTCAAAGCCGGCGTTGTGGGCAATCTGGCGCATGGGTTCTTCGATGGCGCGGCGGATGATGTTCACACCAGCCTGTTCGTCGTCGTCAGCGGGCTTGATGTTGGCAAGCACCTTGGACACGCGGATGAAGGCGGTGCCGCCACCAGGGACGATGCCTTCTTCAACGGCAGCGCGGGTAGCGTTCAGGGCGTCTTCCACGCGGTCCTTCTTTTCCTTCATTTCCACTTCGGTGGCAGCACCCACGCGGATGACGGCCACGCCGCCCACGAGCTTGGCCAGGCGTTCCTGGAGCTTCTCGCGGTCGTAGTCGGAGGTGGATTCTTCAATCTGGGCGCGAATCTGCTTCACGCGGCCCTTGATGTCGTCCTTGTTGCCGTTGCCGTCAACAATGGTGGTGTTTTCCTTTTCCACCTTGATGCGCTTGGCCTGGCCAAGGTCGTTCAGGGTCAGGTTCTCAATCTTGGTGCCGGTGTCGTCGGAAGCGACCTGGCCGCCGGTGAGAATGGCGATATCCTGGAGCATGGCCTTGCGGCGGTCACCAAAGCCGGGAGCCTTCACGGCCACGACCTGCAGGGCACCACGCAGCTTGTTCACCACCAGGGTGGCAAGAGCTTCGCCTTCCACATCTTCGGCAATGATGAGCAGAGGCTTGTTGACCTTGGCAACCTGCTCGAGGATGGGGAGCATGTCCTTCATGTTGGAGATCTTCTTGTCTGTGCACAGAATGAAGGGATTCTCCATTTCGCAGACCATCTTTTCGGGGTCTGTGGCGAAGTAGGGGGACAGGTAGCCGCGGTCGAAGCGCATGCCTTCCACCACATCCATGGTGGTCTCGAGGCCCTTGGCTTCTTCAACGGTGATCACGCCTTCCTTGCCCACCTTGGACATGGCTTCGGCAATGATGGTGCCGATGTTGGCATCGGCATTGGCGGAAATGGTGCCGACTTGGGCAATTTCCTTCTGGTCGCGGGTGGGCTTGGCCAAGTTGGCCAGCTCGGCGATCAGGGCTTCCACAGCCTTGTCCATGCCGCGCTTGATGGCGATGGGGTTGCGGCCGGCAGCCACAAGCTTCACGCCTTCATGGTACATGGCCTGAGCCAGGATGGTGGCAGTGGTGGTACCGTCACCGGCGGCGTCGGAGGTCTTGGAAGCAACTTCCTTCACCAGCTGGGCGCCCATGTTCTCGAACTTGTCGTCAAGCTCGATTTCCTTGGCAACGGTCACGCCGTCCTTGGTGATGACGGGAGCGCCGAAGCTCTTTTCGATGGCAACGTTGCGGCCCTTGGGTCCAAGGGTCACCTTCACGGCATTGGCCAGTTTGTCAACGCCGTTGGCCAGGCGCTCACGAGCTTTCACATCATAGATAATTTCTTTAGCGGCCATGATACATATTCCTCCTGAGAGATATATCTACACGTATTTATTAGTCTTCGATAATGGCAAGAACGTCGTCTTCACGGAGGACCAGGTGATCAGTACCGTCAAGCTTCACTTCTGTGCCGGCGTACTTGTTGAAGAGGACCATATCGCCTTTCTTCACGGTAAGGGCAACGCGGTTTCCGTTGTCGTCTACCTTGCCGGGCCCCACAGCCACGACCTGGCCCTTGCTGGGCTTTTCCTTCGCGGTGTCGGGGATGTAGAGACCACCAGCGGTCTTTTCTTCGGATTCAAGGCGCTTGACCAGGAGACGGTCATTCAACGGCTGCAGTTTCATAGCGGATATTCCTCCATACGCTTGATTACGTAATGTTCTGCCGGAACGCTGCCATGGGTCATGTTCTGTCTGCCCGGCTTTGTACAAGTGGTGTTCCTGCATCGGGATACAAGATAAGGCAGACCTGTGAATTGAGAAGAGGGGGAGAGGGGAAATTTTTTATCCTTCCCGAGTATTCTAGTAAAGAATAAATTATTTCATTGACTTGCAGTGAAGAACTTTTTGAAAATCCGTCATGAAACGGAGTGTGGTTCCCCTTTGTCGGGCCGTCTGCCCGGTGGAATCCGGGATCCTGGAGCCTAGAGCAAAGACAAGGACGCCTTCCCTGCCAGGGGCAGGAAAGGCGTCCTTGAAGAAAACTGTGCCAGAGCGTGGCTGAAGAAGCTAGGCGCAGACCTTGTCTGCGGAAAGAATCTCGATATTGTTCTCGCGCAGCAGCGCGATGGCTTCGTCAACCTTGTCAAAGCGGAAAATCATGGTGGCCGAGTGCGCAACGCGGGTCACAAAGGCATACATGTATTCCACGTTGATGTTCTGGCCGGACATGAGCTGCAGGATTTCATCCAGACCGCCGGGCCTGTCGTCCACGTTGACGGCAACGACATAGGTGATGCCCAGGGTGAAGCCCTTTTCCTTGAGCAGTGCCTGGGCTTTCTTGGCATCGCAGATGATCATGCGCAGAATGCCGAAGTCGGAGGTGTCCGCCAGGGAAAGGGCGCGGATGTTCAGGCCTGCTTCGGACAGGGCACGGGTCACTTCGGACAGGCGTCCGGCCCTGTTTTCCAGGAAGACGGAAATTTGTTCGGTCTTGAACTCGTTCAATTGTTCTGCCATGCAGTACGCTCCCATATAGTTCGAAAAAACCGCAAAGGGCGGGAAAATGACAAGATGGAAAGACAGTTGCACTGTCTTTGGGTCTGCTGTCCCCTGAGGACGGCGGGAGTCTGCCCTGTCGTGCTCCGGCTAAGGGGGACCTTCAGCTGTCGCAGCATGGACGAAGGCTTGGGAAGATCAGGAGCGTGTCTGGGTGGTCTGTTCCGTTTCTTCGGGCTTCTTGGCTTCGGCCTTGGGGGTAATGTCGATTTCGTCCGGCTCGCTGGTGGCCTTCTTGAAATTGCGTATGGCGCGACCGAGACCGCCGCCGATTTCAGGAAGTTTCTTGGCACCGAAAAGAATCAGTACCACGAGGAGGATAATGAGCATTTCCTGCATTCCAATTCCCATCGCTGCTGCTCCTTGAGATAGTATATTCCACTTTGCTGTTCACAAAGTTGCAGGCAAAAAAGTGGGCTGAAGATAGTGTCGTTTCCGGAAAAATCCTCATGCACCGGCTGCCCCTGCACGCTGAGAGTGTGCTGAAGAAGCGGCCCGTGTGTCAGGGATTTGGCCTTCTCTGCGCGGACAACTGCCTTGCGAGATACGGGCAACATAGCCTTTTGCACGTCTTTTGGTCAAGTGAGGCCGCTTTTTGCGATCCTCAGGGGGAGACGGGCATAAGGAGCGTTCTCTCTGATACGGCCGGGATGGGCCGGGACTTTTGGCCTTGCGTTCAGCGGGCGGAGCTTTTGCGTGCGGTCCGCTTTTTCTTCTTGGCCACGTACTTCTTCTTGTAGACCTTCTGCCTAGAGGAGAGCTGACGCTTGGAGGATCCGTCTATGAGCTTGCGCACATGGCTGGCCGAGTTGGGGTAGCGCAGGCCCGCGTTCAGGAGGGCAGAGGCGGCAACGGAGCGCCGGTACTTGCTGCTCGCGCCAAGCAGCACGATAAGCAGCCTGTTTGGCCCGCGCTGCGTGGTCAGGATGATGTTGTAGCCCGAACTCAAGGTGAAGCCTGTCTTGAGTCCGTTCACGCCGCGTGTGCCCAGAAAGGGATTGGTCGTGTTGTGGCCCCGCCCCCTGTGGTAGTAGGTCTTGAGGCCACTGATTTTGGCAGCCCTTGGGTAGCGGGCCAGATAGGCCAGGCTCAGGCGCATCATGTCCCTGGCAGTGGTCACCTGGCCTGCAGCCGGAAGGCCTGTGGGATTTTTGAAGCGGGTGTGCTTCATGCCGAGGCGTGCCGCCTTGGTGTTCATGGCATCCACAAAGTTCTTCTGCCTGCCGCTCACCTTGAGGGCCAGGGCCGTGGCCGCGTCATTTCCCGAAGAGATGAGGGTACCCTGCAGAAGTTTGGCCACGGTGACGCGCTCCCCCGTGCGCAGGTGCATGCTGGAGCCGCCCACGCGGGCTGCTTCCCTGGGGATGCGCACCTTGGTGCCCATGGAGAGTCTGCCTGCGGCGATGGCATCGTGCACCAGGAAGGATGTCATGAGCTTGGTCAGGGAGGCCGGCGGAATGGCCTTGTCCGCATTCTTCTGGTAGAGGATGCGGCCTGTGGTCATGTTCATCATGATGGCGGCCCTGACCGGAATGCCTGCCCAGGCCGCCTGACTTCCGAGAACGAGGAAGAGGAAGACAGCCAGAAAAAGCAGACGCAGGCCCAGGCGCGGGCATTCATGGTCTGCGGAAGGGTTTTGGTCACCCCCGGGACGCAGCCGGGGTGCAGCAGGAAAAAGGGACATGGGCAAGGGCAGGTCTCCGATGGTTAGGAACGCCGGGCGTGGTCGTCTGCGCCGGCCTTCTGGCCGGATGGTGCGGACACGGCAAGGGCATGCAGCGCACGCGGATAGGCCAGGTGGCCTTCTTCCATGGCCTGGATGGAAAAGGCCAGGAGCACGGGTCCGAGAATGATGCCTATGGGACCGAAGGCGGAGATGCCGCAGAGGATGGCCAGGATAAGGACAAGATAGTTTGCCTTGATGCCTGTCTGCAGGAACAGGGGCCTCAGGATGCTGTCTGCCGTGGAAACGACAAAGACACCCCAGGCTATGAGGCCCATGGCAGGCATTGTATTGCCGCTGAACCACAGCTGCAAGCTCAAGGGCACCCAGATGAGGGCTGTTCCCAGCACGGGAATGGGTGCCACCAGGGCCGCGAGCAGGCCCCAGAAGGCAAACTGGCTGTAACCCACCAGGGCAAAACCTATGGCACTCAGAAAGCCCTGGATGAGGGCCACGAAGATCACGCCGAGCAGTATGGCCCGCAGGGCCTGGCGTATGGCCACGATGAAGCGGTGCAGGATGATGGGCTTGATGTGGAAGATGCGTGCGGTGAGGACATAGATCCTGGCGGCGTAGATGGTAAAGATGAGGGAGAGGGTCAGAAAGAGGAAGAAGTTCCAGACCACGGACATGGTGCCGCCCAGAACGTTGAAGCCGTTGTTCATGAGCGTGACCACGGTATCCGTGGAGAAGTTGGTCAGATATTCGGACAGTGTGTCCAGAAAGGTCTTGGCTTCCTCTGTGAGCCTGGCAAGCAGGGGCGCCTTCTCGAAGCGGTCGACAAGACTGTCGAGATAGGCGGTCCATTCCGGCGGCAGCTGGAAGTTGTGCATCCACAGCTCCCGCAGGCGGGCATAGCCGGTGCTTATCTGCGGCGCGACCAGAACCATGAAGAGGGCAATAGGGACAGTGATGGAGGTGAAGATGACAAGGAAGGATCCGAGAACCGGCACGCTGTGCAGCAGAGCCTTGCGCAGGGCAAGAAGGCGGGTATGAAGGAAGAGCTGTGCCTTGCCTGGATGCGTGCGCAGGTAGAGCTCCGTAGTGCGCTCAGCCTTGCGTCTGAGGCGGCGGGAATACCGGCGCAGAAACCGGTAGAGGGGCATGGAGAGGCAGGCAAGGCAGCCCGCAAGGAAGACCGTGGTGGGGTTGGGCCACAGGAGCAGGCACCAGGCCAGGGCGGACAGCAGATACATGAGGCGGGGCAGGAAAAGAGAACAGGGCATGATGCGTCTCCTAGCCCCCGGGGTGAGAGGGCTCTGTCCTGCCCTGGGCGGCAGGAAGGTGCAGTGTTTCTGTGTCCGTTACTTGTGTGGTGAAACTGCCTGAACGGCTCTGTACAACTCTGGTGAAGAAGATCTCCTGCGCTCAGAAATCGATCCCGTCTGCCGGGGATGGTCTGCGTTCCCGGGAGGTGCAGGCCCTGTCTCTGGTGCGCCAGGGCCCGGGACTTGTCGCTGGCAGGGGGAAGTCCCCCTGCCGGACATCGTTTGCGATTTGTTCCTGGCGGCCCTGTCTAGCCTTCCACAATGGAAGAGCCGCGGAATTCAATCTTAGTGATTTCGTAGACGACATTGCCACGGGGGATGACAATGGTCACTTCGTCGCCCACTTCGTGGCCGAGCAGGGCCTTGCCCACCGGGGACTGGAAGGAAATGGAGCCCCTGGCATGGTCGGCTTCATCCGGTCCGAGAATGGAAAAGACGCGTTCTTCATCGGTATCCACGTCAACCACGGTTACAGTACAGCCGAAGACGACCTTGCTGCCGCTCAGTTTGTCGAGATCCACAATGGTGCTCTGGGCGAGACGGTTCTCAAGATAGTTGATGCGGGCTTCGTTCATGCCCTGACGCTCGCGGGCTGCATCGTAGCCGGCATTTTCGCGCAGGTCTCCCTGTTCGCGGGCTTCCTTGATAGCCTGGATAATGGCAGGACGATCTTCCTTAAGCTGGGCCAGCTCTTTTTCAAGCTTTCTGTAGCCTTGAGCTGAAATGGGCATCGCCATACAAAAACCTCCGAAAAAAAACAAAATCTGCGCACATCTTCAGGCTGTCACGGCGAAAGAGGCAGGGCGTATGCCGGAACCTTTCCTTCAGGGACGAAGTGTGCCGCCCCTGCTCTCCTGCAGAGAGGGAGCGTGCTGACAGCAGAAAGAGGGCGTCTTGCAAGAGCAATGTGCACATTCCCCTGATGATCGTGATGGCTTGTCCGTTCAGCGGGCGCTTGCCGCATGCATCGGGGAACGTTGTTGTTGGCTGGAAATGGAACTTCGGCCCCGAAGAGGGCCAGAAGGCCCGGCAGACAGGGCAGTCTGAAAGCCTGTCAGACCGTGAACAGGGAATCCTTAGAATAAAAAAAATGTCCGCTGCTCAAAGCAACGGAGTCCCGGTTCAATACGTCCGGCAAATGTACCCCCTGTTCTGCCCAAGGTCAAGATGGAAACAGGCCAGCAACAGGCCTCGTATCAGGACCTGGCATGGAAAGACCGTTCTGGGGCCGCTTCCATGCCGTTTTGCTCCAGACCTGACCTTCTGCCTGAGTGTCTGCGGACGCATGTGGCCCTGCGGCCAGCGTTCCAGGCCACACGTTCCGGTCCACACGTCCGTGTGGAGCGGTTGCAGGGAACGTTTAATTGGGATAAGAAGAAAGACCGGGCCAAGGGCCCGAATATTCTTTCCATCTGACTGAAAAGACTCTTTCTTTTTGCAGGACGAGGTCTGATGCGCCACCACCCGCAAGAGAGGAGCGGATGGCCAGCCGGCCCGAAACGATCTCTTTTCCACAGGCTTCGTTCGCATTGGCGAAGCAGGCGAGGCAGAGAGGCGCAGTTGTTCATGCCTCTTTTCATGGCAGAGACTGAAGTCACAGGCAGGATCCAAAGGCAGCACTATGAAAAAATACATGCGTTATCTTGGGCCAATCCTTATTGCAGGCATTTTTTCTCTTGCCGTCTACCTGCTCTACAACAAGCTGAGCAGCTATTCCATTGCCGAAATACGGGCCAGCATCGATCAGATTCCCTCGGGCCGGATTATCGCCTCCCTTGTACTGACCATCATCAACTACATCATTCTGGTGGGCTATGACTGGCTGGCTCTGAAGGCCATCCACAAGACCCTGCCCATCTCCAGGGTGAGCCTTGTCTCCATCGTGGGACAGGCCGTCAGCTTCAACTTTGGTGCCCTGCTCGGCGGCACGAGCGTGCGCTTCCGCTTCTACTCGGTCTGGGGCTTTTCCCTGCACGATGTGCTTCACCTTATCCTTATCCTGGCCGTGGCCTTCTGGATCGGAGCCCTTGGCCTGTGCGGCCTTGTGTTCATCGTGGCGCCGCCGCCGCTGCCCGAAGAACTCCTGGCGCACATGCCCTTCCACGATGTGCGTCTGCTAGGCTACATCCTGCTGGGCATGACTCTTGTCTATCTGGGGCTATGCTTCCGCATCCGCAGGCCCGTGCAGATCTTCGGCAAGGTCTTTGTCTTCCCGGGTCCCAAGATTGCCGTGGCCCAGATTGTCCTCTCCTGGGTGGACCTTGTCTGTGCGGCAGCCTGCATGTGGATCCTGCTGCCTTCGGCCGTGGACGTCTCCTTCGTGCAGTTTCTGCCAGGCTACCTCATGGCCATGGTCGCCGTGGTGCTGACCCATATTCCCGGCGGCGTGGGTGTGTTCGAGCTCATCATCATTCACATGACGCACACGCCCCACGAGCAGATGGTCTTTGCCGCGGTCCTCATCTTCCGCCTGGTCTACTACATCTTCCCCCTGCTTGTGGCCGCCATGATGCTGGCCGTCTACGAGCTGCGCCAGCGTCGCAACTTCATTCACGACGCGGGCCGCTGGCTCTCCGTGCTCTCGCCCATCATCACCTCCTACCTCACCTTCCTTGCCGGCATCCTCCTGCTGTGCTCCTCCACCTTGCCAAGCAGGGCCTCGGACATTGCCTGGGTGGCCCGCTTCCTGCCTGAAACCCTCATTCCGGCCGGCCACCTTGTCTGCGCCATTTCCGGCTGTCTGCTGCTCTTTGTGTCCTACGGCCTCGGACAGCGCCAGAAGCATGCCTTCAGGCTTTCGGTTCTCTTCCTTGTGGCCGGAATCATAGGCGCCCTGCTCAAGGGCTTCAGCTGGCAGGTGGCCATCATGGCGGGCATTGTGCTCATACCGCTGCTGGTGGCCCAGTTCCGTTTCTACCGGCACTCCTGGTTTCTGGGCGAGCACATTCCGGCCTACTGGAGCATTGCCGGCCTGTGCGTGGTGCTTGCCAACTTCGGCCTTGGCTGGGCCCTGTACCACACCGAATGGGGCAGGGTGGCCATCATGTCCTTTGACGGCACGGTCAATGCGGCCAGGGTAGGCCTTGCCAACATAGCCATAGCCATCCTCCTGCCCGTGCTCTGCGTTTTGCGCTTTGTCCGCAAGCGGCGTCTGGCCGGCAGGGAACTTCCGCAGTAGCCAAAACGAATTTCTGCAAGGGACGGACAAGAGCATGCAAAAAAGGCCTGCACCGCGGGATTCCGCACAAGGGATGTTCCGCGGGATGCAGGCCTACTTCTTGATTCAGGAACAGCCGGGCTCTTGCGCTACTCGTGTACGATGTGCACTTCGTCCGTGCCGTCGCGCTCGCTCAGGAGTACGTCCACATGCTCCCTGGCTGTGGTGGGAATGCTGCGGCCCACATAGTCTGCCTGAATGGGTAGTTCCCTGCGCCCCCTATCAATGAGGACAAGCAGTTCCACCCGGCTTGGCCGGCCGTAGTCCATGATGGCTTCAAGAGCGGAGCGTATGGTGCGGCCTGTGTAGAGCACGTCATCGATGAGCAGGATGGAGGCGCCTGTCACCGGAGCGACCATGCGGGAGGTGCCCACATGGGGCGTGCTCTCCATGGTGGTCCAGTCATCCCGGTAGAGATTGATGTCCAGGGTGCTCAGGGTGATGGGGTGCTGCGTCTTGTCCTGAAGAATCTTCTGTATGCGCCGGGCAAGATCCGCGCCGCGGCGTTCGATGCCCACAAGAACGATATCCTTGCAGTCACCGTGCTTTTCAATAATTTCATAGGCCAGACGCTCGAGAATGCGGGCAATTTCCACCTGGGAAAGTATACATTTGTGGGCCATAGTCCCTCCATTTCATTAAGGAATGGCAGCCCCGCAGCGGACGGCAGGTGGCACAAAGGCGCTCAAGGGCCGGCACAGGGGAGAAACATGGCTTCGGGCAGGCTGTGCACTGCGCACAGTGACAAGCCTGCGCAAGCCAACGGAAAAGGTCAGTTTATCCGATTTGCCTGTTTTTGCCTAGAGACGTTTGCCGCCTTTTCTCGGACAAAAAAGGGACAGACTTGTTTGACCGAGCCTAACTCGCCTGCGTATACCCCATTCGTAAGAGTAGGGTAAGCACAGGCGCCCTGCTGTCTGTTTCGGCTCCCATGGCTGATGAGCTGATGCCATTTTCATATCCGCTCACAGGGAGGACGCAGTCAAGCCATTTCTGGGCATCTGCCTGGGAGTCACGTGCTTGTGCGCGCACTCTGTGACCGAAACAGGGCAGGGCTCGCGGACAGAAGAGACCGCACCAGCCTCTCTCTGGATTTTTTTGCAGCCTCATGCTTTTTTAGTCCAAACAGGTGTGGAGAGCCCTCAATTTTGTTGTTGTACCTTCAGCTGCGGCCTGAGGACTTGATTTCCAAGGCCAAGTTTGAGTAGCATCTCCAGAGATGGAGGAGAACTTGTGAAATTGGACTTGTCGCCTGTACGAGAAGCTGGAAGCAAGCTCAGAGAGGCTGCTGCAAAGGAACTGCTCTCTGACGATTTTCGTAAGGCTTTCCTTGTCTACTAAGATCTTCGCGACTCTCCAGGCAGCGTTCGTGCGTCCGACATCCCCAAACGGCTGCAAGTGCCGGCTGCATAGTGATTGAGCTCAATGCCCGTGCCCGGAAGATGTCGCAAGACGATCCTCCAGCAGAGACCTCTGCCCAAAAGCCCCTGAAACAACGGTGGCATCGATGGGGCATATGGATACGCTCGTTCAGCGAGATATCATGTCGGCCTGTCTGGCCTGCTCTCTCACCTCAAACGGGCACGACCGAGGTCTCTTGCTGGACAAGTGGCCGGCTGTGGAAGCGCTGCTCAGCGGCAGCGGTCTGTGCCGACACATCAACTCTGTACGATCGAGGCCAGCACCAGATGTGCCGAGACGCACGAGGCCGGAACTTCCGGAAACGGAGAAGGGGTCTGCCGCGAACTCGGGAGAGAGCATAAATGAAACGGAAGATTCTGCCCCCAAAAGGACAGGGTTTTCCGCGAGATTTGGTATTCTCCTACCTGTTGAGATGATGACAGCTGCTGGTCGAAAGGTTTGGCAGAAAGCCCTCTCTTGTGCAGGTGAGAATCCCCCGTTGTACAATGGGGGAGCTTCAAAAGTCGGGAAATTGCCCCTATTTTTCAGACACCTGCACGAAGGCTTGCGTCTCATGGCATTTTTGGGGCATAAGGCCCCTTGCCCTGCACTCTTGTCGTGCAGCCTCCAATCCATCAAATCCCTGTGGCACTGTTTGCAGTGCCACTTTTTTCAGGACTCCAACCCTATGATTATACTGACCGAATCGGCCAAGAATCTTCTGACCGACTACTTCAGGACGCTGGAAAAGCGTCCCATCCGCGTCTATGCCATTCCCGGCGGCTGCAAGGGCCCCATGCTCATCATTGCCCTGGACGAAGCCCACGAGGAATACGACGAGATTGAGGAAAAGGACGGATTCTGTTTCTGCATGGCCAGGGAGCTGAAGGAAATGGTGCGCGAAGTCACCATTGATGCCGGTAGCACGGGCTTTACCTGCACGCCCCTCGTTCCCCTGCCCAACAGCGGCGGCTGCAGCTCCTGCAGCGGCAGCTGCTCGGGCTGCCATTAGCAGGGACTGTTCCATGGCCTGCCCTGTTTCTTCTTAATGGAGCCGGTCAGGGCACATTGGCAGACCACAGTACAACAGGCACAAGAGGAAGGCTGTGTTCTTTTCGCTCCCGTAGTAGTGCTGCGGAGCGCACGACCCGCATCTTCCTTAGCAATAAAATCACCCAAGCAGGAGTGTTTCATGATTACCGTCAGCGAAATCGCCAAGAAGGAGCTCGATGCCTTCTTTGAGAGCCATCCCGAAATGAACAAGACAGTCCGCATCTACTTTGCGGCCGGTGGCTGAAGCCCCAGGCTGGCAATGGCTCTGGATGAGCCGAACGAACAGGATATGACTGAAACCATTGAGGATATCACTTTCTGCATGGCCAAGACCCTGGCTGCACAGACCGGCGAGCTGAGCCTCGATCTGAGCTACATGGGCTTCATGCTCAGTTCCGAGCATCCGCTCACCGATCCCAACAGCAGCGGCAGCTGCTGCGCCACCAGCGGCGGTACCTGCGGCAGCTGCGGCAGTGGCGGTGGATGTCACTAACCGTTCGTTCGCAACACAGGTTTTCGAGAGAGACTGCTATCAGGGGCCTGACCCCTGGTGGCAGTCTCCGGGGCAGCAGAGAGGCTCAAAGACCCGCGGAGTGCGTGTATGTGTTCCCGGGCGCTGTGCATGCAGCCCCTTCCTTGTGGGGAAACGGGAACTGAATGTCTTTTTCGATGCCTTTGGCAGAACGGATTGCCCGGGCCCGACGCACGAAAGTGTGGTTGTGCCCGGGACTAGTCTCAAGAGAACATCTTTCATGGATCGATTTTCATCGATCGATTTTCAAGGATCGTCTTCATGGTGACACTCACTGATGCAGCCAGACAGGCTGTCACGTCTTTTTTTGCCGAAAATCCGGGTTTGGCACGGACCCTCAGGCTCTATGTCGCTCCGGGCACCTGCGGTGGCCCGGTGCTCAACATGACCGTGGACGAAGTGGATGCGAGCGATGTCACGGAAGTGGTGGATGCTGTCACCTACTGCATTGACAGGCAGCTGCAGCAGCGTGTGGGCGCCATTGCCATTGACGTGAACGGCGAGGACGTGATCATTCGCGCCGAGCGTCCGCTCATGGATCCTTCGGCCTTCGCTGGCTGTTCCTGCTGCAGCGGCAGCTGCAACGGATAGTCGCGTCGCTTGTACTGGTTTCCCGGCAGGGCTCGACCTGCTTTGAGGGGACAGGGGCCGGGCAACCGGCTTTTTTTTGCACAGGGAGCGTGCGCGAGGAAGAGACGTCCCCTGACGCCCATGATGCCACTGACAGGTGAGAGGATGATGCAGCAGGCTACAGAGCTTCTCAGACAAAAAAAGACTGTTCTTCACATTGCCCGCTCCGGCCGGGCCACGCTGGCCCGCCTGGCCGCCCTGGCTGTGCAGGAGGGCCGCAGTGCCGTCCTTGTGGCCACGGACAGGGCCGCCTATGCCCAGCTTGCCGCTTATGCCAGGCTCTTTTGCCCGGATTTGTCCTGCGACGAGCGCGTGAGCACAAGCCCCATGTGGCATCAGCAGGTCATCGGCCTGCCCCAGGGGCTGCTGGTCCGCGAGGAGCAGATGGACTGGCCAAGGCGCCTGGCAGCGCTCTACAGCCTGAGCCAGGGCCGGCCTGCCATTGTGGTGGCCAGTGTGGAAAGCCTGCTTCTGCGCTATCCCGGCACATCCTTCTTTGACAATCGCAGCCTGGAGCTTGAACGGGGCAGGATCTGTCCCCAGGAGGATTTCATAGGGCAGATGGCGGACTGGGGCTTTGTTCGCCAGCCTATGGTCACGCGATCCGGCGAAATGGCTCGGCGCGGCGATATTGTCGACCTTTTCGCCCCCGGCTACAACCATCCCATCCGCTTGGAATTCTTTGATGATACTCTGGAGGAAATCCGCCTCTTCGATGCCGAGACCCAGCGATCCCTGCAAACACTGGACTCCGTCACCATCGTGCCTGCCAGTCCCTTTCTTCAGGACAAGAGCTCCCGCAGGGCCATGGACGAACGCCTGGACCATCTTGTGGCCACAGGCATGGTGCAGCAGGATGTGGCCTATGACTGCCGCAAGGCCCTGGGGCAGGGCGGGCGCACCCTTCTTCCCGGCAGCGTTCTTGCAGACACCTCCCTGCTCGAGGACTGGTTGCCCAAGGACACGATCTTTCTGTGCGAGGGTACCGATGCCACGGAAACAGCTCTGGCCGAAACCCGAGAGGATTTGAGCCAGCGCCTGCAAGGCACGAGGGCCCAGGTCCTGCAGTCCGTCTCCCTGACCCTGCGTACCCAGGGCGTTGTGCCCTGGCAGAAGACCGAGGAACATGCGGCCTTCAGGGTGATCTTTGCCGATCCCCTGGTGGTGGGCGTCGAGCCCGCAGGCACGGTGCTGCCCGAGCGCAGCATACGATCCTTCCAGGAACTGTTCACGGATCCCGGCGCCATGGATCGGCCCTGGCAGCATGTGAGCACCCTCCTGCGCCAGTGGCTCAAGAACGGGCTGCAGATCCTGCTCGGCTTTTCCTCTGTGCGCCAGCGCCAGCGATTCCTGAAACTGGCCGAGCAGGAGGGGCTCAAGGCCATGGAGCGCTATGCTCCGGGCCAGAAGGGGCTTTTTGCCCTCATTTCCCCGCTGCAGGGCGGAGCAGAACTTTCCTGGGAAGGCACCTGCATCCTGGGGCAGAACGTCTTTCTACCCAAGGCCGAGAAGAGCAGTCGTGGCATGACCCGCGTCTTTCAGGGCATGGACTCCTTCGATGATCTGAAGGAGGGCGAACTGCTTGTACACCGCGACTACGGCATCGGCCGATTCCGTGGCCTCAAGAGCATTGAGCGCGGCGGCATAGCCCATGACTTTCTCGAGCTCGACTATCAGGGCGACGACAGGCTCTATGTGCCAGTGGATCGCCTGGAAGTCGTGCAGCGCTTTCGCAGTGCAGACGGCTCGGAGCCCAGGCTCAACAGGCTTGGCTCCGTCACCTGGGGCACCACCAGGGAAAAGGCCCGCAAGGCCGTGGAAAAGATAGCCGCAGACCTCATCGAAATGTACGCCTACCGCAAGGTGGCCAAGGGCTTCCACTACGATCCGCCGGACGAATTCTACGAAGAGTTCCGGGCTTCCTTCGGCTACGAGGAAACGCCCGATCAGGCCAGGGCCATTGCCGAGGTGCTGCAGGACATGGCGAGGGATGTGCCCATGGACCGTCTCATCTGCGGCGACGTGGGCTTTGGCAAGACCGAGGTGGCCATGCGGGCGGCCTTTCTGGCAGCCTCCAATTCCAGGCAGGTGGCTCTGCTCTGTCCCACCACCGTGCTGGCCGAGCAGCACTACCAGACCTTCAAGTCCCGCATGAAGGGCTTTCCCCTGCGCATAGGCCTGCTTTCCCGCTTTGTGAACAGGAAGGAGCAGACCAGGGTGGTGGAGGCTGCGGCCAGGGGCGAGATAGACATTCTCATAGGCACCCACCGCCTGCTCTCGAAGGATGTGTGCTTGCCAAGGCTCGGGCTGCTCATCCTGGACGAGGAACAGCGTTTCGGCGTGCGCCACAAGGAAGCGCTCAAGGAAATGAAGAAGAATGTGGATGTGCTCACCCTGACGGCCACCCCCATTCCCAGAACATTGCAGCTTTCCATGTCCGGCATCAGGGACCTTTCGCTCATCGAGACCCCGCCCAGGGAGCGCAAGCCCGTGTCCACGGCCGTCATCGACCGCGACGACGAGATGCTGCGCCAGGTGGTGCGCAAGGAAATGGAGCGCGAGGGCCAGATCTTCTGGGTCTTCAACCGCATCCAGGGCCTTGTGAATGTCACCAACTATGTTCGCAAGCTTGTGCCCGAAGCCCGGGTGGCCATGGTCCACGGCCGCATGGAAGAAGAGGAAGTGGACGACAACATGCGCAAGTTCTGGCACGGCGAGCTCGACGTGCTGGTGTGCACCTCCATCATCGAATCCGGTCTTGATTTTCCCAGGGCCAACACGCTCATTGTGGACCAGGCCCAGAACTTCGGCCTTGGCCAGCTCTACCAGCTGCGCGGTCGCGTGGGCCGCAGCGACCGGCAGGCCTATGCCTTCTTTGTAGTGCCGGATCCCGCCCATCTGACCAGGATAGCCGAGGAGCGTCTGGGCATCCTCCAGGACATGGACTTCCTTGGCGCCGGCTTCAAGGTGGCCATGGAGGATCTGCGCCTGCGGGGTGCAGGCAACATTCTGGGCGAGGCCCAGACAGGCCAGATGGCCAAGGTGGGCCTGGACCTCTATCTGGAAATGCTGGAGCAGGCCGTGGATCGTCTTAAGGGCACCGTGCACGATCGCCCCATGGAGACGGAAGTCAATATCGGCGTGACGGCCCGCATTCCCGAAACCTATGTGAGCGATCCCAAGGAGCGCCTGCGCCAGTACCGCGCTCTCACCAGCGCAAGCTCGGGCCAGGAGCGCGAACGCATTGCCCTGGAGGTGCGGGATCGTTTCGGCCCCTTCCCCGAGGACTTCCAGACCTTTCTGGCCATTTTGGACTTCAAGCAGTTTCTGGGGACGCTGCAGGTGGAAAAGGCCGATCTGGGTCTGCGTAAGGTCAAGCTCAGCTGGGCAGACGGCCAGAACGCCATCGATCCCGTGAAGGTCATGGCCCTGCTTGCCAGACGCCCTGGATCCCAGATCATCCCCACCACAACCCTCATTGTGCCCCTGCAGGCAGACAGGCCCTACAGGGAGGAGCTTGCCGAACTGCGCACGGACCTCGAAGCCCTGCGTGCGGATGGGGGAGAAGCGGGCGAAGAGCGCGTCATTGTGGCCACGCGACAGGTCAGGACAGGCCAGGAGACGGTCCCAGGCGCCGGTGGGCGCGGACAGGCAGGCTCGTCCGGCTCTTCTGGCAAACCGGTTCCGTCTGGCCGTGCTGCCTCAGCACCCCGGGAGGCCAGACCGGCTGCAGGCTCTGGCCAGCATCTGACCCGCAAGAGCACCCTGGCCGTCTCCAGAAAGTGGAAGCCCTGAAAAGTCTCCTCCTGGGCGGACAGGACGGAAGGGGCAGCGGGGGGCAGGGATCCCTGCCCCCCGCTGCCCCCTGCCTGTTTTCACGTTGCTTTTTCTGTCGGAAATGGGTAGGAAAAAAGCTCAGTCAAGCCCTGTGCTCTGCCCTCTAACCTGAAAGAATAGTAAAGGCTTTTTTTCGCTTTTGCTCTTTTTCCCGTTTGTTTTCGTGACAGGATCATGCTCGCAAGCCTGGCGCAGGCGTGCAGGGGCGACAGAGTTCCTTTGCACCGGACGTTTTCCAGATATATACGGTCTTTTCGCTGAACTCGAGGATTCCTACCGTGAAAAAATATCTTCTCCTTGCTTTTCTTGTGATCTTTGCCGGTCTCCAGTGTCCCTCCACTTCCGTTCAGGCTGCACAGATCAACAAGGTTGCTGCAGTTGTGAACGGTAAAGTCATTACCATGTTCGATCTGCAGCGCAATTCCATGCCGGAAATTGCCAAAGCCCGCCTGAATCCCAACTCTCCCAAGGACAAGGAGAAGATTGACGCCATCCTGCGCAAGGTTCTGGACATGATGATCCTGGACATCCTGCTGCAGCAGGAAGCCACGCGCCTGAAGATTACCATTACGGACAGCGATGTGGACAAGGAAATCACCAACATGTACCAGTCCCGGGGCATGACCAAGCAGCAGTTCGAGCAGGCCCTGGCCAAGGACAAGACAAGCCTCAAGGAAGTCCGGGAAAACTACCGCAAGAGCATGCTCCGCCAGCGGATCATGGGCATGGAAGTGGGCCGCCGCGTGGTGGTGACCCCGCAGGAAATCAGGGACTATTACGAAAAGAACAAGAGCACCATGTACAACCGCGAAGGCCTGCACATGGCACTGATTGTCTATCATCCCCAGGCTCCTGCCCGCACCATTGCCCGCAAGCTCAAGAGCGGCGAGATCTCTTGGATGGAAGCCTCCAAACGCTATTCCGTGCTGCCCAATCGCGACAAGGGCGGTGACGGCGGCGCCGTGCAGTGGGATCGTCTCAATGACGAGTGGCGCGGCCGCCTGACCAAGATGCAGCCGGGCGACGTGACGGACCTCTTCAATTTCAATCCTCAGCTCAAGGCCCAGGTGCGCCTCTTCAGGCCCAACGGCGATCAGACGCCCCTGCGCATCATGACGCTGGAGGAAGCGACGCCCATGATTGACGGCATCCTGCGCAATCCCAAGGCCCAGGAGCGTTTCGAGGACTATACAAAGCAGCTCAAGGACAAGGCTGTCATAGATATCCGCCTCTAGCCAGCCGTTTTCAGGACATACAGTCTCATGTCAGAACTCCAGGCCGGGTCCAGAACCCCTGCTGCCGGGGACAGCTCTTCCCCAGATTCGTCTTCCCCTAGATCCACACCTACTGCCAGTCCCGCGAGGAACACCATGTCCACCACTTCTCCCAATTCTGCGGTTCCCTTGACTGGACGCACCACACAGCAGGACACAGATCCTGAAACTGCGCCCGCAGCCGGCGTTCATGGCTATACCACCTTTGCCGATCTTGGCTGCGCCCTGCGTTCTGCGAGAAAGGCAAGGAATCTGAGTCTTGAGGATGTGGCGGGCACACTCAAGCTCTCCGTCTCCGTCCTCCAGGCCCTTGAGGACGGCAACAGGGACAAGTTCCCCCATTCCGCCTATGCCAAGGGCTTCTTGCGCTCCTATGCGGGCTTTCTGAAGTTTGATCCGGAAAGCTACCGCGAGGTGCTGAAAATCTTCACGCCGGAACCGGAACTGACAGAGCCTGTCTATGCGCCGGATCGCTCGGCAAGGCCCAGGATACGCACACCCTGGCTCGGTGCCGTGGTCAGCCTGCTTATAGCCTGCCTCATCGGCTGGTCCGTGTGGCATTTCCAGCTTCTGGACCTGCTCATCAAGGAAGGCAATCCGGATCCGCAGACAACGGCGCCCATGCAGTCCTCGGCGTCGGCTTCCCTTGAGCAGAGCCTTGGGGCCGGTCAGGATCGCGACGCGGTTTCTGCCAATCCCAATCAGTCTGCCGGGGCCTTTTCCGGCATTTCCGGTCAGGTAACGCAGGAGCCCGTCCTGTCCGGCAACATGCAGACGCCTGCCCAGGCCACGCCCGGCATGCCTGCCGGAGCCGGATCCGTGTCCTCCGAAGGCAGCCCCAGCAAGTCCCTTTCCCTGGTTGAGCCAGGCGAACGTGAACCTCTGCCTGCCGTTGTCCTGCCAGGTTCCCCCTGGGCCACGCTGCAGGGCAATGCAACCCTTGCCGGTGAAGCAGGGCTGGCAGAACCGGAACCTGCTGCTGTCGGCAATCCCAACAATCCCAATCTGCCGATACCGCCGGAGGCACAGATGGCTGCCGATGGCAAGAAGACCGTCACCGTCGTGGCCGAGGCCGTCTGCTGGACCCAGGTGACGGCGGATTCCGGCAGGGCCGTGCAGCGAACCCTGCAGGTGGGCGAGACCTTTACGGTGACCTTCGAGAAGAGCCTGTCCCTGCGCCTTGGCAATGCCGGCGGCGTGCGCGTCTTCTACAACGGCACGGAACTGGACAAGGGGCGTGCAGGCCAGGTGCGCAATCTGACCTTCCCACCTAGGCCAGAGCGCTAGCCCCAGGACAGGTCAGAACCATGACTCCTGGTCACAGCACCTGGACGGTACGCCGTGGAATGGAATGACACGGGCCTTGTGCTGGCCAGGGGAACGTTTCGCGAATACGATGTCTGGCTGCGAGTGCTCTTCAGGGAGCACGGCGTGCACACGGTCTTTGCCTTCGGCGGCTTGCACAGCCGCAGACGTTTTGTGGGCTGCCTGGATATACTCAATATCCTGGACTGCCATGTGGCAGAGAGCCGTAATGGCCGCTACGAAGAACTCTGCGAGGCCGTGCTTGTGCGCGGACCGCAGCTTTTGCGCACGCGGCCTTCCCGTCAGGGGCTTGCCGTCAACTGTCTCAAGCTCCTGGACAGTGCCTCCGTGCCTGCGGAGGCTGCAGCGGATGCCTTCCGCCTCATGGAGGAGAGCCTTGTCCTTCTGGACAGCGAGTCCGGGGCAGGTCCGCTGCTGCCGCTTTTCTTTCGTCTGAAATGCATGGCACTTCTCGGCTATGCCCCGGACTTTTTGCAGTGCTGCCTGTGCCGCAGCCCCATTGGCAGAGAGTCCTTTTTTTGTGTGGAAGAGGGTGGCGTGCTCTGCCGGACCTGTCGCGAGCAGTGTACCGGCCGCTCGAGCGGAGCCGTGCTCTCCCTGGCCACGCTGCAGATGTTGCAGACGGTCCGCTTAAGCTGGCCCCTGCAGTGGCAGGACCTGCAGCTCGACGGACAGGAGCGGCGCAAGGTCAGCCTCTGTCTGGACGGCATGCTGCGCTATCATGTGGGGATTGCCTGGGATCGCGGGCACTACATCAGAATCTGACCCTTTTTGCGAGGAAAACGACAACATGTATTTTCAAGATGTCATCATGACTCTCCAGAACTACTGGGGGCAGCAGGGCTGTGTCGTGGAACAGCCCCTGGGCGTGGAATGCGGTGCCGGTACCTTCAATCCGCATACCTTTCTGCGCGTTCTTGGCCCTGAACCGTGGAAGGTAGCCTATGTGGAGCCATGCAGACGCCCGACCGACGGCCGCTACGGAGAGAACCCAAACCGCCTGCAGCGCTATTTTCAGTTTCAGGTCATTCTCAAGCCCAATCCTGCCAACTCCCAGGACCTGTACCTGGGCAGCCTGGCTGCCCTTGGCATAGAACCGCACAGGCACGACATCCGCTTTGTGGAGGATGACTGGGAATCGCCGACCCTGGGCGCCTGGGGCCTTGGATGGGAAGTATGGCTCAATGGCATGGAAGTCAGCCAGTTCACCTACTTCCAGCAGGTGGGCGGCCTCGACCTGCGTCCTGTCAGCGTGGAGTTGACCTATGGCCTTGAGCGCCTCACCATGTACCTGCAGGGCGTGGACAGCGTCTATGACCTGCGCTGGAACGAAAACGTGCGCTACGGAGACATCTACCATCAGAACGAGGTCGAGCAGTCCAGATACAATTTTGACTGCTCCAATGCAGGCATGCTGCTGACGCACTTTGATGACTACGAACGCGAATGCAAGGCCATGATTGAGCAGAAGCTGCCCTGGCCCGCCTACGATCAGTGCATGAAGTGCTCGCATACCTTCAACCTGCTCGATGCTCGTGGCGCCATCTCCATCACGGAGCGCACGGCCTATATCGGCAGGGTGCGCGCCTTGGCGTCCGGCGTGGCCAGACTGTATGTGGAACAGCGCGAAGCCATGGGCTATCCCATGCTGCACACCAAGGAAGGAGAATAGGCCATGGCAACCTTTGTTCTGGAAATCGGCAGTGAGGAACTGCCTTCCCGTTTTCTGCCTGGTGAGGAAGAATTTCTTGCCCAGGCCTTTGCTGCTGCCCTGGACGAAAAGGCCCTGCTGCACGGCGCCATCACGACCTGTTCTACGCCGCGCAGGGCCATTGTGCGCATAGACGCGGTGAGCGAACGCCAGGAAGAGCGCGAAGAAGAGGTCATGGGGCCGCCTGCCAAGGTGGCCTTCAGGGACGGAGCCCCCACCAAGGCCCTGGAAGGCTTCTGCCGCACCAACAATGTGACCGTGCAGGACGCCTACCAGGTCAAGACGCCCAAGGGCGTGTACATGGCCGTGAAAAAGCATGTGGGCGGCGGCAGTGCCCTGGACATCCTGGCGGAAATCTGTCCGGACATCATCAGCCGCATTCCCTTTGCCAAGCGCATGCGTTGGGCAGACCACGACTTTGCCTATGCAAGGCCCCTGCAGTGGATTGTGGCCCTGCTTGACGAAGCAGTGGTGCCCTTCAGTGTCGGCCCTATGCAAAGCGGCCGCGAGACGTATGGCCACCGTATCCACGGCCGTGGTCCCTTTGCCGTGAACAGGGCCGAGGACCTGCTCTGTGTCCTGAAGGAGCAGGGCGGTCTTGTGCCTGAGGGCGTCGAGCGTCGCAGGATGATCGTGGAGGAAGCCACAGCCCAGGCCAGTGCCATTGGCGGCACCATTTTGTGGGACGAGGGCCTGTTGCAGGAAGTGGTGGGCCTTGTGGAGCACCCTGTGCCCCTGCTGGCCGACTTTGACACCAAGTTCCTGGAAGTGCCTAGGGAAGTGCTCATCACGAGCATGCAGAGCCATCAGAAGAGCTTTGGCGTGGAAAACGCCAAAGGCACGCTCCTGCCCCACTTTGTCACGGTCCTCAACCTGACGCCCGAGGATCTGTCCGTTGTCAAGCACGGCTGGGAACGCGTGCTGCGTGCCCGCCTGGAGGACGCCCGCTTTTTCTGGCACGAGGACCTCAAGGCAAGCTTTGACATATGGCTGGAGAAGCTTGAGCATGTCATCTTCATCCGCGGTCTGGGCACCATGGGTGACAAGAGCCGCAGGCTGGAAGCCCTGTGCGGCTGGCTTGCCTCCGTCTGTGCGCCAGAGCTTGCCGAAGTGGCGGCCAGGGCCGGCAGGCTCGCCAAGGCAGATCTTGTGTCCGGCATGGTCGGCGAATTCGACACGCTGCAGGGTATTATGGGCGGCATCTATGCCGGCCAGTGGAAGGAAGACGAAAGGGTGGCTCAGGCCCTGAAGGAACAGTACCTGCCCGCGGGTCCTGACTCCCCGCTGCCGCAGAGCCTGTGTGGCGCCCTTCTGTCCATTGCGGACAAGGCCGACACCTTGGCCGGTTGCTTCGGTCTCAATCTCATTCCCAGCGGCACGGCAGACCCCAACGGCCTGCGCCGCTGCGCCCTGGGCATCATCCGCATCCTGCGCCAGTTTGGCCTCTCCCTTGATGTGCAGGAGCTCCTAGCCCGTGCCCAGATGGGCTACGGCGAAAGAGAGTGGAAAATTGCCCCGAGCGAATGCTTGGACAAGCTCATGGACTTCTTCAAGGGGCGTCTGCGCAACTACTACCAGAATCTGGGCGTGAACACCCTGCTTGTGGATGCGGCTCTGGGTTCGGCCTGCCGCACCGTAAAGGGCGTGGACGAACGCATCGAGGCCCTCAAAGTCTTCAGCCAGGGCGCAGACTACACCCGTTCTGTGCAGACCTTCAAGCGCGTGGCCAATATCGTGGCCAAGCAGCAGGCTGCCGGCGCATCCATTCCGGCTAGGTGGCGCAAGTCCCTGCTCGAGGAAGAGGCAGAAAAGGCCCTGGACAAGGTTCTGGAGGAGGCCCTGCCTGTTCTGGACCATCTGTGGGGCAGTCACGACTACACCGGCATGCTCGGTCAGCTGGACACCCTGCGCCCAGCCGTGGACAACTTCTTTGACCATGTGATGGTTGCCTGTGAAGACGATGCCCTGCGCGGCAACAGGCTGTCCATGCTCAAGGCTCTGGCCGATCGCTTCTCCCTGGTGGCCGATTTCGCGGCCCTGCAAATTTAGCTTTCAGCGTGCCCGAAACGGCAAAAAGACAGCCTTTTATCCTGCCGTTTCGGGCGTATCGTTGTGTGCCAGCGTGCATCTCGTACCGATTTTTTGTGCCAAGGTGCGTAAAACTGGCACAAAAAATTTTTGGATTTTTTCTTGACAGCCTCTGCTAAAACGACTAGAGTGCTGCTCTTGCGAATGAAGAGCGCCTCAATGCAGCAGGCAGCTCAATTTGGAGGATCATCGTGGCTAACCATAAGTCCGCTCTCAAGCGCCATCGTCAGAGTCTTGTTCAGGCCGGCAGAAATCGTGCTGCTCGCACCCGTGCCCGCAATGCCGTGAAGGCCGTGCGTGCTGCCATTGCCAGCAACGACAAGGCTGCTGCCGCCGAGGCTCTCAGCAAGGCTGCCTCTGTGCTGGCCAAGGCTGCCGGCAAGGGCGCCATCCATCGCCGTCAGGCTTCCCGCAAGGTTGCCCGTCTGGCTCGCGCAGTCAATGCCTGCGGCGCTGCTGAGTAAATTTTCAAGAATTTTTGTTACAAATTTCCTTTGACTCTTTTCCCCAAAAGGATTAGAGTCCTCTTTTGTGAGTGGGCTCGTAGCTCAGTTGGATAGAGCAACAGGCTACGAACCTGTGTGTCGGGAGTTCGAATCTCTCCGGGCCCACCATCACAATTTTTACTTTTTCCCTTGAGTGGGCTCGTAGCTCAGTTGGATAGAGCAACAGGCTACGAACCTGTGTGTCGGGAGTTCGAATCTCTCCGGGCC
>CALVHF010000031.1 GCA_944327295.1 uncultured Desulfovibrio sp. | reverse complement strand
TTCTTGCCCTTCTTGCCCTTCTTACCCTTCTTGTCTTGGCCTCGCTCAAAGCCAATGGGGTCTTTGGAAGGGGGGACACTGGAATTTTCCGAGTTCGCAGGTGGGCGGCCGTTGCCGTTTTCCAGCGCCTCAATTCTGGCCAACAATTTCTGGACCAGTGCCTTGAGCTCCATGTTTTCAGCCAACAGCCTGTCAATGAAAGCCTTTACAGGCTCCGGCGTAAGGCCGAACGCTATCATCTCCTCTGGTGTCATTTGCACGGAAGGATGTGTGTTCGGCATCTGACCGGCAGGTTGGCAGCTTCGGTTACTCATTCTTGCTAACTACCTAAAATCAGAGGATGTGGCAACCACCCCCTGAGCGGATACCATTCATCTATAGTAACTACTCAGCATCGAAAAACATGCGAATGTCTTATAATTTCAGCAACTTAAATTGTTGCCCTTACATATGAGCTCATAGGCAATCACTGTGCATATAATATAAAAGATTTGTAATTATAGGTAGTTATAAAAATCAGCTCAAAATATTCCTTTTTGAATGCTCGCGCTAATAGCCTAGAATTGCATGATAAAATAGAGCTGAGTAGTTACCATCTATAAAAAATTGTCGGAATTTAGTACTCTAACTAAGGACTTGTCCAAAAATAACTTGGTCACATTTAGAACTGTTCATCCGCTTTTGACACGGATCTCAGGGCTGATATGGATGTGAAAGAGATTGAATAATTTTTTGACGGGTCCTAATTCCAGAAGATGTCCAGGATCCGTTGTAACAACATCAATATTAGCTCCATAGAAGAGGCAAATAAAAACTGCTAAGCATGTTTCTTAAGAGTAAGTAAAGATGAATAATATGACTGATACCCATCAGAATGAAGCTCCTGAAGTCAAAGCGCATTTTGCCTGGACGCCTTTCTACATGGCCATGGCCGACAAGCTGCTTGCCTTCCGCAACAGGCGCAAGGAACTCATGGCAGGCCTTCATGCCATTGGGAGCACTGCAGCAGGGCATCTGGTTGTGCTCAACGATCGCTTCAGCGATGGTTCTACAGGCCCCTTGCAGGACATCTGTCCCTTTACCACCTTTGCCCTGTTCAATCGGGGCTTGTCTGTCGAGAATCGTCAGAAGGTGGCAGAACAACTGGCCAGACTGCTGGGCGTCACCGAACCTGTGCCCCAGTCCTTTGATGGTGTGCCGCTGGTCATCAATCAGAATTCCTGGTTCTTTGCCAATTCGACGCTGCGTACTCCCGGGGATCTCGACATACTCTGGGAAGTCTTTGCCCGTGCACTTGCCTATGCAGACCTGGAAAATGAAGAAAACAGGACAGCCTTTGCCAGGGCCTATGACAATGCGCTGACTGTTCGCATGGTCAAATGGAATCTGACCTTCGGACTCTTCTGGATACGCCCCTTGTTCTATCCTACCCTGGACGGTGCCTCCCGTGAGTACATAGAGGAAAAACTGCATATTCCGGTTGTCGCAAGCTCCCCCAAGGGCTGCTGCAGTGCCGGGGACTATCTGGCAGTGCGCAGATCACTGTTTGAGCGATTCTGGGAGTCTTCCTCTCCTGTGCACTCCTTTCCGGAACTTTCCTATGCTGCCTGGGCGCCGGCAGAGTCGGGTACAGACAGGGATACAGACAATAACGAGGACGGTGCGGCTAGCCGGCAGGCAGCACCTGCAGATCCCGAAGTCAAGGCACAGGACCCTGCGCCTGACCATGCCTCTCAGACGGAGTCCTACTCCATTGACAGCATCGTCTCGGATGGCAGCTTCCTGACCAGGGAGAAGCTTGCGCAGATCCTGAGCCGCCTGCGACTCAAGAAAAACCTGATCCTGCAGGGCCCCCCAGGCACTGGCAAGACCTGGCTTGCCAGGCGTCTCGCCTATGCCTTGATGGGCACAAAGGATGCCTCAAGGATTTGTGCCGTACAGTTCCATCCCAATCTTTCCTACGAGGATTTTGTACGTGGCTGGCGGCCCCGGAGCGGAAGCGGGCTTGAGCTTGTGGACGGCCCCTTCCTGCAGATGGCTCAAAAAGCGCAGGAAAACCCTGACAGGCCTCATGTGGTGCTCATCGAAGAAATCAACAGGGGAACTCCTGCCCAGATCTTCGGAGAAATGCTCACTCTCCTTGAGGCAGACAAGCGGGAAGAAGGACAGGCTCTGAGTCTCTCGTACAGCAGGTCGGACACGGAGCGTGTGTACCTGCCCCCAAACCTCTATCTCATCGGTACCATGAACATTGCCGACCGCTCCCTTGCCCTGGTGGATCTGGCCCTGCGCCGCCGATTTGCCTTTGTGACGCTTGAACCGGTTCTTGATGACCTCTGGCAGCAATGGGTCCAGGAGCAATGTGCCATCAGTGCGGACATTCTTGCAGAGATCCGCAAAAGCCTTCAGGAAGTGAACCGCGAGATTGCGGAAGACCCGCAGCTTGGTCCGCAGTTCAGGCTGGGGCACAGCTTTGTGACCCCTCCCGCAGGTGCGCAGATTGCCGATGCCCGTGCCTGGTTCAGGGACATAGTGGAGACCGAGATCGTCCCCTTGCTCAATGAATACTGGTACGATGCCCCGCAAAAGGCAGAGGAGGCCAGGTCCCGGCTGCTGCAGAGTTTTGCCTCATGACCGCTGTCCTGACGGCCGACCCGGCAGCCGACTTGACATCTGCATGGGGAGAAGCCATTTCGGAAGAAGACAGGATGTACACAGTACCTGGTCAGTGCGGCTTTGTGGGCAGCATTCCTGTCCGCAATCTCTGGCTGCTCATGTTCTATGCCTCCCATCTTTTTCGGGAGCAGGACAGGGCCAGGATCAGCCTGGAAGAAGCCCCGGACGACATTCCCGACCTTGTGGCCAGAATTCTGTGCAGCAGGGTGGAACAGCGTCTCAGACGCAATCTGAGTCAGGATTTCAGATCCAGGGAAGCTGTCCTGAATCGCGTGCGAGGTCGCATAGACATTCTGACCACGGAGCGGAATGCCCTGCTTGAACGCGGCCAGATAGCCTGCCGCTTTGAGGAGCTGACTGCCAATACCGTCCGCAATCGCCTTGTCTGTGCGGCGCTCGGCAAACTGGCCAGAGTGACAGGCAGCGAACTGGCGGCGCGCTGCCGCAATCTTGTCGCAAGCATGCAGCGTCTGGGAGTGACAGGCACATGCCCAACGCAGAGGGAGCTGGCAGCCGACTGCCCTGGCCTGCGCGATATCCAGGATGCGGCCATGGTGGCAGCGGCCCGTCTGGCCTTTGCCCTGGCCCTGCCGACCGAAGAGCGCGGCACGCATCTTCTGTCCCGGCCCGAGCGGCAGAGGGCATGGGTGTGCCAGTTCTTCGAGAAGGGGGTTGCCGGCTTTTACAAGACCGTGCTTGCAGACAGGGGCTGGCAGGTGACTGCCGGCAAGACCCTGTACTGGCCGATTGCAGAGATGAGTCCCGGCATGGAAGCAATTTTTCCTCGCATGCGGACGGACATCATTCTGGAGCAGACGACCAGCAAACGCTGCATTGTGGTGGACACCAAGTTCAATGCCCTGCTGACAAAGGGCTGGTACAGGGAAAAGACCCTGCGCAGTGAATATGTCTATCAGTATCTACTCAGCTTCGTAAAAATATGCAAATACCTAGTGATTTCGTATAGTTATATTTGTATCCTCACATTGTTCACCATGAGCAATCGTCATGATCATGTTATAATAGACATGAGATTACAAATACTTATAAAAACAAGCTAAACATGTTCCCTTTTTAGCCTGTTTGTTAACAATCTATAATTACAAGATAAAATCAAGCTGAGTAGTTACGTCTATCAGATGTATGCCTACCTCCGTTCCCAGGAAACGGGTGAAGACGGTCTCCGGGATCATGCTTCCGGTCTGCTGCTCCATCCGGCCACAGGGCTTGAGATGGACGAGCATATTGAGATACAAGGTCATCGCATCCGCTTTGCCACTGTGGATCTGAGTGCCCGGACACGCGCAATCCGGGACCGGCTCCTGCAGGTGGTCGACTGTCTGTGATCTCTGATTACGGGAAAAGTGGCTTTGCCGAAATCTTGCCGGACAGCCCCTTGTGCTCAACCTTTGTCGTTTGTGACGCCCTTATGCCGACTTCTCACGCTTCATTGCCGTTCACCGTGGTTCCACTCACCCCTGCTGATGCTGTGGCAGTTTCCCGTCTTGAAGAGCGCTGCTTTCCCTCCTTCTGGTCCGAGGAACAGTATGCAAAAGAACTACAGAGCCCCTATCTGGCGGGGTGGGGTGCCTTTGTAGAACAGGACGGCCGCAAGGTACTTGCGGGATACATAGCCTGTTCCCACGTGGCAGACATGTGGGAAATTGTCAATATTGCGGTTGATCCCACATGGCGAAACAGGGGCATTGCATCCCGTCTTCTGGAGGCAGCCTTGCAAGATGCCCGCAAAAAGCATAGCATATCATGCTCTCTGGAAGTCAGGCGTGGCAACAGGCTCGCCCGTGCCCTGTATGCACGAGCCGGCTTTGTGCAGGCCGGTATCCGCAAGAACTATTATGCCGAGACTGGTGAAGACGCCCTTGTCCTGGTGCTGGATCTGTCTGCCAGCCCGACACCATAAATGGCCAAGCACCATACGCGTTCCCTGGAGGGAAGATCTATGAGAACCATCATTGCTGCCAACTGGAAAATGAACAAGACCCACGCCCAGGCTGAGGCCGTTGCCGCGGAAGTCGCAGCTTCGCTGAAAGAGCAGCCTGTGCAGGACAGAGAAGTGCTTATCTTCCCTCCTGCCACCTCTCTGGACTGCGTGTCCCAGGCAAGCCAGGGACTGTACGAGACGGGCATCCAGAATTTCTATCCTGCCGAGGATGGTGCCTATACCGGAGAAATCTCTCCTGCCATGGTGCATGATGCCGGCGGAACATGGGCCCTGGTGGGTCATTCCGAACGCCGCCACATCTTCATGGAGCCCGATGCCCTCATTGCCGAGAAGGTCAATTTTGCCCTGGCCCATGACCTCAAGGTCATGCTCTGTGTGGGCGAGACCCTGGAAGAACGCGAGGCCGATCAGCTGCGCACCGTGCTGCTGCGCCAGATAACCAGCGGCGTTTCCGGCCAGACTGCTGCCAGTGTGGACAATATTGCCGTGGCCTATGAGCCCGTGTGGGCCATTGGCACAGGCAAGAGCGCAGGCAGCAGGGAAATCCTGGAAGCCCATGAAATCATCCGTGACATCCTGCGGGCCGTCTTCTCCGACGGTGAATCCGTGCCGATTCTCTACGGCGGTTCCGTCAAGCCCGGCAATGCCCATGAGATTCTGGGACTTGACAATGTGAATGGTCTTTTGGTAGGAGGCGCTTCTTTGGAAGCTAAAAGCTTCCTCGAAATTGTACGGGCCTAACAGGGGCCCTGAAGAGCTGGAGGCTTTTCGTGGAGTCGCTCATTCTTGTCTTGCATATTGTTGTCTGTGTCCTTCTGGTCATACTGGTACTGCTCCAATCGGGCAAGGAAGGCATGGGCGTCATCTTTGGCGGAGGCAATACCTCCGTGTTCGGAAGCACCGGTGCCGGCTCCCTGCTGGCCAAGATGACAGCCTTCATGGCAGTGATCTTTGTGTGTACCTCCCTGGCCTATACCTATGTGACCAGCGAACATGTGGACGAAGAGTCCGCAGTGCTCAATGTCCGTATTGAAGATCCCCTGCCTGCCACGACTCCCGCACCCCAGGCTCCTGCCTCTTCTTCCATGATTCCCACAGCTCCTGTGCCTCCTGCTGCCGGAACCGAAGCAGCTCCTGCCAAGGAGACTGCTCCCGAGGCTGCAACACCCGCAGCTGCTCCGGCCAAGGAGAGTGCTCCTGCAGCTGCAGCACCTGAGGCTGCCAGCCCTGCAGCTCCTGCCGCAGAGTCCAAGGCTCAGTAGGGCCGGGACGTGCAAGCCCGCAAGGGGCTTACCATTCCTGCATAAAACGCCTTCCTGCCGAGAGGCAGGGCAAGGTGTTTGAGATATCGTCCGTCATGTCTGTCCTTTTGTTCGGGGACAGCTGATTTATGTGCCGCAGCCCGAAAAGTTGCGGCACTTTCTTTTTTTGTCTGCCTTGTGCAGCGCAATGTGCACAATGTGCATAATGTGCGTACCACTGGACTCTTGCACATCCAGCCATTCTGTCCGAACATGGGCGTGTGTGTCTTGTGTGGCCTTGTGCGAAGGCTTTTCGCCTGGCTTGCGCACCGAGTATCAGGATCCCTTTTCCAGAGGAGGTTGTTCCATGGACGAAAAATTCGCCAATAATCCCTTCCGCGACTCCCTGCGTGCGATCAACAAGGAGAACCTCCCCAAGAAGGGCACCCAGGGCCGTGATGCAGCCGACCGCCTCAAGGCCTCACGCAGGCACAGGAAAAAGGCAGATGTGGAATACGACCGCGAATGCGAGCTCTTTTTGCAGGCCATGGACGGCACAGGCATGCAGCCTGACCAGGGCAAGGATGCAGACAACGCCTTCTTTCTGGCAGAAGTGGACAATTTCCCGGTGACAGCAACGCAGAAAAAAGGGACTGGGAACAAAAAGACGGGCAAGGCCGGGACTGAAGCCTCTCGGCGCACTGCCGGCCGGACTGTCCACTCCGCGACGTCTGTTCGTCCCGAGGCGACACACATTGCTGCCAGGAAAGAGACTGCGTCTGCTGGCAGCGTCCCCTTGCAGGATGAAAAGGATCCGGATCAGGAGGAGGACAAAAGCATGAGCGAGCTTCTGGCCTCTGATGACACGGATCCAGCCTTTGCCAGGGCCATGCAGGGTGTGTCTCCCCTGAACAAGTCCGGACGCGAGGTCATACCGGCCGTTGCCAGCAGACCCGGTCCCGTGCAGACGGGCAATGCCCTGCAGGACTTCATGGACGGCAAGCTGGAATTTGCCCTGTCCTTTACCGAGGAATACATAGAGGGCTATGTGGTGGGCCTTGACCTGCTCGCTGTGGGCAAGCTCCGTCAGGGTGGCTACAGTCCGGAAGCAAGCCTGGATCTGCACGGTCTCAACGTGCAGCAGGCCTTCGAGTCGCTGCGAGGCTTTTTCAAGAGTTCCTGGTACAGGGGCATGCGCTGCGTGCTGGTGGTCTGCGGACGGGGCAAGAATTCCCCGGACGGCATTGGCATCCTGCGGGAAAAGATAAGGCAGTGGTTCACGCAGGAACCCTTCAAGAGAGTGATCCTGGCCTTCTGCACGGCCAAGGCCCATGACGGTGGTCCTGGCAGTGTCTATGTGCTGTTGCGCAAGTACAAGAAAAAGGGCCGCATTGCCTGGGATCGCATGCCCCCGGACGAGGATCTGTTCTAGACGGCCCAGGGCTCTCCTGGCATCAAAAGTACGGGTGCTGCCGTTTCTCCCATTGGCAGGAAGGGCAGGTCAGATTGCGCCTTGAAGGATCGAGAAAACGCTCCCGCAGGAGAGTCCTGCCTGGGAGCGTTTTCCCTATTCAGACCAGAAAGCTATTTCTTGATCAGGCGCACGGTGTCCAGGGAGAGCTTGGGCACATGGTGAACGGCCTGTTCGTCGCGCCAGTAGACAAGATTGCCATCTCTTGCCTCTTCCACCACGCGCACTTCCTTCTGCTTGCCCAGGGCAAGGACCAGCAGAGGTTCGTATTCTGCGGGGATGCCCAGGACCTCGCGGATCTGATCGTGATTGAAGGAAAGGAAGATGCAGCAGCCAATGTCCCTGCTCTGGGCAGCCAGCTGTATGGTCTGGGCCGCTATGCCGCTGTCAATGGCATTGAGGTTGGCACGCTTGCCGGTCTCGCCTATGATGACAATGTAGCCTGTGGGACGTTCGCCTTCTGCAGGGCCGTCCCAATCCTTGAGCATGGCAGCCCATTTGAGGGCCGGGAAGACGGCTGCGCAGGCTTCTTTGCTCTCGGCTACGGCATAGCGCAGAGCCTGGGCATTGCCTGCGCAGGAGGCAAGGCGGGCACAGTTCACAAGCCAGTCCAGGGTTCCTTCGGGCAGGCCTTCGCTTTCCTTGAAGCGGCGGCAGGCGCGGGTGGCAGTCACAAGTTCAAGAAAGTCCATGACAGTCTCCTTCTCCTGAGGCAAAAGAGGCAGGGCGGCAGGTGCTTTTCGGAGCAATCAGGAAATGAGGCACCTGCAGGCCCATCAGTCGTGCCAGGAATGCTTCCCGGCTATTGATCAAACCTTGTTCTCAAAATAGTTCAGGGAAGGGGAGCTGGCAAGGGGCTGAAACAGGGATCCCATGATGCAGGGCAGCCTCCCGGGGACAAGTGAAAAGAATGGACAAGTGATCCTTCTGCCCTGCCCGGAACAGGGACTAGACTGAGGGTATACAATGCATTTTATCATGGCATATCAAGAGGATACAGAATGTTGTTCTGGGATCGGATCTTGACAGAATGATCTTTTGTTCACTATATTCGACTGCTTAGCGTCCTTTTTTGCATGATGGACCGTCCTGTGACGTGTCTGCGAAAAAGGGATTGCATGCTGACAGGCTGTTCGCTGGCACGGCTGTTTTTTCCTGTCCACAAGTCTTTGTGCTTGGCAGTTTTTTGATCGAAAAACAGCAGGCAGCAGACAGCTGAAGAGTCATGATACATGCAGTTGTCCGACTGCTTCCCCTGTGCCCTGTCATCTTTTGCGGCACAGCATGCGGCCGGAAGACAAACTGTGCCATCCATATCATTTGTACAGAGCATTCCTGGAACTGAAGGGGTTAGCAGTGAGCAAGATCATTCTGACAGGCGACCGTCCCACAGGCCGCCTCCATGTGGGCCATTATGTGGGCTCTCTCAAAGAGCGTGTGGCTTTGCAGAATTCTGGTGAATTCGACAAGATCTTCATCATGGTCGCCGATGCACAGGCACTGACGGACAATGCCGAGCATCCCGAAAAGGTGAAGAACAACATTCTGCAGGTGGCCATGGACTATCTGGCCTGCGGCATTGATCCGGCCAAGTCCACCATCTTCATCCAGTCTGCCATTCCCCAGCTGCCGGAACTCACTGTCTATTACATGAACCTGGTCACTGTGGCCCGTGTGCAGCGCAATCCCACCGTGAAGGCCGAGATCAAGATGCGCGAGTTCGAGGCCAGCATTCCTGTGGGCTTTTTCTGCTATCCCATCAGCCAGGCTGCCGATATTACGGCCTTCAGGGCCACTACCGTGCCTGCCGGCGAGGATCAGGCACCCATGATTGAACAGTGCCGCGAGATCGTCACCAAGTTCAATTCCATCTATGGAGAGACCCTGGTGCTGCCGGAAATCGTTCTGCCCAGCAACAGCGCCTGCCTGCGCCTGCCCGGCATCGACGGCAAGGCCAAGATGAGCAAGTCCCTAGGCAACTGCATCTACCTCTCCGAAGATCCCGAGCAGATCAAGACCAAGGTCATGTCCATGTTCACGGATCCCAATCACCTGCGTGTGCAGGATCCCGGCAAGGTGGAAGGCAATCCCGTGTTCCTCTATCTGGACGCCTTCTCCACGCCCGAGTACTTTGCCGAATTCCTGCCCGAATACGCCGGCATGGACGAGCTCAAGGCCCATTACCAGCGCGGAGGACTTGGCGACGTGAAGGTCAAGAAGTTCCTCAACAATGTGATACAGGCAGAACTTGCTCCCATCCGCGAGCGCAGGAAGTACTGGGAAGGACGCCTGCCGGAAGTGCTGGAGATCCTCAAGGAAGGCACCAGGGTTGCCGAAGCGGCTGCAGCTTCCACCATGCATGACGTGCGCCATGCCATGCAGATAGACTATTTCGAGAGCCTCCTGGCATAAGGCTAAACGGAAGAAGGGGCGCTGTTCTCAAAGCCCCAGTGCATGAGGCAGCAGAAACATGCCTGCCAGTGCTCACAATTATGAAGGCAAGCCCCTGTACAGATCTCCCTGTACAGGGGCCTTCACGTAATGTCATGTTTCGCAAGAGAGATAAAATTTATAACCTAAACTCGAAAAAGTTATAAACGTCCAAATATGTTTTTAAAAAAACACAGATAAAATCAACGTGTAGCAACTTGTCAACGGCAAATACTCCACTTATAATTATAAGCGTTTCCTGAATGGAGGAGAAACAATCATGTATTCATGAGACGACAATCACCGTCCCGTCAGAGATGCGTAAATACAAATAATTTTAAATAATTCAGAAGAGATGCCTCTGTACGCAGCTACTTCAAAACAGAAATCCATCCTGCAATGCTTGAGGCATACGGCATCCGAGCTGGAAAATGCCGTCAGAGAGCTTCAGATCCGCTTATAATTTTTTCGATTTCAGATTATAAGAAGAGTAACTGTCGCACCTCGGATAAAGATCTGTCAACTGGAGAAATATCATGAAAGGTCAACAAAAAAACAACATTGCATTAACAAAAGTTATACAAGAAAATCAATGCTGTGGCTGTTCAGCATGTTATAATATATGTCCAGTATCTTCCATTTCAATGGTAGAAAACAGAAAAGGATTTCTTGAACCTCAAATTAATGAGATTTTGTGCATCCATTGTGGAAAATGTGTAGAAGTTTGTCCGAGTTTAAACAAGAAAGAAAACAGCAATTGGCGCTCACCCAAAAAATACGCTTTTGCAGCGAGCAAGGCACTTCGGAGCAAATCTTCGTCAGGAGGAGCATTTTCCCTGCTGGCAGAACATGTCTTGAATAAGGATGGTTTTGTAGCTGGTGCCGCCTATATGGATGATAACATTTCCGTTCATCACATCCTTATTGATGATAAAGAGCAGCTTGACGTACTAAGGCTTTCAAAATATGTGCAAAGTGTACAAGAGGACAATTATCAAAAAGTTCAAAAATTGCTCAAGGAAGGAAAAACTGTCCTCTATACAGGGACTCCCTGCCAGATAGCCGGCTTAAAAAGCTTTCTTGATGGGACACCACAAACAAATCTCTATACAGTAGATGTTCTCTGCCACGGAGTACCCCCAGCAAAACTCTTGCGCGAACATCTGCAAAATATGTATGGGATCGAAACTATTCAAAAGATTGCCATGCGACGTAGTGATGGATGGGTAACGTGTTTAGATGTATATTTGAAAGATGGAAGCTGCTCCTGCCATAAAGAAAAAGGATCAATTTTTATCGCTGCTTTTTTAAATGATCTTATTCTGAGAGACTGCTGTTATACTTGCAAATTTGCTTCACTCCCCCGTCAAGGTGATATTACTATTGGAGATTTATGGAATGCACGAGAGCTCAAACTAGGCATGCCCTACGAAGAAAAAAGCTCTATAGTTCTAGTCAACAATGAAAAAGGCGGATATTTATGGCAACATATACTTGCTACTGCCACAGATTATGACTGTCAAGAATTAAATAAACAATCTATCACTGCACTCAACTCAAATATTTACACTCCCAATGCAACCCATAATAAAAAAACAGATATATTCTGGAAGAAATATTTGCAGCAAAAAATATCCTTTGAAGAAGCCGTATTTCAAACTCTCTATCCACAAAGCAAATTATCGTATAGAGAAATTCTGCCAAACAAGCAGTCTGCACTCAATGTCGGGCTTGTCCTCTACGCTTCTGATAATTACGGTTCTTGTGCAACTAATATTGCGATCTATAAAGCTATTGAAAATTTAGGATATACCCCAATAGTATTGGATTCAATAGTTTCACCATGGGGTGTCTCCAAAAAATATATAGTTAAACATTTGCGTATAAGCAGTCCTTTTATAGCACAAGAAGATTATCAAGCTGCTAATAGTATATGTGATACCTTTGTTTTAGGAAGTGATTACTCTTTAAACATTACTGCTCCTCATACAGTAAATAATATAGAAAAATTTTTAATGGCTTTTGTAGATGACGGTAAAAGAAAAATTGCTTATGCTCCTTCTCTAGGAATGCCTGATGTAAAAAATGATTTATCGACAAGATATCTTTATACTGTTCTATTACAGAGATTCAATTGTATTTCTTTTAGGGAAGATAGTGCAGTTGATTTGTGTAAAAAATATTTTGATATAGATGCTTATTGTGTCCTTGATCCCGTTTTTTTAGTGAACGAAGAAATATATGGTGACATAGCCTCAGAATCATCTCTCAGATTCAACGAAAAATTTTTACTCGCATATATTCTCGATCCTACTCCTGAAAAAAAGGAACTTATCAAAAAAGCTGCCCAAAGTCTGAATCTTCCTTATTATATAATTATTGACTGCGAAGGATATGAAAGTTTTCAAAAAGACTTTACATCAGAAGATCATCTACTTGAGAAACCTTCATTTGAAGATTGGCTCTCCTGTTTTATTCACAGCAGTTATATTATAACAGATTCTTTTCATGGAACATGCTTTGCTTTAATTTTAAAGAAGCCATTTATATCTCTAAAAAATAGAAATACCAAACGATTCGACAGCCTGGCAAAATTATTAGGATATGAATTTAACTCATATAATGTACAAATTTTTAATTCTCTAGAAGAAGTTAATAATCAAAAAATATATTTTAAAGAACTTAATTTTTTGTCATTTGATAAAATTTTAACAAAACAAAAAGAATATTGTCTCGACTTTCTTAAAAATGCACTTAAATCTGATACAAATATTATTAAGAAATCTAATCTATTAGAATTTTCATATATATGGAAAGAACTCTTTTATAAAAAAGAAAAATTATGGAGAATTAAGGAAATAAATTCTGTACCTCCAAAGAGAAATTTTACTATTTTTCTTAAAGAATTTGCCATTTATATTATAAGAGAATCTTGCTTTACCCCTGCCATAAATAAAATATTACCACTTCACTCTAGAAGAAGAAATTATGTAAAAAATATAATAAAGAGAATAATACAAAAATTTAAATAAAAATATCAGCACTTTCCCAAAAAATACATTGGCCCAGTTGTGGGACAGCATCAGCCGCATCTGGGAAGACGCTCCCACCCCAGCGAGAGGGCATAAAAAAAGTGCGGTCCTCACCCCAATGTGGTAGCATTGGGACATCCAATAACATCAAGCTCGAGGTACCGCACATGATGTTTCTACAGGAAAATCCCATAGTGGGCAATATCTACGATTTTTTTTCAGATATGTTTAATTTTGAAACAAACCCAACTAAAAATGGTTTTATTCTAACAGCATTCTCTATAATTTGTGATGACAGATATCAATCATTAAAGAGAGTTTTTGAACAATATTATAAAGATTTTTCAGAAAAATCAAAAAATGAATTATATAATCTGTTTGGTGATACGCAATATGCTTTTCCATATGAATGGAATAAAGAGATTCTAAAAAAAGCTCTTGCATTAATTCCTGAAAAATATTCGAATCATGCTATATTTCTGTCTATAGACGATACAATAGTTGAAAAATATGGAACAAAATTTGAAAATTGTTCAGACATATTTGATCATAATAAAAATGATTTTGTGAATGGTTACTGTCTACTTTCTGTTGTTATGACATTTCCTGTTGAGGCATACAATATAACTCGTCTTATAAAAATACCATTAGGATTTAAAATATTAATACCAAAAAATAAACTAAATGATGATAAAGAATATAAAACAAAATTTGATATTTATTCAGAATGGTTAAAGGAAATTATAGATATTATTGGCAAAAAAAGAAAAATTATTATTCTTTGTGATGCTTGGTATACAAAAGGACAAATTATTGAATTGTACTATAAGCATAAAAATGTTGAGCTTATATGTGCTGTAAATAAAAGAACAAATTTCTATCTTCTTCCTCCAGAAAGGGTCCCTGGACAAAAAGGGCGCACCCCTTTGAAGGGTAGAGAGCTGGCTATTGAAGATCTAATTTTTGAATCTATTCCTGATGAAAAATTACAGTTTGCACATAAAGAAGTTAAAACTGATCTCTTTGGTCTTGATACAACTATAGAATTATTTTGCACAAAATCACAAAATGACTCTTTAAGATATTTTATTTGTACTGATAAAAATTTATCTAGTTATGTTGATGTTAATCTTGTAAAGAACACAAATCCTACTAGTAAAAATTTACTATCATTCAATAGTGAGTATTTGCCATTTTGTATCTATACAATTAGATGGAATATAGAAACATTTTTTTATGAAATTAAAAAATTTTTGGGACTAGAATCGTTTATGGTTCGAAAATTTGTATCAATATATAGACTGATCAATTTCCTCTCTGTTGTCTATGCTTCCACGACATTACTCCCCTACTACTGCAAGGAGCTTACCTCCCTACAGGGACTCAGCACACAGGAAATTCGAACCTGCCTGGGAGGGTTTCTTCGGCAAGTGCATTTTTTGGGTTTAATCGGGAGCAAGGCTCAACAGCGAAAAATGCCCGAAAAAATCTTAAATCATTTCTTAGAGATAGCAAAAGGCCTAGATTTAGCCTGTTAAATTTGGGAAAGTGCTGTAAAAACATATTTGGACGTTTATAACTTTTTCGAGTTTAGGATACAGGCAGAACTTGCTCCCATCCGCGAGCTCAGGAAGTACTGGAGATCCTCAAGGAAGGCATCAGGGTTGCCGAAGCAGCCGCCGCTTCCACCATGCACGACGTGCGCCATGCCATACAGATAGACTATTTCGAGAGCCTCCTGGCCTAAGAAGGACTGCGACGGCTTTTGACCGTCAGGATCTCGGGGCAGAGCGGAAAGACATGCCTGCTCATGCCCGCAATTGCGACGAACAAGCCCCTGTACAGATCTCCCTGTACGGGGGCTTTCGGTTGCTGGCAGGTTGTGCACAGACCGGAAAGTTTCACGTGGAACATGCGCGTTGTACAAACCATTGCGGTACGACTGGCCCATTGCCCTTGTTCGCAGATGCCTTGCCCTGTTCAAGCCGAGGGCAGATCTCTGTCAAAACTGTACCTTCCAGATTTCTGCGGCGCATTCGGTCATTTTCCTTTGCCTGTCCTCAAGGGCCTCTGGAGTCCATTGGGGATAGTTTGTGACAAGCTCCCGCGTCATCTGAAAACTGCTCTGGCTGTACAAGGCCTTTTTGTTCTCACAGGCATCGCTCTCCTGAGAGCTGCTGAGTCCTGCTTCAAGGAGTGTCAGATTGCCCAGACAGAAGGCTTTCTCCCGGAGCTCCTGGGCCTCTGCTGCCTTCCAGTTTCTCGAAGGATGTTCAGGAAGGATGTACTCTATCTTGCAGTCTTCATTGCAGATGTCATGCGACCTTCCAGAAAGGTGCTGTTCCAGGACAAGAAGAAGGAATCGAACAATGTTTCTGTCTTTTCTGTCAGACAAGATGAATGATGTTCTTCTCAACGAAGAGACAAAGCATGCATCATCTGGATACAGGACATTCAATTCCTTGAGAATTTCCTTTTCTGAGCTGCATTCTCCAGAGAATATTTTCAAACTGATGGCATTGTATGCTTTTTCCAGTTCGTTGCTGGACATGGCAGCAGCAAGAACAGTCCGAAGAGTAGTAACGGCTGTTGCGTGCAGGAGCGTTGCAAAGACATGGCGTTCCCTTGCAAAAAACGTTTCGTGGCAGGTCAGGAGCAGAGACAGCGGCGTGGAGACATCCAGCCCCTTGAGGATTTCAAGGGCCGACCGTTCGCAGGCATTCCACTGTGCATGCGAGGGAGTGCGCAAGGCTGCATAGGTCGGAGCTGCATGCTCAAGTTCGTCGAGAAGACGGGAGGCTGCAGACTGCTCGCAGATAGTTGTGTACAGGGCCTTGAAAAGTGCCTTTCTGCGTACGAACCCATGACGAGCATTCCATACGATACGCAGAAATTCCGGAAAGCTCTCTTTGCCAAGGGCTGCAAGCATCCGGGACCATCGTTTGTCAAGGCTGGCCACAAGCGCAGGATCGTGTAGCTGTTCAGAGCAGGACAAGAGCTGGTTTTTCAGAAAATCCGTGATCTCGTGGTGTGGTCCACAAGGATGCAGGTGTTCAAGAAGCATGAAGGCCGTGTCTGCCGTGTCCGTGGTGAAAACTGTGAAGAACAGGCTGCTTGCGGCCACTTCCACAAGGCTGGAAATCCTGCTCCCGCTCTCCGCTCCCTGACCGCAGGCGGCCTTGATGCGCTCTGTGAACCAGCAAAATGCTCTGCCAGGAAGAGGGACTGAAGCATCACGTCTGCTCTCTGGCAGATTGTGCAGAGCCACAAGCGTGCTCTGAAAGTACCCATCCTCGGCATGGTTCAGAGTCAGCTTGGGTGTGACCTGCAGCGTCCTGGCATCACAATTGCCAATGTAGACATTGCGCAGGATCTCTTCCCTGATCGCATTCCCGGCTGGATCACGCCCCTCCTTTTGCAAGTCCTGCAGGCAGTTGATGGCTGCAAGGACAAGGATGCTGATGGTTGTCAGACGCTGCTGACCGTCCAGGAGGACAAAGTGTCTTCTGTCCAGTCTCTGCAGGAGCAGGAAGCCCATGAACCGAGAGGAAGGGGCGGCAGATTCCTCACCGTCTTCCCAGGTGGCATCGATACTGGCACCGGCAGTGGTACTGACATTGGCATTCTGCTGCTGGAAAAGTTCCTCAACATCCAGCCACAGCTCCTCCCATTCGTTCTCTGTCCAGGAAAAGCTGCTTTGCAGGAGAGGAATCTGATAGCTTGTTCCTGGTTCCATCAACTGGCGGAAGGTGCAATTCCTGGTTGTGAAGGGCTCTGTTGTCATTGACGACTCCAGGAAGGCTCCCTGTGCGGGATGACTGGACTCAAGGGTCAGGCAACGTTGGGCATGCCGCAAGCGTCCCCTGTCGCCCGCCTTGCCCCGTACCCCTTGTGTTGTGATGTCAGGACGCGCTTTGCGTCCGCATGCTTGCTATTTCTTGAGATCTGCCCGCTTCAGCCGGATTTTTTCCAGAATCCTGTCCAGGTAGACATCGTCTGCCGCATGCACGGCAAGACTTCGGCCAGAGCGCAGCTGGCAGTGCAACACCATGGCTTCCAGGGTGCGCATCTGCTGCAGCTTGGTATGTTCGTCGCTGTCCCTGTCCAGCATGTCCGAGAGGGCAGCAATCTGCTTGCGTTCCTCTACTTCTGGCGGTACACAGCCGGCATTCTTGAGGATGTGATAGGCCATGCGCAACTCTTCCGGGATGTTGCTGTCATCGCTCTCCTTGAGTGGTGCGCCCTGTCCAGGCAGATTGTCAAAGACTCCCTGTTCCTGAGCTTCGCGTATGCGTTCCTCGGCTATGGTCTGCAGGACGGAAAAGGCATTTACCATGGTCAGTTCCTTGCGTGTGGCTCTCTCATCAGGACACAGTGGTTGCCCTACGGCATGAATACTTGGGCGTTTTAGTGTTTGGACTTGAGGACGTGCGGTCATGCGGCCGTGCGCTCGTGTGCTTCCCCGGATTCCTGTCCCTGAATCTCAGGGCCGGGCCTGTCCGGCATCCTCGCTGGTACTTGCATCCTCAGCCTGCCCTTGTGCTGCCGACTTGCTGCCCCAGATCTTTTTCCATTCGCCAAGGAGGTTCAGGGCAGCTAGTGGGGTCAGGCTTTCGGGATCCAGATCCTGCAGGATGCGTTCCAGGGGGTGTTCCTTGGGTTGCTGAGGCATGCAGCCTGGCTCGGCAAGTTTTTTGCCCTTGCCAGCCCTCTGCCTGCCTTCTGCCGTTGCCTGCTGTCCGGACAGACCTGGCAGATCGGGAAGCCCAGGCAGACGCCCGGGAGCCACCAGAGTGTGCACGGCCTTGTGCGAGGCCCTGCGCAGGGTCTCGAAGCGGTCCAGCAGATCTCGTGCCCTGTTGACCACAGTCTGAGGCACGCCAGCCAGACGAGCCACTTCCACGCCGTAGCTGCGATCCGTAGGTCCAGGAAGGAGTTTGTGCAGGAAAATGATATTCTTGTTGAACTCCTTGATGGCAATATTCATGGTAAAGACACCAGGGATCTGTCCCTCGAGTTCCGTGAGTTCGTGATAGTGGGTGGCAAAGAGCGTGCGCAGTTGGCCGCCAAAGCGCTGAGCCAGATCCTCGGCCACGGCCCAGGCGAGAGCCAGGCCGTCATAGGTGCTGGTGCCCCGGCCTATCTCGTCCAGGATGATGAGACTGTGACGGGTGGCCTGGCGCAGGATGCGGGCAGTCTCCATCATCTCCACCATGAAGGTACTCTGTCCCTGGGCCAGGTTGTCCGAGGCACCCACTCTGGTAAAGAGCCGGTCCACAAGGCCCAGGGTGGCCGAAGCGGCAGGCACAAAGGATCCAGCCTGGGCCATGAGGCAGATGAGGGCCACCTGGCGCAGGATGGTGGACTTGCCGGCCATGTTGGGGCCGGTGAGCAGGCAGAGTCTGCGACTGCTGTCCAGGGTGAAGCTGTTGGGCACGAAGTTGGCGGCACCAATCATGTCCTCCACCACGGGATGGCGGCCTTCCTGTATGTAGAGTACAGGCTCTGCGGTGAGCCTGGGACGCACCCAGTTATGCTCTCTGGCCATGTGGGCCAGTCCCTGCCAGTAGTCAAGCTTGGCCAGCTGGCAGGAGATATGCACAAGTCGTGGCCTGATGGAGGCAATCCGCTCGCGCAGTTCCTGAAAGAGCCGGTATTCCAGACTGCAGCGCCGTTCCGTTGACTGGACAATATTGTCTTCCAGCTGCTTGAGTTTGGCCGTGGTATAGCGTTCGGCATTGGCCAGGGTCTGCCTGCGCACAAAGTCCTCGGGGAGCTTTTCAGCACTGTGGATGCGCGAGATCTCGTAGTAATAGCCAAAGACCCTGTTGTTACCGAGCTTGAGGCGGATGGATCCGACCCGTTCCTGATCCTCTTCCAGAAGTTTTTGCAGCAGTTGCTCGCCATGTTCGGAAAAGTCCAGCAGGTTGTCCAGCTCCTGATTGTAGCCATGGCGGAAGATGCCGCCCTCAGTGATGAGGGCAGGCGCCGGTTCCTCCAGGGCTCGTTCCAGAAGATCGCGGTACTCGCCTGCCTCGTCCCAGCTGTCCAGAAGTTTCTGCAGACTGGGGGGCAGGGACACAGGCTGGCCAGCGGCATCCGTGCAATGTCCAAGTTCCTCCAGGGCAGTCCGCACTCTGGGTAGGGCCTGCAATGTGGTGCGCAGGGCCAGAAAGTCCCTGGGCAGGGCACGATTTAGGCAGATTCTGGTGGTCAGGCGTTCGAGATCAAAGACATTGTCCAGGGCCTGGCGCAGATTGTTGCGCACAGTGGTGGCAGAAGCCAGGCAGGCCACTGCGTCCTGTATGGCACTGATGGCCGCACTGTCCCGCAGGGGATTGCGCAGCATGTCTTCGAGATAGCGTCCGCCCATGGGGGTCATGGTGGCATCCATGACAGAACGCAGGGTACCCCGGCCCCTGCTGCCGTTGAGGCACTGGAAGATTTCCAGATTGCGTTCGGTCACCTCGTCCACAATGAGGTAGTGGCCTGGATCCGTGGGTCTGAAGGGTAGCAGATGCTCGGGCTCGCGCTTGTGGGTCTGTTCAAGATAGGCCACAAGGGCCCCTGCAGCCCTGGGCAGGAGCGTGCTTGCTTGCATGCCCAGAGCCGCAAGATCATTCACATGCTGGGCTTTTTTGAGGCGCTCGCTGCACTGCCTGAAATCAAAGACAGTCTTGCCTCGCCGCACTAGGCGCAAGGATTCCGTGTCGACGTCTTCCGGGACCTGATAGTCGTCCTGAACTATGAGCTCTCTTGGGGCAAACTTGAGAATGTGCTGCCAGATGGTCTTGTTGCTTCCTTCAAGGCCGCTCCACTGGCCTGTGGAGATATCGGCCCATACAAAGGCTGCCTCCTCCTTGTCAACGACAAGGGCACCCAGAAAATTGTGCTGCTTGGCCTCCAGGTTCACATCCTCAATCAGGGTACCAGGCGTGAGAATGCGGGTGACTTCCCGCTTCACAAGTCCCTTGGCCTGCCTCGGGTCCTCTACCTGATCGCAGATGACGATATTGTAACCCTTGTCCACAAGCTGGCTTGTGTAGCTTTCCACAGCGTGCCAGGGGACCCCGCACATGGGCACGGAATTGGCCTTGTTCTTGTCGCGGCGGGTCAGGGCCAGCTGCAATTCCCTGGAGGCAACAACGGCGTCTTCGAAAAAGAGTTCGTAGAAGTCGCCCATGCGGTAGAAGAGCAGGGCATCGGGGTACTGGTTCTTGATGGCCAGATACTGCTCGAACATGGGCGTGATGCGGTAGCCCGTAGTATCCACACAGGCTGTATCCGCAGCCATGCCCAGGGCAGAGTCCGATCCGGAGTCGGATTCAGGCCCACAGGCCTGGGATACAGAGGCAGCAGAAGAAGCGCAGGACGCAGACGGTGTGCCAGATGTTCCCGACATTCTCGCAGACGAGATGCACGACGTGGGTGATGCAGGTGCTGCCCTGTGTGCGGACTGATTGTCAGAGGCAGAAGACAGGGGCGCAGAAGATTCCGTGGAAAGGGCAGGATTTGATGCAGTAAGTTCGGGCATGGATGGATTTCCGGGAGGGGAGAGGGCTTGTGACGGCAGCTGTGAGGGGCCTTGCGGAAGAGGGAACAGAGGGAGTTGCAGGTACCGGAGGGAAGAAGGGATTCCTGCCGCTTGAGGGCAGAAAAGGCGGCGGAGTTGCGTCTCCGCCGCCCTTTGAGAAAATCCCTGGATCAAACTCCATGCCTACTTGGCAGCAGGCTTCTTGTCGGCATCGGTTGCCTGAGCGGCTTCCATGGCATCGGGAGTGGTGTCCGCGAAGAATTCGTTCACCTCGGGCTTGGCTTCGGCCTGTTCCTGGGCATCATTCTTCTTCTCCTTGTCCTTCATGAAGTGGGACAGAAGCTTCAGACGGCTTTCCCTGGGCAGGGTGGCCAGACGTTCCATCTGGGCCAGGAGCTTGCGCTCTTCATTCTGCATGGCCTGCACACGCCAGTTGGCACGCACGATCTGGGCGGAAAGGCGCATTCTGTCCCAGAGCAGGAGCAGGAGACAGAGCAGGGCGCCGAGCAGGAAGGCTGCCAGAAGAACAAAGTAGAAGGGCAGTTCAATGGAAGTCATGGACGGCATGACCAGAAGGTCCAACTGAAAAGCCAGTTTCTGTGACAGGGATGCCTGATTCTGGAACAGGAAGATCATTGTCACAAAGAAAATCAGGATGAGCAGAAATGCTTTGACGTACCGCATGGAACCTTCCTCCCTCAGCATTTAGTCGGCGCGGACGCAAAATAGGGCCTGAGAGCCGCATAAGTGTTGGTAAGATTGTCCGGCATGGTGCGTACATCGTCCATAATGGCCATGAAGGAAGAGTCCCCATTCCAGCGGGGCACAAGATGAAAATGCAAATGCTCGCGAATGCCGGCCCCGGCTGCCTGACCGAGGTTCAACCCGATATTGATGCCCTCACAGTGAAAATGCTTCTTGAGGACAGTGGTGCAGAACTGGAGGTAGTCCATCATTTCATGGGACGTCTCGGCATCGAGCGCGGCAAGATCCATGACGTGCTCGTAAGGACAGACCATGATGTGCCCGTTGTTGTACGGGAACTTGTTCATGATGACAAAGCAGCGTTTTCCCCTGTGCAGGACAAGGCGCTCCTCGTCCTCGTCCGTGTGCTGCGGCAGGCAGAAGACACAGGCATCCGGTTTTGGTCCGAGAATATAGCTGATGCGCCATGGGGCCCATAAATGCTTCATAAACCTCTCCCTTGTTCCAGGCTGTCCACAAGGGTGCACAGCTCAAAGAACTCAACTCGGGCAGCATACGCTGTTTGGAAAGGGACGGCAAGTGCCGAAAAGACAGGCTTTGACATTATTCAGTGAGCATAAGGACTTGGAAAGGAAGGTCCTCTCTTGGGATACGTCTTGGACATGCGGCAGAGAGGTCTTGTCCCGCATGCCGGTTTCTGCAGCAGTGGAAGAAACGAAAGAAGGGGACTGGAAGGCCTGGTGGCACAGGAAACCTTCATGGACAAAGAACCCTCTTGAGCAATGCTTTTGAAGAAGACTGAGGGCACAGGAGTCCCCTGGCTTCTGTGCTGCATGAAGTCTGAACTCGTGGAGGAGGCGAACAAGGTGAAAGGGGACTCGCGCACAAGGTTCCTGGATCCTGATTGTCTGCCCTTGGCCAGAGTGCAGGCTCTGTCCAATGGGGCCGGATTTGCCAGATGTGCCGGCCCTTGTCGGCTTCTGTCCACTGTGCCCATCGCCCATTGTCTCTTGGGATGGATGCGCCCCTTGCCATTTCTCACAGAGGGACGTGTTGTGCCAGGAATCCAGAATGTCTCAGGCCTTAGGGGACTCTGTGGGTTCTGAACCGCTCCAGTCTCCTTTGTTCGACCGGGCGCCCGCCAGGCCAGCCGTCCGTCTCGGAAACCAGCTGCTCTCTGTCACAAGGAGCCAGGGGATCAGCACAAGGCCACGAGGGAAGCCACCAGCAAGGGGCTGTGGCAGAAGGGCAGAGCGGGAGCAAAAGAGCCTCTCCGACTGGGGAATGTCTCCTGGACAATCTCCCGGGCAAGGAAGAGCTGTCAGCTCTCTGGCCCCTGCCCGTCTGCCCTGTTGCCCTGGACTGTTCTTTGAGACTGCCTTTGAAACCCTGCTTTTTCAGAAGAGCTTTTGGGGGCATGAATCCGGCTGCTGTTTTTTTGTCCAGCCTTCGGAACCGTCAGCTTTGCTGTCCGTGCTGCACCCTGCCCAGGGCTGCAATGACTGCCTGTATGTCCTCATCCGGCTGCAAGGGGTAGAGCACTCCATAGGGTACGGTAAAGGACCATTGTACGGGCAGGGTCACAAGCGAAGGGTGGATGTCGCTCCAGCACTCCAGGGTGAGCAGGAGCTTCTGCTCCTGCTCACATTTGTTGAAGACATCAATGTCATAGAAGAAGGTTGTGTCCTCCAGACGGATTTCCGGGTACTTTTGCAACGTTGTTCGCACTCTGTCCACGGAAAGAGAGTCCCCTCTGGCCCCAAGGATCAGGGTCTCGCCAAGGAGATCCTCCACCTGCAGCAGGCTTTTGTCTGCCAGGCGGTGACTCTTGGGCACGGCGCAGCACATGCGGTATTCCCCCATGGCCAGGAAGTTGCAGTGGTTGAGCCAGATCTGGGAATCGCAGGCTGCGACCAGAAAGTCGAACTTGTCGCCCAGGGCGCTGATCTCGGCCACGATGCCCTTTCTATTGTCCTCATAGGGGACAATGCGCAGGGAGTACTGGGGAAAGTCCCGGCTCACCCGGTTCCAGAGGTTGATGAACACCTTGCAGGGATTGAGCATGGAAGAACCTATCCTGAAGGTCGTCTTCACGGTCTCGGCAATGCGCCTGGCCCTGGAGATCGCCTCACGGGAGAAGACAAAGAGTCGCTGGGCATCCTCGTAAATGGACTGGCCGGCAGCAGTCAGGTGCACGCCATGCCGTGTTCTGTTGAGCAACTGCAGGCCCAGATGCTCTTCCAGGGAATTGATCTGCTTCATGACGGCAGTGGGCGAGAGGTAGAGCTTTTGTGCTGCTTTCGTAAAGCTGCCGCAATCTGCGACACAGACCAGAACCTGGAGCTGTTGATTGAACATCCGGACCTCCCAATGCCTTTTCTTCCCAAGGGATGTGCAGAACGCGCAGGCCTGAATCTTGCGCAGAAGGAAGCGACCTGCGGATCTCTTTCAGGGAAGCATAGGTATCATTGACATCCTCCCCCGCTTACGCAGGGGGATTCCCTACTGCGCTGACCTTGCGGTCAGTCGCTTCGACGGGTTCCTGCTGCTGGACG
>CALVHF010000030.1 GCA_944327295.1 uncultured Desulfovibrio sp. | reverse complement strand
ACAGGAGTCCGTGTTTCATTGTACACGTTTTCCAGTCAGCTATCTCCTCCATAAGGTTTGACTCACCATTGGTCTCTGTCCTTGCCAGACATTTTGATACACCCTTCATACTCTCGATGATTCCGTCACCTACCCTTTGAAAGGCCCGTGGGAGTGTCCTCGCGGCTTCTGTATCTTCTGTCTTCATGTCTGAAATTTCAGTTCCTATGATGGTTGTTTAGAAGTTCGGGCCTTCGCTCCCAAAGGAGCTACTATGCCCTCGGCTGACTCCTCACAGCAAGTTTTGCTCCGGCATTGCTGCAGTCTGTGAGGCCTCCCCGGGTAAGACGCAATACTTTCGCACTTATACCTGCCGTATCTACCTTCCTGTCTTCCGTGCAGCTATTGGACTTTGAGTCTCGATGCCCTCTTATCCGACACGCTAGCCTCATATACGGTTTCTGTTCGTCAGGTCAGTGTTTTGCCATGGACTTCCTCCAGAACTTACCTCGCGACAAGCTCCTTGTCCTTCGGCTAGAGGTTTCCGCTGCCGGGCCCTCAGAGGTCTTTCACCTCCTAGTCTTGCGCCATGCCGGGCGCACATCAAGAAAGTCCCCCGAAGCCTGTGGCTTCGGGGGACTTTCCATTCATTTCTGCAAAAAGACAGGGGATGGAGAAGGATTCAGACTCCGTCAGGCCAAACGTGTCTTGAAATCCTCGTAGCCAAAGACATGGAGCAGAGTGAAAACATCCTCTCCTGTCCTGCCATCGACAAGACCTATGGAGGGCAGGCGCAGGCCGTTGAAGGTCGTTGTCTTGACCATGCTGTAGATGGCCATGTCCTGCAGGAGCAGACGCTGACCTATGCGCAACGGTGCAGCAAAGCCATACTCCCCGAACACATCGCCTGCCAGGCAGCTCTTGCCCCCCAGACGGCAGCGGTAGGCTCCCTGTTCAGGATCCGTTGCCATCTCAAGACCATCCTTGTACTCATAGACTATCCTGGGACGGTAGGGCATTTCCAGCACATCCGGCGTATGGCAGGCTGCGGAGATGTCAAGCTGCACCAGAGGCATGTCTGCCTCGGTAATGTCCAGCACCGTTGCCACCAGGACACCGGCATTTAGGGCCACTGCCTCGCCCGGTTCCACATAGATCTGTGCATCCCAGCGCTGTGCCAGATGTGTCAGTGTGGAGCACATAAGATCCAGGTCGTAATCGTCACGCGTGATGTGATGACCACCGCCCACATTGATCCAGCGGCACTGCTCCAGGAAGGGGGCAAAGTGTTCCTCCACCGCACGAGCCGTGCGGGCAAAGGCATCGGAGTTCTGCTCGCACAGGGTATGGAAGTGCAGACCGCTGATGCCTTCCTTCATGATGTCGTCCGGCAGATGCCTGCGGCGTATGCCGAGACGCGACCCCGGAGAGCAGGGATCGTACATGGGCACAGTCCCTTCGGAATGCTCAGGGTTGATGCGCAGGCCCACCTCAATGGGCCGGCTGCTCTGCTCAACAAGAGGTCTAAAGGTGTGCCACTGCCGCACGGAATTGAAGACTATGCTGTCTGCAATCGTGGTCAGTTCACGCACTTCGTCTTCTGTCCAGGCGGCAGCAAAGGCATGGACTTCGCCGCCGAACTCCTCTCTGCCCAGCCGTGCCTCGTCCACACTGCTTGCACAGGTTCCCCAGAGGGGACCATCGAAGGCTCGAGACAGAATGGAAAAGGTCTTCCAGCAGGCGTAGCTTTTCAGGGCCAGGAGCACCCTGGCTCCCGTGCGCTTCTGCACGGAAGCCAGAATTGCGGCATTGTGCCTGAGCCTGTCCATGTCTATGACAAAGCATGGAGAAGACACCTTGCTTCCCAGCAGCATCTGTTCATGTGCCATGGGACTAGACCGACTCCTTGCCCGTCACGTCAACGCAGGTCCAGGGCAGGCCGTATTCGGCAAGATCCTTGAGGAAGGGATCTGGATCATTCTGTTCCATGTTCCACACACCGGGACGCAGCCAGTGGCCTTCGCACATCATCTTGGCGCCGACCATGGCGGGAACACCCGTGGTATAGGAGATGGCCTGGGATCCGACTTCGGCGTAGCAGTCCTCATGGACGCAGACATTGTAGATATAGACGCTCTTCTTCTGGCCGTCCTTCACGCCCTGCATGACGTTGCCTATGCAGGTCTTGCCCCTAGTCAGAGGTCCGAGTGTGGCCGGATCCGGCAGAAGGGCCGACAGGAACTGGATGGGCACAATCTTCTGTCCTTTGTAGTCCACGGGATCAATGCGGGTCATGCCCACATTTTCCAGGATGGAGAGGTGCTTGAGATAGTTGTCGGAGAAGGTCATCCAGAAACGGGCCCTCTTCAGTCCCTTAAGGTTCAGGGCCAGGGATTCCAGTTCCTCATGATACATGAGGTAGCACTTCCTGGGGCCAATGCCGTCCGGGAAGTCGTAGTTCATGGACCAGGACAGGGGATCAGTGTGCACCCATTCCCCGCGCTCCCAGTAGCGGCCCCGGGCCGATACTTCGCGGATATTGATTTCGGGATTGAAATTCGTGGCAAAGGGCTGCCCGTTGTCGCCGGCATTGCAGTCGATGATGTCCAGCACGTGCACTTCGTCAAGTTCGTGCTTCATGACCCAGGCGGCAAAGACATTGGTCACGCCGGGATCAAAGCCGGATCCGAGCAGGGCAGTCAGGCCCTGTTCACGGAAACGGTCATTGTAGGCCCACTGCCACTTGTATTCAAACTTGGCCGTATCCAGCGGTTCGTAATTGGCTGTATCAAGGTAATGCACGCCGCATTCCAGGCAGGCGTCCATGATGTGCAGATCCTGATAGGGCAGCGCGATGTTCAGCACCATGAACGGTTTCACGGCACGGATGAGGGCACACAGCTCGGGGACATTGTCCGCATCAACCTGGGCGGTCTCGATGGTCACGCCGTAGCGCTGTTTGACAGAGTCGGCAATGGCCTTGCAACGGGACTCTGTGCGGCTTGCCAGGGTAATCTTGCCAAAAGCGCCCTTGAGGGACGCCTGCGCACACTTGTGTGCAACGACACTTCCTACGCCGCCGGCGCCAATTATCAAGATGTCTACTGCCATGTTTTTTCCTCCAGGGGCCAAGTGTTGGGGGGTATACTCATGCTTTCATCAAGACACAGGACCTGGGTATAGCGCCCGGACCTGCGTGCCTCGTCCAGCTGATCCCGAGCTTTCTGCCTGCATTCCTGGCAGGCATTGCGCGGGATCAGAATGCAGAAAGATTTTGGTGTCCTTGAAGAATGTGTCTGCCAGGTTGCAAAACCATGACAGGTCGGACACAATTTGTACCGTACCTGCTGCTGTTCGCTGATACCGTCCGTATCATAGTAGATATGCCGGTCCTGTACCCAGAATCCGTGCTCTTCACGACCCTCATGGGGCATGCGCGGGGGCTTGAAATACTGACCGAGCACGCGATCGCACACCCACTCGATATAGGCGGTCACCTTGTCGGCCTGGCGCGTACGGTCTTCCCGCCAGTCGGGTTCGCGTATGTCCGTGGCCGGCAGACCTGCCAGGGCCAGACAGATGCCCATATTGACATAGGGCAGGGCGCCCCTGATGGCGTATCCGCCTTCCAGGACGGCAATGTCCGGATCGAGACGCGCATTGAGTGCCGCATAGCCCTGGGCTGTCAAAAGTTCGTTGGCCAGGGGATCCGTGAAATGATTGTCCTGTCCGGCAGAATTGATCACCAGATCTGGCTTGAAATCCTGCAGTATGGGGAGCACCACATGCTCTATCACATACAGATAGCCGGCATCCGATGTTCCTGGAGGCAGGGGAATGTTGACAGTACGCCCCAGGGCCGCAGGGCCTCCGCTCTCCTCGATGAATCCCGTTCCAGGATACAGGGTACGGCCGTCCTGATGCAGAGAGATGAAGAGCGTATCGGGATCGTTCCAGAAAATGTCCTGGCTTCCGTCGCCGTGGTGGACATCCGTGTCCACGATGGCAAAGCGCAGGGGTCTGCCCGAGGGATGCCTGTACTGCGAGCGTATCCAGGCCAGCATAAGGGCTTCGTTATTGATATTGCAAAAGCCCCTGTTGCCGTGCACGACGCGCATGGCATGATGTCCTGGAGGACGCACCAGGGCAAAGGCCTTGCGTTCCTTTTTTTCCAGGACCAGCCGTGCGGCGGTAATGGCGCCGCCGGCAGCCGCCAGATGGGAGTCTGTCACCACGGCTCCGATGGAAGGAAGGCAGAAATGCACCCTGGCCACATCCTCAAGAGGCATGAGCTCGGGACGGTACTCGTGTATGCCCTCGATATCAAAAAGCCCCTCTTCCTGGAGCTGATCCCTTGTATAGAGCAGGCGTTCCTCTCGTTCGGGGTGGGTCGGAGAAATGGCCCAGTCAAAGGCCGGAAAGAAAACCACTCCAAGCGAGTTTCTGGCCCTGCTCAGCTGCTCATTGCTTATACGCATTCCTTTGCCCTGCAAAAAAAAAAACGCTCTGCCGTCTTCTTGTGTCTGCCGGCACGCAAGGCCTGCACAGAGACCAGAACAGTGTGCCCTTTTGGCACAAAGGCACTGCCAGGCAAGGGGACTGTGCACACCCCTGCTTCTTGCCAGACTGCATTCTGCCGCAGAGACCGGGACAGGGCTTTCTGTCCCTTGTGCGGCAGAACACGGGAAGACAGAACGGGCTAGTCGTCGTCTCCGGCGATATTTTCAAAGATGTCCAGTCCGTACCGGACATTGGACACCATGCTGCCGAAATGGGATGCTGCCGAAACAAGATCCAGGTTTGTCCTGGCCAGGACGCAGAACATATGATCTCCGCCACCGGAAAGGACGATCACAATGCCGCCGGGATTCTGCGGGTGCTTGAACACGGTCATGTAGACAAGCTCCGAGTCGCCGCCTGCAAACATGGGCTCCATCCAGTCAAAGTTGTCCTCCCGGGCTGCCTGCAGGAGCTGTGCGTCGACCTCGGTGTCGGCAGTGACAGGACTCAGACTGATCTGGCCGGTATTTTCAAAAAGATAGATTTCCTGCATGGTTCCTCTCTGGGCAGCGAACAGGAAGCTGCCCTGGACACGGATGTTGATGAGAAACTTGGCCGCTTATGCTGTTCCAAGCACCACTACTGCACAAGGCCCTGACAAGGTCTGTGTGCCTCTATTGCCTCAAGGCAGGCAGAGAGCACCTCTTCCCTGGAAAGGCTTGCATCAACAAGACATACTCTAGAAGGGGCCTGTTCGGCAATGAAGAGAAAGCCTTTCCGTACAGCCTCGTGAAAGCTCAGCTGCTCGTCATCTATACGTCCTTCCCCGGCATACCCCGTCTGTCTGCGACGTTCGGCCACACGTCTGAGCCCCTCCTGCACAGGCAGGTCCAGAACAAGGGTCAGATCCGGCTCAAGGCCTCCGGTAGCAGACATGTTCAGGGTGTGCAGCATGTGCACGTCAAGGTGCCTGGCAAAGCCCTGGTAGGCGAGCGTGGAATCCGTGAAGCGGTCGCAGAGCACAATGGCTCCATCCGCAAGGGCTGGACGAATGACCTCGGCCACGTGCTGTGCCCTGTCTGCAAGAAAGAGATGCAGTTCTGCCAGCGGATCAAGGCTGGTCTCGGTACTGAGTAAAAGACTGCGCAGCTTTTGTCCAAGCGGACAGCCTCCAGGTTCCCGTGTCCGGCAGACTTTCTCTCCGCAAGCGGTCAGATGCCTGGCCACGGCTTCTATGGCCGTGGTTTTCCCCGCTCCTTCAACACCCTCAAAGGTTATGAACATGGTCCTTCCCCTGGTTTCCTTGATCTACAATCCGAGCAGGGAGCCTGGATGCATCAGTGTAACGGTTTCCTCTTCCTTCTTGCCCTGGGACTTGCCAGCCCCCCTTGTCCCCTGACTTCTTTCGCCCTGATTTTTTCCGGAGAGCTGGAAACGCCTGCGGAGGTGATGCTGTTCCTGGGAACCTGCCTGCCATGGTGCCGGTTCTGCAGGCACGGCATCCTCGGAAGCAAGGGTTGCCGCCTCTTCCTGCAGACTGGCCAGATAGGACTCCGAAGACCAGAAGACTTCTTCAGAGGGCGGCTGGGATTCCAGGTGACCGTGCCCTGGCGCCTCTTCCCCGTGCCAGGCATTCCGGCTATCAGTCGCAGGGGCTCCGACGCCCCTTTCAGTTCCCGGTGTTCTCGGAGCCGTACTTCTGCACATGTGGCCGTTCTCTGGGCTGGACAGAGCTTCTCCAAAGCTGTTGTCTGCCGAGCTCGGAGGCTGCACAGCCCTGGCCCCGGTTCGGGCCCCTGGCATGGAGGCTGCCGTCTGCACGTCCTGGGCGGACGACAGACCAGCAGGGCCTGCCACACCCGGGACACCATTTTCTGTTCCGGCAAAAGAGGCCGTGGTCACGGGCCGGTACAAAGCCCTGCCGAACTCCCTTTGCATCGGTGTAAACTGGCCTTCCTGCAGCTGTTCAAAAAGGCCGGCCATCGTGTTGAGCTTGGCATCGAGATAGTCCGCACTGGAAAGAACCACGGCCTCCATGGTGGCAGGCTCCTTGACGGCACCATAGTCAATGCGGCCGTGATGGCTCAAAATCATGTGAAAGAGATGGTCCTGCAGGGGGGCCGGTAGCCCGGCTTGCTGGCAGTAGGGCTCAAGCATGGCAACGCCCAGCACAATATGGCCTATGAGATTGCCCTGCGTGGTATAGGACACCTCAAAGATGTCTGTCTCCATTTCCCGCACCTTGCCAATATCATGAAAGAGCGCTGCAGTGAGCAGGGCTGGCCTGTCAAGCTGGGGAAAGAGCTCCGTCATGGCCTGGCACACTCTGCAGACCTCCAGGGTGTGGGCCACAAGGCCTCCGCGTCCCACATGGTGGACGGCCCGCGCCGCAGAGGCATTGAGAAAGGCCTGCCTGTTCGCCTCCTCGTCAAAGTAGGCATGCACAAGCCGTTCCCAGGGACTGCCTGCCACGGCGTGCTCCACAAGCTGCATGAGTTCCTGCATCAGCGCTTCCCCGTTGTATGGCGAGGGCGGTGCATAGTCCTCGAGACGCAGCTCGGCCTTTTCCTCATTGGTCAGGACCTGCAGGGCATCGATGCGCAGCTGCTTTGTGTCCCTGTAAAAGTTGACCTGGCCACGCACACGGACAAAGGAGCGACTCTCAAGATTTTCCGGGGAAAGTGCGCCGTTCACGGCCCAGATCTTGGCCTGCACGGCCCCTGTAACATCGTTGAGGGTCAGGGACCAGTAGGGATTGGAATTCTTGTCCGTTCCCCTGTTGACATCGGATGTCACAAAAATGCCTTCAATATTCTGGTATTTCTCAACCATGTCCTGAATAAAATTGCCTTTCTGCAGCATAGTGATTGCACATGCACATATATCCCCGGCAGGGACGATATATGAAGGTCTGTGCTCCTCCCTTGATCTGTTGCCCTGACTGTCCATCAGTACTGGCCATCTGTACTTCCAAGTCTGCCCTGACGTTCGTCAGGATGTACTTTGAGGAGATACCTGAGGATGCGCATCTAGATGCACACCATCATGCTGGCTCCAGCAAAAGAAGCCTTGTACTGCCCGAGAACAGGTAGTGCCACAAAATGTGTACTTGGTGCCAGCACGAACGCAAAGTACATTCAGCCAAGGATGCGCGGTTCCTTGAGCAAGAACAGAGTTAACATATTGAATAAACTCATATAATAAGCCATTGACAATTTTGCAAGCCTCTTTTCCCCATGCCAGGTTCCCCATGTGGCTGCACCTGATTCCGAATCCCGGCCCTTCTTCCGGTGTGCAGGGCGGGCCGGCACTCTCAAGCCCCTGTCAGGAACAGCTCTAGCAGACACGGTCGGCACACGCTCCAGTCTCTGCGCACCTGCAGGACTGCAGAAGACAGCTCCTGTCCTGCACGGTCTCTTGCCTGTCTTCTGCCAAGGCTCTATGCTCCCGGGAACAGATCCACAAGACAAACCTGCTGCAGCCTCCTGCAGTCAAGCCGGCACTGCAGCCAGGCCACTTGCAGGAATTCACTTCCAGACCCACCACAAGGAGGGGCGCATCCTGCCACCCTGTTCGCAGGCCTGCAGGAGAGACCGCGCCGATATCGAGTGATGAAAGTACTTCTGACCAATGACGATGGTATCCATTCCCGGGGCCTCATGGCTCTCTACACAGCCCTGCGCGAGCGCGGCCACACCGTCAATGTCGTGGCTCCCATGGAGCAGCAGTCCGGTGTCGGCCACTCCCTGACAGTCTTTGAGCCCTTGCGGGCCGTACGCTTCAGCCAGCCAGGCTTTCAGGGCCTTGGCCTCTACGGAACACCCACGGACTGCGTGAAGCTCGCCCTGAGCACGCTTGTGGAGAACAAGCCTGATCTCGTGATGAGCGGCATTAATGCCGGAGCCAATGTGGGCCCGGACATCCTGTACTCTGGAACCGTGGGGGCTGCCACCGAAGCCTGCCACGAAGATCTGCCCAGCATGGCCATCTCCGATGACGAAGAGGATCCCATTGATATCCTGGCCAAGGCCCGTCATGCCGTTGCCCTGGCCGAATCCATCAAGTGGAAAGAGATCCCCACCCGCAGGGTCATCAACGTCAACTATCCCAAGGGGCTGCTCTCTTACAGTAAAGGCGTGCGCGTCTGCCCCCAGACCACGGCCGTCTGGAAAAACAGCTATCTCGAACGCAAGGACCCCAGGGGAGGGCGGTACTGGTGGCTGGTTGGCAGCATCCCTCCAGAAACCATCAACGCCGGTTCCGACAAGGATCTGCTCAATAGGGGCTATGTGACCGTCACACCCCTGTGCTTCAATTTCACGGACGAGACAGGCCTTGCAATTCTGAGCAGGGCCTCCATGCCGGAACCGAAGTAGGTCTGGCTTCCGGCAGTTGCGGCAGGGGAGGGTTGTGTCTCCGATCCTCCCCGACAAAAACGGTACGGCAGTCCTGCAGAGCTTCACGGAATGGTGACTTGCACAAAGTTTTTCTCCTGCCCGTCTTTTTTGCGTAGCAATGCCTTGCCTAATGTGCTACCTAGATCTCAGGCAAAGTTCATGGCAGAGGCCTGAAACCCCCTCGCTCCAGCCAGACAGAAACGCTGCCCGGAGTGCAGGATGTCCTCTCATGTATTCACATATGTTTTTCCAGGAGGAATAACATGCCCCTTATTGGCCCGAAGAAAATGTTCCAGGCTGCCTACGAAGGACAGTTTGCCATTGGTGCATTCAACGTCAACAACATGGAAATCGTTCAGGGCATCATGCGTGCTGCCTCAGAGGAAAAATCGCCCTGCATTCTGCAGGTTTCCGCCGGTGCACGTAAATACGCCGGCCAGACCTACATCATGAAGCTTGTGGAAGCCGCCCTGGCCGAAACGCCCGAAGTGCCCGTCTGCGTGCATCTGGATCACGGTCCATCTTTTGAAATGTGCCGTGACTGCATTGACGGCGGCTTCACGTCCGTCATGATTGACGGTTCCGCTCTGCCGTATGAAGAAAACATCGCCCTGACCAAGAAGGTGGTGGAATACGCCCACCCCCGCGGTGTCTGGGTTGAAGCCGAACTAGGCAAGCTGGCCGGCATAGAAGAACATGTTGTCTCCGAAGGACATCAGTTCACCGATCCTGACCAGGCTGTCGACTTCGTTGAGAAGACAGGCTGCGACTCCCTAGCCATCGCCATCGGCACAAGCCACGGCGCCTACAAGTTCAAGGGTGAGCCCCATCTGGATTTCCCCAGACTGGAAACCATCACCAAGAAACTACCCAATTATCCTCTGGTCCTGCATGGCGCCTCTTCCGTGCCCCAGGAATTCGTGGAACTGTGCAACAAGTACGGCGGCAACGTGGGTGGCGCCCGCGGCGTACCGGAAGACATGCTGCGCCAAGCTGCCCGCATGGGTGTCTGCAAAATCAATGTGGACACGGATATCCGTCTTGCCCTGACCGCCTCCATCCGCCAGTTCATGGTGGAACATCCCGAGGCCTTTGACCCGCGCCAGTATCTGACTCCTGCCAGGGAAGCCGTACGCAATATGGTTGCTCGCAAGATCCGTGACGTCATGGGTTCTTCCGGAAAAGCCGAACTGCTCTAATCTCTGTGCACGGCCTTACTGAAAGGGGCCCCCTCTTTCAGCCCCAGCCAGAAATGTTCAAGGGAACAGAAGTCTGTCTTCTGTTCCCTTTTTTGCAGTCTGAGGGCAGGCTGGCTTTTCCTTCTCCTGGAAACAGCCCATTCCTGCGGTCTGCCTGGCTCCAAGGACACGGTCCTGCAGCGGACATGCAGCCCCATCCGGACGCTCCAGGCTCTTCTGCACAACGCGCACGTCTGCCACAAGAAATGAAGGATATGGAATATCCAGAAGAACCGTCACACCAAATGTTTCACGTGAAACATTGCCAACAGAAGAAACACTACAGACACATCCCATGATCAAAATAGAGAGCAGGCTTGTCCTCATGCTCATCATAATAAGGGGCACACACGATTCTTATCCTGCTGTTCTGATGCCTCTCACACTTTCTCCGGTTCAGAGGCAGGCAAGGCATTGGCAACCACTCTTCTGCTGGCAGAGGTAACAGCTCACGTGAAGGGGAGAAGGGACATGTTGCCTGACAGGCTCATCAGAAGTCCACACAGTGCGCCCCCGCCCCTGCCGTGGACAATACCTTCTCTTTTGGCTTCAAGCCTGGTCCATTTTCTATCATCTCCAGTCATGCCGCTGGCATACTTTCACTGACGTTTCTGGCGTTCCCGCTGGTATACTTTTCGTGTCGTTTTCCAGAACACTTTTCTTGGCACCTGACACTCGGGATACAGAACAAGCAGTTTTCGCTCCGTCCTTATCGCAAGGGCAGGAAAACGAGGCACTTTTTCTTTTGTCTCCGATTTTCCAAAAGGTCACCTGAGAGCCGTCTCTGCAAGCCGGTCTCTCTTCTGCCGGAAGAGAACTGCGCACAAAGCCTGTCTGGGCATATTTTTTCGAGAGTGGAACTCAACGGTTGATTTGATTGGAGACAAACCCTCCATTTTGCTCATCTCGAATGCGCGATTTGAGGATAGTATCATCCTTTATGTTCTACTCTCATTTTTTTTTGGGGGGGGCTGAATTTGATGTGATACAAAATTTGGCGATGACTGATGTGTTTTTTTAGGGCGTGTTGACAAATTAGGTGTCGCCCTGATCTGGCCTGATTTCAGACGGAGTCATGGTGCGACAATGAGCTCTAATGGAAGTCGGTGCGCCTCATTATATCATATCGGCATATGCCGGTTTGCCACTGCCGGATTTTGATTTTGTCAACACGCCCTAACCACATCAGCGTTACGACGAAAACTCTCTCATGCATCGTGCCTATCTCGGATTCTGGCAAAGCTTCTGATCTGCCCGAAGACAAATGATAGTAGGGCACTGTTTCACGTGAAACAGTGCCCTGTCTGATCTGAAAAACTTCAGCTGGAGCTTAGTCCAGTTCGGGTGTCAGTGCAGTCATATCGTATTCACTGCTCTCCACGATATCCGCTTCAACCATGGCTCCTGGTTCCACTCCGGGCCCACTGATATAGCATATACCATCAACATCGGGGGCCTGAAACCAGACACGGCCATTGTGCAGCCCTGGCCATTCAGGGTTTACGCTGTCTACAAGCACCTTTTGCACGGAGCCAACCTGTCCTTCGAGCAACTCGCGGCTTATGTCCTGCTGCAGTTGCATAAGATGTGCCCGGCGCTCTTCCTTGACCTCTATGTCCACCTGGTTAGGAAGAGTGGCCGCAACAGTACCTTCTTCGGGCCAGAAGGTGAACACGCCAAGCTGGGTGAAGCGCATCTCCTCCACAAAATCGCATAAATGCTGAAAATGCTCGTCTGTCTCTCCGGGATAGCCCACAATGAAGGTGGTACGCAGTGCTGCGTCGGGCAGGGCGTCGCGTATGTCGCCGCAAATCTTCCTGGCATCCACGGAAAAGGGACGGCCCATCTGCCGCAGGACATCTGGATGACTGTGCTGCAGGGGGATATCAAAATAGGGGAGCAGGGCATCCACATCCTTCACGGTCTGGAGCAGTTCCCCGGTTATGCCTTTGGGATAGAGATAGAGCATGCGCAACCACTCTATACCATCAACCTCGCCCAGCCTGCGCAGAAGGGTGGGGAAGGCTTGTGCATCAGGACCGTGTTCCTGTGCATAATCTGTCAGATCCTGTGCGATAAGCACCAGTTCCCGGACACCATTGCCTGCCAGAAAACGCGCTTCGGCTAGAAGTTCGTCCTGCGGAACAGAGTGCAGGGGGCCGCGAATAGAGGGTATGGTACAGAAGGCACAGCGGTGCCTGCATCCCTCGCTGACCTTGAGATAGGCATAGGACGGCAGCGTGGACACGAGCCGCTGGCCGGGGTCATCCTTTCTGTGCAGGCTTTTCCGGATATCTTCAGCCCAGTGGTCGCGATCGTCCGGCGCAAGCCAAAGATCCACTTCGGGCATGCCCATGGCCAGCTCATCAATTCTATAGCGGCCGGCAAGACAACCGGCCACCACCAGCAGAGGTCTCTTTTTCCGTGCCTTGTCCCGTTCCTCCGCCACGGAAAGAATGGTCTGCAGCGATTCCCTGACTGCAGGCTCAATGAAGGCACACGTGTTGATAAAGATCAGATCGGCGCTGCGTATGCTTTCCGTAAGACAGATGTTGCAGCCCAGCTGACCCACGAGCTTTTCCGTATCCACCCTGTTCTTGGGACAGCCGAGCGTGCGACACCAGACCCTGAGTCTGTCTGCAGTCCTGCTGCGTCCCCCGACTGTTCTTGTTCTGATCATATTCCCGCTCCTTGGCCAGGGTTTTGGGCCTGACAAAAAATGGTTCCACTGCACGTTCAGGCCTTCTTCTCCAAAAGCCCGGACCCTGTCAATCGGTCCCGAGCCCATACAGAAGCGCACCTTCCTCAACTCTTCGGTCATTCAATCGCTAACCTAAAAGGAATACTGAATAAAACAATACTCTTACCGTCTTTCCGGACACATAAAAATCCTGTCACAGGACATATTCCTTTACATACACCCTTGTGGAGCGTATAAGTATTGCACCTCTTATATATTACCATTCCTTGATATATGGATATGCAAATACTCTCTACAGCACAAGAACTCGCCGCTGTCTGCCGCCAGTGGCATCGCGAAGGCCAGACCATCGCCCTTGTACCCACCATGGGCTATTACCACGAAGGCCATGCCGCCCTCATGGACAAGGCCCGCACCCTTGGTGACAAGGTCGTTGTCAGTCTTTTTGTCAACCCCACGCAGTTCGGTCCCAACGAGGACTATGCTGCCTATCCGCGGAATCTGGAGCGGGATGCGCAGATTGCCAGGAAGCACGGTGCCGATCTGCTCTTCACGCCTGCTCCAGAGGAACTCTACGCCCCGGATGCCGCGACCTGGGTGGAAGTGCCCGAAATGGGCCAGCTTCTGTGCGGGATCTCCCGCCCCATCCACTTCAGGGGCGTGTGCACGGTGTGCAGCAAGCTCTTCCACCTGACACAGTCCGACTATGCTGTCTTTGGCAACAAGGACTGGCAGCAGCAGGCCATCATTCGCCGCATGGTACGGGATCTTTTCATTCCCGTGACCATTGTAGGCGTGCCCATTATCAGGGCTGCGGACGGACTGGCCCTGTCCTCTCGCAATGTCTATCTCACAGAGGAAGAACGCGCCCAGGCTCCGGAAATCTATGCCGGACTGCAGTATGCCAGAGACATGGTGACACACGGCGAGACAAGAGCCTCCGTGCTCAGGGACGCTGTTCTGCGCCGTTGGGCCAGCAAGCTGCCGCTGGGCAGACTGGACTATCTGCAGGTCATCGACTCTGCCAGCCTCAACCAGATTGAGGAAATCGATGGTCCCGCCACCATGGCCTGCGCCATCAAAATGGGAAAAGCTCGTCTTATCGATAATATACAGCTGAATTAGGAGGGGTCATGCAGACCAAAGGAACCTATTTCTTTACATCTGAATCCGTCACCGAGGGGCATCCCGACAAGGTGGCCGACCAGATTTCCGATGCCGTCCTGGACACCCTGCTGGCCCAGGATCCCGATGCCCATGTTGCCTGCGAAACCCTGGTGACAACGGGGATGGCTATCATTGCCGGTGAAATCTCCACCAAGGGCTATGCTGACCTGCCCACAGTCGTGCGCGAAACCATCAAGGATGTGGGCTACAGCAGCTCGGCCATGGGCTTTGACTGGCAGACCTGCGCCGTGCTTTCCACCATCGACCATCAGTCTCCCGATATCGCCCAGGGCGTGCTCAGGGAAAACCCCGAGGATCAGGGCGCCGGAGACCAGGGCATGATGTTCGGCTATGCCTGCGACGAGACCCCGACGCTCATGCCTGCTCCCATCTTCTGGGCGCACCAGCTCTCCCAGAGGCTGACCAAGGTCCGCAAGGAAGGCATCGTCGATTTCTTCCGTCCCGACGGCAAGACCCAGGTTTCCTTTGAATACCACGATGGCAAGCCCGTCCGCATCAACAATGTGGTTGTCTCCACACAGCACGAGCCCCATGCCTCCCAGGACGAGATCATAGAGGCCGTCAAGAGCCAGGTCATCCGCCCCGTGCTTGAACCCTCCGGCTATTTTGACGAAAAGGACTGCGAGATCTTCATCAATACCACCGGCCGCTTTGTTGTGGGCGGCCCCATGGGCGACTGCGGACTCACTGGCCGCAAGATCATCCAGGACACCTACGGCGGTTCCGGCCACCATGGCGGCGGTGCCTTCTCCGGCAAGGATCCTTCCAAGGTGGACCGCTCCGGTGCCTACATGGGCCGCTACATTGCCAAGAATATCGTGGCAGCCGGTCTGGCCGGCATTTGCGAGGTCCAAATTGCCTACAGCATCGGCGTGGCCGACCCTGTCAGCATCCTGGTGACCTCTCAGAATACCAGCGAGTACCCCGACAGCGTACTGACCGATGCCGTGCGTGAAGTCTTCAATCTGCGTCCCTACTATATTACCAAGCGCCTTGATTTGAAGCGCCCCATTTACAGGAAAACGTCCTGCTACGGACACTTTGGTCGTGAACTACCCGAATTCACATGGGAAAAGCGCGATGCCGTGCAGGATCTGCTCACTGCTGTGCAAAAGCACTAATGTCCCTGGCATCCTCCGGCAGAACAATTCTGCCGGAGGATGCCGCCTTTTCAGCCCTTTTTTGCATGCTTCCTGCAAGGATCTGCCATGGCTGTCTCCTTTTCCCTCAGTCAGAACGAACAGAACCTGCTTTCCAGACTTGTTGTCCAGGTCATTGGACAGCGCCTGGACCAAGAACCTATTCAAGCCCCCAATCCCCTGGACTATCCTGAAAGCCTGCGTCAGCACCTGGGCTGCTTTGTCACCCTGAGCATTCACGGATATCTGCGCGGCTGCATCGGTTCCATCATCGGACGCGAACCGCTAGTGAGCAATGCCTGGCGCATGGCACAGGCTGCAGCCTTCCAGGATCCGCGCTTTGCTCCGCTCACTCCGGCGGAGTGGCCCCAGACCGCAGTGGAAATCACCGTGCTGGATGCCCTCTCTCCCTGTCCAGATCCCGGAAAAATCGTTCTGGGCACCCATGGCCTTGTCCTGACCCTGCACGGCAGGACCGGAGTCTTTCTCCCCCAAGTTCCTGTGGAGCAGAGCTGGGATGTGCCTGCCTACCTCAGCCATCTCTGTGCCAAGGCAGGCCTGCCCGATGGTTCCTGGAAACATCCCGATGCCCAGCTTTTGTGGTATGAGGGCTTCAAGTTCCAGGCGACAAGGGCATAGTGTCCGACATCACAAGCCAGTCTGCAGCAAAAGACCTTTCCGCCTCTCCCCTGATGAGAGACACGGAAAGGTCTTTTGCTGTTTCTACTTGTAGAGATTGGTGACGTAGTCCCTGAGCCGCCAGGCCAGCCGCGTATAGCGGCGCTTGACATCGGTATTGCTCACGGCCCTGGCCAGAGCCCTTGTTTCGCCGACCAGCACGACCAGCTTCTTTCCCCGGGTTATGGCCGTATACACAAGATTTCTTTTCAGCATGATAAAGTGCTGCATGAACAGGGGGATGACCACTACAGGATATTCCGAGCCCTGGGACTTGTGAATGGAGATGGCATAGGCCAGCACAAGCTCGTCCATCTCGGACGCTTCATAAAGAACCTTTCTTTCGTCAAAGTTCACTGAGACCATCTTCTTTCGGGCATCGATGGCCTCGATGGTTCCCACGTCGCCGTTAAAGACATCCTTTTCGTAGTTGTTCTTTATCTGCATGACCTTGTCGCCACAGCGAAAGGTCATCTCTCCTCGCCGAAGCTCGGCCACTGGCGTGGATCCAAAAGGCTGGGACGCTCCGATACCGGGATTCAGGGCCTGCTGCAGCATGGCATTCATGTTGATGGTGCCCACAGCCCCCTTGTGCATGGGCGTGAGCAGCTGAATGTCCCTGAAGGGATCCATATGGTAGCGCTTGGGGATCTCCCGGCAGATAAGGTCCACGAGAATGGGTGCAGCTTCCTCCATGTCCCCGACTTCCAGGAAGAAGAAGTCCGTTTCCCGTTCCCAGGGACGCACGAGATCCGGCACTGTCCCGCTGTTGATAAGGTGGGCATTGGAGACAATATCGCTCGTCCTGGACTGGCGGAAAATCTCGTTGAGCTCTGTCACTGGCACCTTGCCCGAGGCAATGATGTCTGCCAGCACGGACCCGGGGCCGACAGACGGCAGCTGGTAGATATCGCCCACGAAGATGACCACGCAGCCCGTGGGCACAGCCTTCATGAGATAATAGAAAATCAGGATATCCATCATGCTGGCTTCGTCGACAATGAGCAGATCGCAAGCCAGGGGCTCGTTTTCATTGCGGCAGAACTTGTTGAGCATGGGATTGTATTCCAGCATGCGGTGCAGGGTACGCGCCTCCATACCCGTGGCCTCGGACATGCGCTTTGCAGCCCTGCCTGTGGGGGCCGCCAGATAGATGCGTGTGGTCACAGAGGAATACAGGCTGATAATGGCCTTAATGATGGTGGTCTTGCCTGTGCCGGGACCACCGGTCAGCACCATGACCTTGCTGTGGGCTGCCATGTGCACAGCCGACACCTGCGCCTTGGCAAGATCGTGTTCCTGCTTCGCCAGTGCCTCGGCCACCTGCTTGCCCTCGTCCTCGAAGGTCACGTTGCTTGGCATGTGCGAGAGACGCTCCAGATAGTAGGCGGTCTTGTCTTCGCAGCGATGGAAAATGGCCAGATACACGGCCTTGTCGGCAGGGCCTGTACCTGCTTCATTCTCGAGCGGCACGCTGTCGACAACAATGCGCTTTTCCTGCTCGAGCACGGCAATGGCCTCGGCCACGCCTGCGGCTGGCACATGCAGTTCCTTTTCAATGCGATCTGTCAGCACTCTGGAGGGCAGGAAGACATCGCCATTGTCCGCAGCCTTCTGCAGCACATAGAGCACGGCGCCCTGCAAACGCAGAGGGGACTCCCTGGGCACCCCCAGCTTTTCGGCAATGGCATCGGCTGTGGCAAAGCCGATGCCTCGTATGTCCATGGCCAAGCGGTAGGGATTTTCGCGGACAATGGCAAGAGACTGCACACCGTATTCCTTGTAGATGCGGACGCCGTAGGCCGAGGAGATTCCGTGGGGCTGAAGGAACTGCATAAGATCGCTCAGTCCTCTGTGTTCCCGCCAGCTCTGGATGATGGTTGCCAGGTTCTTCTCGCCGATGCCTCGAATCGTGGTGAGCTTCTCCGGTTCCTCGTCCAGAATGCGTATGGTGTCCGCACCAAACTTCTTCACGACACGCTGGGCCATGTCCGGTCCCATGCCCTTGATAAGCCTGGACGAGAGATAGGAGATGAGCCCGGCTTCGCTGGCAGGCACCTGCTCCTGGGCCGAGGAAAACTGAAACTGCCTGCCAAAGCGGGGATTCTTGACGAACCTGCCGGTAAAGCGCAGACGCATGCCCTCCTGGGGATTGAGCAATGTGCCCACGCAGGTGAGCTCCCCGGTCGGGATGCCATTGCGGCCGGCATCCTTGCTGTCCGGGCAGACGCGCACTATGGCATAGCCGTTGCTGTCGTTCTTGAAAATGATGCGGTCAACGCTGGCGCTGAAACTGATCTCGGCAGGAGCCTCGGACTCGGATACCAGGCTTGCCTGGCGCACCTGCCTTTTTGTCTGGCCAAAAGTGGGGGCTTCAGTCATCAGAGATCCACTCCATTCTTCTTTCGTTTACGCTGCTGTATCTTGTGCACTGTCATCAAATGGGGCCAGCTGAAGCCGCCTTGGGTGCCGTGCTGTCAGGCTTTCCAAATCTGACGGCGCTGCAGAAGAAGCATGTCGGCTAGGACCAGACTCACCATGGCCCTGTGCACCGGGACACAGCGGGGAATGGCCGACAGGTCGTGACGCCCGCCCACCAGGATGATCGTGGGGGTCCCGTGGACGTCCACGGTCTGCTGCTCCCTGGGAATGGAAGGAATGGGCTTGACGGCAGCCCGCGCCACAATGGTTTGTCCGGAAGAAATGCCGCCAAGGATGCCCCCTGCGTGATTGGAGGCAAACTGTCCGCCTGGCAGCAGGGGATCGTTGTTCTGGCTGCCGCAGGCACGCGCCGCGGCAAAGCCGTCCCCAATCTCCACGCCCTTCACGGCGCCCACGCCCATGAGGGCACTGGCCAGTGCCGCATCGAGCTTGTAGAAGACCGGCTCGCCAAGGCCTGCAGGCACGCCTGTGGCCTCAACCTGGACAATACCTCCCAGGGTATCCCTATCCTTGCGTGCCTGGACGACGCGCTCCTCCCAGAGCGGAATGACGTCCGGATCCGCGCTGAAAAAAGGGCGATCCCAGGCACCCTGCATGTCCACAGTACGCACGGGAATGCCGCCGAACTCCACTGTCGCAGCCTGCACCCTGATGCCGGCTTCTTCCAGCACCTTGTCCGCCACGGCGCCAGCAGCCACCCGGCCTATGGTTTCCCGGGCAGAGGAGCGGCCACCACCCCGGTGGTCACGCAGACCGAACTTCTTCAAAAAGCCCCAGTCCGCATGTCCGGGCCGAAAGACCTCCCGCAGTGCCTCGTAGTCTGAGGATCGCTGATTTTCATTGTACACCAGAAAGGCAATGGGCGTGCCTGTGGTCCGGCCTTCAAAAACACCGGACAGGATATGGACCGTGTCGGATTCCCTGCGTGCCGTGGCTGTCGGCCCCTGGCCCGGCCTGCGCTTGTCCAGGGCCTTCTGCATGTCCTCCACCGTCAGGGGCAGGCCGGATGGGCAGCCGTCAATAATGCCGCCCAGAGCCTCTCCATGAGATTCTCCAAAGGTTGTAACGCGGAAAAGCCGACCAATGGTATTGCCAGGCATAGAGTCTCCTTGAAGTTTCCAGCCCGCAGGCCGTGCAGTTGATGCCAAAGAAAACAGACGGGGGGGGCCTGTCGGAAGGGCTTTCAGAAAAAACTGTGGCCCCCTTTCTGGCCAGCGATCCTGGTTTTCGGGGGCGGTTCGACATGCCATGAGCCTTCCGCTGACAGAAGAGCCCATACATTCTAGCAACGAGTGCCGACACTGAAAAGGGCTGTTTCGTCCCCTGCGGCCCCTTCAGGCCCTTCGTCCCTTCAGGCAGCGGCCGGACAGGGTGGACAGCACAAAGAAGAGGCAGTTTATCACGATGATGGTGGCTCCTGTGGCCGAGGAAAGCCAGGGCTGGGCCGAGAGCACAAGACCAAGAAAGGCCGAGAACATACTCAGGGCTATGGACCACCAGAACATGCCGCGCAGCGAGCGGGAAATGTTTCTGGCGCAGGCCGCAGGCACAATGAGCAGGGCCGTCACCAGCAGAACCCCAACGGCCCAGACGGAAAAAATGACGACCGCAGCAAGCAGGGCGGAAAAGAGATACTGCCAGAAGGCCACATGGATGCCGTGGGCTCTGGCCATGACAGGATTCAGGGCCACGGACAGGAGCGCATTGAAGCCAAAAAGCTGCACTAGGAAGACCATGGGCAGGAGGCAGAGCAGAAAGCGAAGCTCGTCCGGCCCTATGGTGAGTATGTCTCCAAAGAGAAACTGCTGCATGTTTCTGGCTGTTCCGGGTGTCCTGCTGACCACCAGCAGACCGAAGGCCACCACGGCGGAAAAGACCACGCCTATGGCGAGGTCCGAAGAAATATTGCTGCGCCTCTGCAGGGCAATGATGCCCAGTCCGACCAGAAGACCAAAGGCCAGCATGGTGAACCTGGGATCCAGGGAAAGGATAAGTCCAAGGGCTACCCCGGCAAAGGCCGAATGGCCTATGGCATCGGAGAAAAAGGCCATGCGGAAGTGGACCACTTCCACACCGAGGACAGCAGTCATGGGCACAAGAAGGAGCAGGCCAAGCAAGGCCTGCTGCATGAACTGATGCTGCAGGCAGTCTATGGGGATGAGGCCGATGGCCGAGCAGAGGACATCAATCATCGTAACATACAGGCACAGGAGCCCCATGCTTAAGAACGGGGAAAAGCGCCTTCCTCCTTAATTTTGTTTTCTGTCAGACAGACTCTGCCACTTCCCAAAAAGGCACATCGAGCCCAGGACGACAAAAATGCAGAGAGAGAACATCACACCTGAAGGTCAGTTGCGGACCGAAGGGGGCTTGCAGTCGCATACTGCAGTCTCTGAGGGCACATCGCTGCCCATGCTGAAGGCTCCGCACATGGGGCACAGGTCGTGGGACAGGGCGCACTGGTCCGGATAGAGATGTATGGGAATCCCGAAAATGGTCATGAGATTCTGTGCCGTCAGAATGGCATGCGGCGTGCCCTCCATGCAGCGCCCCCTGGAGACGCAGATGACATGGCTTGCGTAATGGGCCGTCAGGGAAAGATTGTGACTGACCATCACGATAGTAATCTTCTCCCTGGTCCGCAGGTCATCAAGTATGTCCCAGAAGAGACGCTCTCCTCTCATGTCCACCCCAGCAGCGGGTTCGTCGAGTAGCAAAAGGCGCGGGGAACGCAGCAGGGCTGCGGCAAGCAGGATGCGGCGCATCTCGCCGCCAGAGAGCTCACTGATACAGCGCTTCTCCGCGTGCTCCATGCCAACACGGCCAAGGACGCGAGCCACAGCTGCTCTGCCGGCCTTGCTCATGCCCAGCCACAGGGGGCGCCTTGAAAAGCTCATGCCCAAAAATTCGGCGCAGGTTATGGGTGTATAGGTCTGCGTTTGCAAGTTCTGGGGCACATAGCCTATATATCCCCGAATGTCCGGGTGAAAACGTATCTCGCCCCTGTAGGGAACCTCTCCCATAATGCAGAGCAAAAGCGTTGTCTTGCCGGCACCGTTGGGTCCCACAAAGACGGTCAGTCCTCCCTCCGGGATGGACGCGTGGACATCCGAAAGCACCTTGTTTCCGGAAAACTCAACAAAAATATGCGCAAGATCCAGGGCATTCTTAGCCATATTACCATTCCTGACAGAAAGAAGTGCTGCTTTCCAGCCTGCAGGAAGGTCTTCCTGCCGAACGGCAAAAAAAACAGCATGCGTAGAAAACCTTTTCTGGAAAGACTCCGTCCAATGTACAGTCCCCTTCAAGCTCTTATTTCCAGTACACGTTCAACGGCCCGGGAAGCCGGTCTGCCTCTGTACCATGAGCGCAAGACCCAGCCTGCCCCGCACAGGCCCCAAGGCCAGACAGAAGGCCTGCCACTGCAGGGACGCTCCATGATCCTTGTCTGCCTTGCCATCCTGGCCCTGCTGGTTCTGCAGCCTGTTTGCCTAGTACAGGCTGACACACAAGAGATCGCTGCCGGAACAGAACAGAGGCAGCAGAAGATGGGCTCGACAGAGGGAACGAGCTTGGAGAAAAAAGAGCCGTCCGTACAGCACGGCTCTGATGAGCCGCCTGCCGGACAGGCGAAAAATCCGCAGGACTCAGACACGGGCAGTGGAGTGACTGTCCACAAGGAGGCCTCTATGCCATCCGCAGAGCCAGTTCCGGAGAACAGCAAGCAGACGAACGGGCAGACGAAGACGCAGAAAGATGAACAGGCCGACAAAGTCTCGAACAGACAGAAGGAAGAGGACAGTCCCTATTCGGAAGAAACCATGAAGCTCTGGCCTGCCGTGGACAGCCTTGTCACCTCCGCCTTCGGGGAACGCAGAAGCAGCGGCATTTCCCTGACCGGGCGGTCGCCCATGCGCAGCCGCAGGCATTCGGGTCTCGACATCAGGGGCCATCTGGGCTGGCCTGTGCGCACTCTGCGCAGTGGTGTTGTCCTTTCTGCGGGGGAGAGCGGTGCTGCCGGACTGACCGTCAAGATTTTGCAGGACAACAAAAAAACGGTTTCCTATGCCCATCTCGGCGAAATTCTTGTGACCAGAGGACAGAAGGTCACTCGTGGTCAGCATATAGGCAAGGTCGGCTGCACGGGTCGCACCAGTGGTGCCCATCTGCACCTGACCGTGCGGGACAGCCAGGGCAGACACATCAATCCCCGCAAGGAGCTGACAGGACTCTGGGAACTCTATGATCCGCCTCTGGCCGATCTCTCGGGACCTATCCGAGCCCAGGCCTGTTCCGGAAAATTTGGGCACGCCGGCAGGCCGGTCAACAGGCGCCTGTACGGATCCCAGCAGTACCTGCGCATGCGCAAGGCCCTTATTGGCATCGAAGACTACAAAATCCCCGACATTTCCACCTGGGAGAGCATGCACAAGTAGTTCCGTTCGCAGGGCAGGGTCACTGTCTTCTTTCGAAACGTTCAGATATCCACAAGCTCCACATCCTCTTCGGAAAGCTTTCTGCCCAGGAAGAGTGCGCCTGTGGCGGCAAAGCGGCTGACATTGTCCGTGGCCATGAAATGGACGGCCCTTTCTGCCGGAAGGGCAGGCGTCGTTCGTGCCAGCCCCGTCTCCTTCAGAAGAGCACTGACTGCTTCGGCTGTCGTCTGGGCGGAATCCACAATATGCACGTCACTGCCCACCACATGGGCTATGGCCTTCTGCAGCAGGGGAAAGTGCGTGCAGCCCAAAAGCAGCGTATCCGGCTTCACCTGGGCTGCAAAGATGTCTGCCAGATAGCGGCGCACAACGCCTTCCACCACAACGCCTTCCAGCCAGCCCTCTTCGGCCAGCGCCACAAAAAGGGTGCAGGCCCTGCTGACCACCTGGGCATCGGGATTGAGTCTGTGAATAGCCTCTACATAGGCACCGCCGCGCACTGTGGCCTCTGTGGCAAGCACGGCAATGCGGCCTTTGGGAGAAACCCGCACTGCGGCCCTAGCGCCGGGGTCAATGACGCCCACCACCGGTATGTCAGGAAACTGGGCACGCAGGGCAGGCAGAGCTACGCTGCTTGCCGTATTGCAGGCAACCACCAGCATCTTGACCGCATGGTGCTCCACCAGTCTGCGGGCGGCATGCAGGGTATATTCTATGATGGTGTTCTTTCCCTTGGTTCCATAGGGCAGACGAGCCGTATCCCCGAGAAAAGAAAATTCCTCTGCCGGCAGCTGCCGCAACAGAGCTCTGAGCACCGTCATGCCTCCGACACCGGAGTCAAAGATGCCTATGGGGCGATTTTGTCTTTCAGACACGAGAACTCCTTTACTTTTCCTGCGTTCAGTTTCCGCTGGTGCAAGGGATTGATTTGCCGGGCGGCACTGTGCTGCAGGCTCTCTTATCGCAAAGGACTTCAGGTGACAACTCCTTGTCAGATGACCGGATTTTTTCGGCTCTTCGGGGGTATTTGTGGGTAAGGGCCCCAATCCCCTCATGGGGCTTCTCTCCAAGTAGTCTTTCCATCTCTGAGGGCAGCTG
>CALVHF010000029.1 GCA_944327295.1 uncultured Desulfovibrio sp. | reverse complement strand
TGTCCGTCAGCCTCTGTCAGGCGGCGCGAGGAGCGTTTCTACGCTTGTGCACCCCGCCTGTCAACAAAAATCTGCACCTTTCTCAAAATTTTTTTCTCAGGGGCCAAACCTGTCCTCATGGGGCCAGACAAACAGGCCAGAAAGCAGGCCTTGAGGCATTCATGCCGTGCTTTCAGCACCCGTCTGTGCCCCTCGAAAAAACCCTGCCCTCTTTACGACAGGGCCGAGTTCTTCCATACTCCGGCAGCTTCAGGAACACGCCCTTTGTTCCATGTCCCGGAAACTCTTCAGCCCCTCTGGCTGCACGTCTTTCTGTTCCTGCACCCATGCGTTCAGTCCGTGCCCCTGCGCATCCCCTAAACACAACCCTTTCTCTCAAGGACAGTCCATGCGACGCTTTCTTGTTCTGCTGCTTGCGCTCTGCCTGCTTCTTCCCTGTTCCGTGCAGGCCGAGAGCCCGGCCCGCAATGACGGGTCCGTCGACCCCTTCTGGAAGTCCATCAATCTCTCCCTCCTTGCCGGCTTTGATGCCGGCATAGGCGGATCCATGACCACCAACGAGTATCGGGGCATGCGATCCGATGGCACCTTTCTGCCCCTCATAGGCTACGAGGGCAGACACTTCTACTTGCGCGGCGTCTCCGGCGGGCTGCATCTCTTCAAAAACGCATGGTTCGAATTCAATGTCCAGCTCTCCTACCTGCCGCAGCACTTCTATGCCGGCAACAGCGACAGCTGGGCCATGCGTCGTCTCGACGATCGCTACTCAAGCATGCTGGCCGGCCTCAATGCCAGGCTCATGTCGCCCTTCGGCATTCTCACCCTCACCGGCTCCACGGACGTCCTCGGCTACAGCAATGGCTTTATTATGGACGGCAACTATTCCTATCCCCTGGTCTTCGGCCGCCTGAGCCTTGTGCCCACCGTGGGCCTGCAGTGGACCGATGCCAACTACACGGACTACTACTATGGCATCAGCGCCAGCGAATCCAGAAAGAGCGGACTGAGCGAATACGAGCCCTCAAGCTCTGTGGCACCCTATGGCCAGCTCTCGGCCCGCTTCTCCTTCACGGATCACTGGAGTGCCTTTGCCTCCTTCAGGACTCTCTTCCTAGACAAGGAAGTCACCAACAGCCCCATGGTGGAGACCTCGGAAAAATACTCCATAGGTCTTGGACTCATGTACCGCTTCTAAAGACGACAGATAAAAGTTCGTTCAAGAACAAGATGGCCTGTAGCTCAGCTGACAGGGCTGCTTTTCTGACACAGGGAAGCTGACCTCAGTTTTGTCTTTTGCCTGTCTTGCCAAAGTGCCTGGCCAAATTCCCGACACATGCAAAAAGAGTGTCCCCTCAGGGCTTCCCGATATCAGGAAGTCCTGAAGGGACACTCTTTTTTGTCTGAAAACGTCTCCTTCAGTCATATGCCCTGAGGAAAACAAGGAAAAAATCTTGAGGTGAGCAGCTAGATACTGCCCCTGCCTCAAAACCACGTGGTTCAGCCATTTCTTCCTGCCAACCCGGCAGGCACGAGAGGCTGGATGTGTGCATGACCACAGAGAGTGCGCTTGCAGGAGAAGTGACTGGATGGATACCCGAAAACTGTCAGGAACTGCCAGTCTTGGGGACAGGCAGAAACGCAGTCCTTCTCGCTGCCGGTGTTCAGGACCTTTCCACATTGTCCCACAGGGCCAGGGCGTTGTTGTAGGAATCGCCCTCGCCTGTGCAGCGGCGCAAGATGGTTTGGAAATCCTTGACGGAAATGGTGCACATGGCCTCTATGACCTCCCTGTCGAAGCCAGGATCCCTGCGCAGCTGATCCAAGGCCGTTTCCACGCTCATGGCGTCGCGGTAGGTACGCGGGCTCACCATGGAGCAGAAGGCATTGACGACGGAGAGCACTCGGGCCGTGAAGAGGATTTCGTCGCCCTTGAGGCCGCGCGGCCCCCTGCCGTCCACGCGCTCGCCCATCTCGTAGACCGTCTCTGCCACGGGCAGGCCGAAATTGAGGCTGTAGAGCAGCTCGTAGGCCGCTTCCGGCGCCTTGCTAACCTGGGCATATTCCTCGGGCGTGAGCTTGCCGCGCTTGTTGAGCAGATGCCTTGGCACAAAGAGCTTGCCTATCTGGAAGAGGCGGGCCGAGATGTTGAGGGTGTCCATCTCCTCCCTGGAAAAGTGCAGCAGCGGCGACAGGGCATCTATGATGGTGAGCATCTTGTCCGTGTGCCCGCGCAGGCCGGCATCCACGCTCTCCACCACAGTGGAGAAGACGTTGAGGATCTTCTGCACCCTCTGCTGGCTTTCCCGGGCCTTGTTGCGGAACTCGGTAATGTCCCTGAAGATGGCCACGCAGCCAAGATCCATGTCGCTGGCCCGACCTTCCTGTTCCTGGCTTGCGTACACCGTGACGCGGTAGAGTCTCTTGGCGCTTTCCTCGCCGTAGAGCAGTTCCACGCTGCCCTCGTGGCCGTTTTCCAGCACATGGTGCATGCATTCAAGCACCTTGTCCGCCGCATCGCCGTTCAGGGCATCGTGCAGGGGCACGCGCACCCAGCGGGCCCGGCCGTCCGCCGTGAAGAAGTGCTCGTTCATGTACACAATGTCTCCGGCCTTGGAGAGCAGTATCATGCCGTCCTGTATGGAGGCGTTGATCCTGTCCAGTATGGCCTTCTGATTGGCAATGCGCCTGTTCACGAGCAGGCGGACATGCTTGTCCCTGAGCATGGAGAGAAGGACCAGGACAAGGAGGATGAAGGCAATGACTACGCCAAGGCAGGCACAGATGAAGTACCTGTGGCTGGTCATGAGCTCCTGTACGTGGATCTGCGGCACCATGGCGCACACGTAGCCAGAGATCTTCTGATCCGACGGGAAGTACATGGTGTAGTAGAGATGCTGGTCTTCCTGCAGAATCTGGCTGTCGGCAAGCTCTCTCGGCGTGATGTCTCCCGCGCCCGGCATCGTGGTGTCGCGCACAAAGAGCATGGATCCCTGCTTCTCGACGCTCGTGCGGATGTGGCCCGTCTCGTTCCTGTGCATCTGCACAAAGGCCATCTTCTGGATGCCCCTGTTGTCTGCGGGCGGCGTCAGGATGTCGCTGAACTGCGAGCCCAGGGGGAGGGCCATGAGCAGGGCCCCCAAGGGGCCTGCCTCCGTGCCTTCCACGGGCGGAAAGATGGGTACGGCCACATCCACGACAACCTTGCCGCCGTCCGCGGCATGGATGGATCCGTACTGAAAAGTCTTCTGCTGCAGGACCCGCTCAAGCATGGACTTCCAGGACTGGGAATAAAGCTTGTTCTCCCTGGAGCCAATGAGAATGTCGCCGTCCGCCATGACAATCAGGGCGTCGGAAATGCCGTGCGAGGCGGCAAAGTCGGCAAACATGTCCTTGAGATAGGTCACAAGTTCCTGATCGTCGGCACTCTGTTCCCTGTTCTTGCCAAGCTCCTTGCGCTGCTCGTCCGTCAGACCCGCGTAATAGGAGACGGACAGCTGCACAATGCTCGCACTGGCAATATTGCCGGCAAACTTCTCCACAGAACCGCACCAGGTCGCAAGCCGCTTGTCAAAGGCTCCCTCCTTGAGCAGGAGGTTCTCCGCAGCCTCGTCCAGGATGCGCTCGCCGGAGCGCTCCACCAGGACGTAGGCTGCAATCACGGCCAGCAGAATGAGACCGCAGGCCACGGCAACGGCGCCCCGAAAGAGGGCATAGTACTTCTTGAGCGATGCACTGAGATTGTCTGTAAAGGGAGTTGCTCTTTGCATGAAGTGCCTGCATGTGCCGATTGATGCATCGGGAAGGAGGACGATGAAAAAAGGTGAAAAAAAATATCGGAAAAACAAAGCCCTATAGGGACAGGGTCCTGCCTCGGCAGTGTACTGTGCCCCTCAAAAAACTGCAAGGCGCTCCCTCGCCTGGCTGGCTGTTCTGAGCTGTCTGGCTGCAGAAGCGCTCAGGACTGGGGTGTGCCGGACACGCCCCAGTTGCGCATGTGCATGTAGGCCTTGGCCGTGGCAATGCGCCCCCTGCTTGTCCGCTTCAGAAAGCCCTGCTGAATGAGATAGGGCTCGTAGACGTCCTCAAGGGCGCGCACATCCTCGGAGCAGGCCACAGCCAGGGTCTTGATGCCGCAGGGGCCGCCATCATAGTGGTTGATGAGCACCTGCAGAAGGCGCCTGTCCATCTGATCCAGGCCCTCCCTGTCCACATTCATGCAGGAGAGAGCCCTGTCGGCAATCTCCCTGGTAATGCACGCAGCCCCTTCCTGCAGGGCATAGTCCCTGACCCTGCGCAAGTGCCTGTTGGCAATGCGCGGCGTGCCCCTGGATCGCCGGCCTATTTCCAGGGCGCCCTCCTCGTCAATGCTGATGTGCAGAATGCCGGCACTGCGCCGGACAATACGGGCAAGATCGTCCGGAGAATAGAAGTCCAGGTGCAGGACGATGCCAAAGCGGCTGCGCAAGGGCGCCGATACAAGGCCCATGCGCGTGGTGGCGCCCACCAGGGTGAAGCGGTCCAGGGGCATCTTGACCGTGCTCGCCGCAGGTCCCTGGCCCACCACGATGTCCAGCTTGAAGTCCTCCATGGCCGGATAGAGCACTTCCTCCACGGTAATGGGCATGCGATGGATTTCGTCCACAAAGAGAATGTCGTTGCGGGACAGGTTGGTGAGGATGGCGGCCAGATCCCCAGGCCGTTCCAGCATGGGACCCGTGATGGTCACGATGTTCACGCCAAGTTCCGCAGCCATGATCTGGGCAAGGGTCGTCTTGCCAAGACCCGGATTGCCATAGAAGATGGTGTGATCCAGGGCCCTGCCAAGCTGTCTGGCAGCACCTAGGAAGACTTTCAGCTGGGATCGCACATCCTTCTGCCCGATGAAGTCGTCGAGCCGCTTCGGTCTGACATTGTCGTCTGCCTGACGGAGTTCTGCCTGATGGAGTTCTTCCTGCATATGCGTCTTGTCCTGTCCGTATCCGGCCTACTTTCTGCGCCCGATTTCCTGCAGGGCCCTGCGCAGGGCCGAGGGCACGTCCAGATCCGGTTCGGCCCGCAAAAGTTCCTGCAGTACACTGCCGCACTCGCTCTCGGCATAGCCCAGGCCTTTGAGGCCGTCCAGCACGCTGTGATACACACTGCCGGTTCCCCCTGCCGCCAGGGGTTCGGCACCGACATCCACCTTAAGCCTGTAGGAGAGTTCCCGCACCAGGGTCTCGGCCAGGCGCTTGCCTATGCCGCTGACCGCTGTCAGGGCCACGGTGTCTCCATCAGTCACAATCCTGCGCAGCTCGGCAGGCCTGTAGACGGAAAGCACGGCCAGGCCGAGCCTCGGACCCACCTTGGGCACGCTGGTCAGAATGTCAAAGACGGCGCGCTCCTCCATGGTCTGGAAGCCGCACAGCCTGAGCATGTCCTCGCGCACCAGCAGGGTGGTATAGAGCCGGACCTTCTGCCCCTGTTCGGGCAAGGACTGGCGCAGGCGGGCCGTGACTTCCACCTCGTAGCCGACACCGCCATCGGTGACGACAATGATGGACGGATCGGAGACGTGTTCAAGGCGGCCTTCAAGATAGGCTATCATGGCTTACTGCTGAGCCTCGTAGCCGGGCAGAAGCACGCTTGTGCCAGTCTCGCCATTGCCCTTGGGACAGTGGGGCTGCAGGTGACAGATCTCGCAGCCACCGCGGAAGGGATAGAAGGTGACCACGGCAAAACGCCGGTTCAGGACCTCCAGATCCTCCCTGTAGCTCAAGTCAAAGTCCTGCAGAGCCTCCTTCAGGCTCTCGGTGGGACGCGGGGCCGGTGCACAGCCCACGGTCTCCACCTGCGGCAGCACGGCGTTCACGCTCTGCATGATGAGGTACTGGGCCAGGGAATTGGAGAGATAGCCCTCGGACGGCGTCTTGTCCCAGGTCTCGTCCACATAGGTCTCCACCTCCTCGGGCAGCCAGGCCACAAGGTAGGCTATCTTGCCACAGGTCACCTTGTAAACGGAAAGCTTTTTGTGCCACTCCTCCCAGAGCGTTCCCAGACGATCCATGACCTTGCCGTCCAGCTTGTTTTCCTGGCTGAGCTCCATGAAGCCCATCATGTCAAAGCAGGGTTCAGCGTCCAGTTTTTCCACAGTACACGCGCTCATATATTGCACACCTCTCGCAGGAAAGATTTTTTTGTCAGTAAACGGAGCCCTGAGGACTCCCGCAGCGCCTGCCCCCCTTGCGCCCTTTCAGGAAAAGGAGGCTTCGTGTCAGGGACAGCCCCCGAAGCGAAGGGCGTGAAACCAGGGATGAGGCAGGGGGCACAGCGCACCCGATCCTTGGCTCAACTAAACTTTTGCAGGAAGAAATTCAAGCTTGCGGCAAAGGCCTGTCCCGGGAGATCCTGTGCCCCCGACTCTGCTGGCTTCTGCCGCTTCCGGGTCTGGCCGCCCTGCCCCCTCGCCATGGAGACGAAACGGACAGGACACGGGGCTTGACAGGGGCTTGGGCCTGCCGCCAAACTTGTCCTTCTCTCACAAGAACAACCTGCCGCACAGGCAGTCCCGGATTGCAAGGAGTGCACCCATGGGCAAAACGACCCAACAGCACCTGACCATACAGATGGATCCCGACCTTCCCCTGCACAATTACAACGGCGTCCTTGGCGGCGTCACCCAGACCGGCGAAATCGAAATGAATTTCTTTGCGGACTGTGACGCCCTCCCCCAGCCTGCCGAGTACCTCTTTACGGAAAGCGGGGAACTGGTCGCCAACGAACAGGACGGCCAGCAGAACAAGATGCCCGAACGCCACGTGCTGCGCACCATCTATGCGCGCACGCTGCTCACAGTGGATCAGGCTCGCAGCCTAGTGAGCTGGCTCATGAAGGAACTGGATCATCTTGACGAGACGGGCCCGCGCCCCGGAGCGCCCGAAATGGCCGCAGAAAACGGCTCCGACAAGGGATCGGGGAACAGGGGCTGAGCCCTGGAGTCCCCTGTCACGCGTTTTTTTCTTCCTTCCAGGACAATCATGACCTTTCACATCATTACCTTCGGCTGCCAGATGAACGTGGCAGATTCGGATTGGCTGGCCAGGATGCTCAGGGACAGGGGCATGCGCTGGTCCGATCCGGACAAGGCCGACATCATTGTCGTCAACACCTGTTCTGTCCGTGAAAAGCCCGAACTCAAGGTGCGCAGCACCCTTGGCCGCATCCTGCAGGAAACGGGAAGGAGCCGCTCCGTGCTCGTGGCCGTGGCCGGCTGCGTGGCCCAGCAGCTGGGCTCCACCCTCTTTTCCTATTCGCCCCAGGTGCGCCTTGTGGCCGGCACGGACGCCATGGGCCAGATTCCGGACGCCCTGGATCTGCTCCTCAAAAAACCTGGCCACACCCTGTGCCTCACTTCCTTCAGCCCAACCTATGACGAGCGCCCAAAGCCCAGGGAGGCGCACTGCGGCCCCGTGGCCTATGTAAACATCATGCAGGGCTGCGACAACTTCTGCACCTACTGCATTGTACCCTTCACGCGGGGCCGGCAGAAGTCGCGCAAGCAGGCGGCCATTCTGGACGAATGCCGCATGCTCCTCGAGCAGGGCGCACGGGAGATCTGCCTGCTTGGCCAGAACGTCAATGCCTACGGTCTGGACAAGAGCAGCGACGGCACTTCCTTTGCGGAGCTGCTGCGCCAGGTCTCGGCCCTGGATCCGGGCATGCGCCTGCGCTACGTGACCCCGCACCCCAAGGACATGACTCCTGAGGATGTGGCCCTCTTTGCCGAGCTGCCCAACCTCTGTCCGCGCCTGCATCTACCCATGCAGGCCGGTGCTGACCACGTCCTCAGGCGCATGAACCGCCGCTACACGGCGGGCGACTTCCTCGCCCTTGTGCAGGCATTAAAAACAGCCCGCCCGGACCTGGCCCTGTCCACGGACCTTATTGTGGGCTTTCCCGGAGAAACGGAAGAGGAATTTCTCCAGACCATGGACATGGTGCACAAGTGCGGCTTCATGAGCAGCTTTTCCTTCTGCTACTCGGACAGGCCGGGCACACGTGCCTCGGGCTATGCGGACAAGATTCCGGCTCCGGTGCAGCTCGACCGCCTGCAACGCCTGCAGGCCATGCAGGAAGAGCTTGGATCGGCCTGGCTTGCACAGCGTGTGGGAGCCACGACCACGGTGCTCATCGAAGGAATGAGCCCGAGACAGGACGACAATGCCGCCCTCTGCCGCTGGCAGGGACGTGACCCCTACGGCGCCCTTGTGCACGTGGATCTCGCACAGGGACAGGATCGCACAGGGGACCTCGTGAAAGTCACGATCACCCATGCCTTTAAACACAGCCTGCAGGGCACGGCACAATAAGGCGGCCCTGGCCCACGGGACAGAATCTGCCTGGCATACAAGGCTTCACAATGCAGCATCCCCGTACTTCCCTGTCTTTCAGGGAAGCACGGGGATGTTCTGCATTCGGGGAACAGTTCCCTGTCCCGATCTGTCTGCTCCAGTCCGGTCTGTCAGAAGCTACTTGAGCAGGGCCTTCAGGGCTTCGACGCTGGTAGCGCTGTCCACGACCTTGCCGTCTACGATGAGGCCGCTTGGAGTCTCCAGGCCGTAATAGCGGCAGACTTCCGTGGCCTGATAGAGATTGATGTTGCCGGCGTCATATATATAGGTTGCCAGCCTGCTCTGATCCTTTTCGGGGACCTTAGGCTTGAAGCAGGAATTCATGGCCACAAAGGCCAGGGGGTAGTCCTTGCGCGAGAGCACGGCATCGTACTCATTGTTGAAGGGACGCACAGTCCCCTTGCGGCGCTGGGCAGCCTTGATGTCGTCCCAGCGCTGCAGGGCCCAGGAAAGATAGCTTATGGCCTGGCCCGGACGCTCCCGGCAGGCCCAGATGGCAAGGCCCGTCAAATCGGTTGCATAGAGCTCGGCGCTACGGGCAAAGAGCACAAGCCTGGCCTGAGCAGCCGGCAGCCTGTCCATGGCGGCGCGCACCGTCTTCCACAGGGGCCGGGCCGCAGGATCCGCCATGTCGAGCACAAGCAGGACCTCATGACGGGCGTCCATGGTTCCCTTCAGCACAGGGTAGGCCTCTTCCTTCCAGTGGGGCCTGTAGGCAGCATCCGTGGCAATGCTGCGCTGCGTTCCGCCCAGGGCTTCCAGTATCTTGCTGTCCTCGCCCTTGACCTTACGGGAGGAGGGCATGGCCTTGCCCGTGTAGGGATTGAAGGCATTGGCTGCGCCGTCGGCCAGGGCCTGTGCCGGGCCAAGGGCCAGCACGCAGCTCAAAGGAAGACAGACAAGCAGCGTTTTTATGAGCAGGGAAAATGAAGCTGACTTGAACACGATACAAAAACCTTAATGTAACAGGTGAATGGACATGACAAAGACGGGACAGAAACCGGTCTGCCGGACCCAGGAGTGTGCGTTGCCTCAGGCATGGGTTCAGGGGGGCGTGGTCCTGCCTGCGCAGGAACAGCCAAGCCCCAGACGGGTCATGGCCTGCTCCAGATGGTCCAGCCAGATGTCGGCAAAGGCCTTGTGCACGAGCACCCCTTCCTTCACGGCCAGGCACTCGTGGCCGTGGCGTTCCAGAAAGGACTTGAGGGAGTCGGGATCACTGCCGGCAATGTCCGAGACCGTGTGCTTGCCCACGGAGGAGAGGAGGGGCACAAGCCACACCCTGTGCGAGGTGAGTCCTGGCAGCAGACCTTCCAGGGGCATGTTGCCGGACAGGGTGGCCACATGGATGCCGCCGTCCATGGCAGAGGCCAGGCGGCAGAGTTCGGCATAACGTGCCTGGGCCGCATGGGAGGCCCCGTGGCCTACGAAGATCACATCCTCCTCTGCCCTGCGCCCCTCGGGCAGATGGGCCAGCATGGCCTGCACGCACAGATGCACGTCTGCCTCGGTGGCAAGCAGGGGGGCGCCAACGCTCACCGACACGCCCAGTTCCGCGGACACGGACTGGGTCAGGCCCTCCACCACCTCGTTCTCGGTGGCAGAGACGATCTGCAAGGGCTGGGCCACAATGGGCGAGAAGCGCTCCAGCACAAGCCTGCGTATGGCCTTGACCACGGAGTCGGACTTGCGGCGCACCTGCACGGCCAGCCTGTTGCGTATGTGCTCGGAGGTATAGGCCCAGCGCACGGGAAAGCCCGGATAGCGCTGGCGGACCCTGGTCTCGAAATGCCGCAGAGCGTCCAGTCCGCTGGCCAGGCAGGAACCATAGGCTATGAGAAGAATGGCGGGGTTGTCTGCGGGCATTGGTGTCATCCTCAATGATAATGGACAGGAACCGGACACAAGGACAAAGGACAGAAGCAGGGCCATGGGAACCCGATCCTTCGCACCTCGATCCTTGAGAGACCTGGCAGAGTGCGCTACTCTTGGTTTTGAGCCCCCTGTCTTTCAAGGCCTCTTCTCCCAAAGGGGATCTTCCTTTGGGTCTTGCAAGGTCTAGCATACACATGCCCTTTTCTCAAGAAAGCCCGGACTGCGGATCTGCAGGTCCTCATGTTCCCGCAGCCACGCCTTCTCTTGGCACACAATACCCCAAGGAGATGTTCCATGGCACGACCTTCCCGCAAGACGCTCCTTCTGGGCGCACTGCTCGTGCTTGCCCTTGCCTTCACCCTGTATGCCCTCACAAGGCCCTCAGACAGGAACCTTGTGCTCCACGGCAATGTGGAAATCCGCCAGGTGGAGCTCTCCTTCAGGGTGGAGGGCCGCATAGCGCGCCTGCTGGTGGACGAGGGGGACAGCGTGCACAAGGGCGAGATCCTGGCGCGCCTAGATGACGATGTCTTCAAGGCCACCTTGAGGCAGGCCGAGGCTCAGGTGCAGGCCCAGGAAGCCCAGCTCGCGCGCCTGGAGGCCGGCTACCGCTCGGAAGAAGTGGCCCAGGCCGAGGAACAGGTCCGGGCGGCCAGAGCCCAAGCCGATCTCGCCCGCATCCAGCTTGAGCGCATACGCAACATGCACAGGCAGAACGCCACCTCCCAGCAGGCCCTGGACAATGCCCTCTCTGCAGCCAGGCAGAGCCGGGCCGAGCTTGCCGCTGCCGAGCAGGTCTATGCTATGCATGCCAGCGGCTACCGCAAGGAAGACATTGCCGCCCAGAAGGCCACCCTGGCTGCTGCCAGGGCTCAGGCCGATCTTGCCCGCATCCAGTGTGCGGACTGCACGCTTGCGGCGCCGGGCGACGGCATCGTGCTGACCAGGGCCCAGGAAGAAGGCGCCATCGTGGCTGCCGGAAGCCCCGTGCTCACCCTGACCCTCAGGGACCCTGTGTGGCTGCGCGTCTATGTGGACGAACCCAACCTTGGCCGCATCCGGCCCGGCATGGCAGTGGATGTTCTGGCCGACTGTGCTCCGGACAAGCCCTTTGCAGGTTCGGTGGGCTACATCTCCCCTGCGGCCGAATTTACGCCCAAGAACGTGGAGACAAGCGAAGTGCGCACCTCCCTTGTCTACCGCATCCGCGTCTTGGCACAGGATCCGGACAACATGCTCCGCCAGGGCATGCCCGTGCGGGTCCGCATCCCGGACGAGGCCTCCTGATGCCTTCGCTGCTGCACACAAGGATCCAGGAGAGCCCGGTTCCCGATCATGCCGATCCGGGTCATGCAAATCCCGGCAGGGAGACAGCAAAAGACACTCTGGCCCGCGAGACGCTGGTTTTGGCCGACCATGTCTGCAAGTCCTTTGGCTCCCGTCCTGCCCTGCAGGATCTGACCTGCACCCTGAAGCCCGGGCAAATCACAGGTCTGGTCGGTCCTGACGCCGCAGGCAAGACCACCTTTTTGCGCCTGCTGGCAGGCCTGCTCCACGTGGACAGGGGCGAGCTCTCCGTCTTTGGCAAAAAGCCGCAGGAGCTTTTGGATTCGGATCCCAACAGCATAGGCTACATGCCCCAGAAGTTCGGGCTCTACGAAGACCTGACCGTTCTAGCCAATCTCCGCCTGCATGCCAGACTGCGGGGCCTGGAAAAGGACGAGGGCGAGGCCCTCTTTGCCAGACTTCTGGCCTTCACGGGCCTTGGTCCCTTCGGATCCCGTCTGGCCGGCCGACTCTCCGGCGGCATGAAGCAGAAGCTCGGCATTGCCTGTGCCCTGCTGGGATCGCCCAGGCTCCTTTTGCTGGACGAGCCTGGCGTGGGCGTGGATCCGCTCTCGCGTAGGGATTTGTGGCACATGGTGGCCGAGCTTGCCGACTCCGGCATGACCATCGTCTGGTCCACGGCCTATCTTGAGGAAGCCGAGCGTTGCCCGGACATTGTCATGCTGGACGCAGGCCGCATTCTCTATGCAGGACCGCCGAAAGACTTTCTTGAGACTGTGGAAGGAGAGGTCCATCTTGTGCCCGGCAGCGGCGACAACCGGGCCGACTTCGAGCACTATGTGCGCGAGGAGGGCATACGGGACGTGGTCATACAGGGATCGCACTTGCGCCTGCTCACGGCACCCGATACGCCAGCAGCCCTGCGCAAAAAGCTCATGTCCACGGGCCGCATCGTGCCTCCGCGTCTCGAAGACGCCTACATGGCAGCCCTTGGAGGTCTCAATGCCAGCCCCTCGCCCTATGCCGCAGCCTCACACAAGGGGCACGGGAGCGGACAGGATTCCAGGCCAGCCATTGTGGCCAAAGGGCTCACCAGGCACTTTGGCTCCTTCACGGCAGCCAGGGACATTTCCTTCAGCGTGCGGCCAGGGGAAATCTGCGGTCTGCTCGGTCCCAACGGCGCCGGCAAGTCCACAACCTTCCGCATGCTTTGCGGGCTCTTAAAGCCGAGCAGCGGCTCCTGCGAGGTGGCGGGCATCGATCTGCTCTCGTCTTCCAGCGCGGCCCGGGCCAACATGGGCTACATGGCCCAGAAGTTCTCCCTCTATCCGGACATTCCCGTGGCCACCAACATCCGCCTCTTTGCCGATCTTTACGGGCTGGACCGGGCCACGCGCACGCGGCGCACCAGGATTCTGGCCGAGGCCCTGGGCCTTGAGGAGCATCTCTCTTCCATTACCGAGACCCTGCCCCTGGGCCTCAAGCAGCGTCTGGCCCTCTTGTGCGCCACCCTTCACAATCCGGCCGTGCTCTTTCTGGACGAGCCCACATCAGGCGTCGATGTGCGCACGCGCAGGGACTTCTGGAAGCACATCCTGGCCATGACCGAGACAGGCACGGCCGTGCTTGTCACCACCCACTGCATGGACGAGGCCGAATACTGCGACACCATCTGTCTCATCTATCAGGGGGCCATGATCCACTACGGCACCCCGGAAGACCTCAAAAGGGAATGCTGCCAGGACGACACACAGGATCCCACCCTGGAAGATGCCTTCATTGCGGCCATACAGCGCTGGCACAAGGATCACGAGGAATAAGGCAGGGAGGTATTCATGGCACAGGCGTCCCCAATGCGTCTCTGGCTGCAGCAGGTGCTGGCCCTGACAGGCAAGGAATTTGCCCAGATAGTCCGCGATCCGTCCTCCTATCTTGTGGCCGGTGTGCTGCCCACGCTCTTTCTTTTGCTCTTCGGCTTTGGCATCAATCTGGATCCGGCCAATCTGCAGCTGGGCATCTGCGACGAAAGCCGCTCGCAGGCCTCAAGGGCCCTGGTCTCCGACTTTCGGGCCTCGCCCTGGTTTCAGGTGCACGAATTCTCCTCCATGGCGGCTGTCACCGAAGCCATGCGCGACTCGCGCATACAGGGCTTTTTGCACATCAGGGAGGATTTCGAGCGCAACCTCCTGCTCCTGAAACAAGGGCTGGCACAAGGGGCAAAAGGCGGAAGAAGCCCTTCGCCCAATCCCGACAGGGCCGGCGTGACCGAGGCCGAAATCCCCTCCCTGCAGCTTGTGGTGGACGGCACGGAACCCAATTCCGCCCGCTTTCTGCAAGGCTATGCCCAGTCCGTCCTACTGCTCTTTGCCCAGCGGCTCACCCAAGGCGCGCAGCCTGCAGGCATCGATCTTGTCGTTCGCCACTGGTACAATCCCACGGCCCTGAGCATCAACTTCCTTGTGCCCGGCTCCATCACGGTCATCATGACCCTCATTGGCACCCTGCTCACCTCCCTGGTCTTTGCCAGGGAATGGGAGCGCGGCACCATGGAGGCCATGCTGGCAACACCCATTACCCGCATGCAGCTTCTGCTGGGCAAGCTTGTGCCCTACTTCTGCCTCGGCATGTTCTCGCTCTTCCTGTGCACGGTACTTGCCATCAATCTCTTTGACGTGCCCTACCGTGGCTCCTTTGCCGCCCTGGTTGTCATCTCTTCCGTCTTCATGCTCTGCGCGCTTGGCCAGGGCCTCTTCATTTCCGTGCACTTGCGCGTGCAGCTTGTGGCTGCCGAGGCAGGCCTCTTCACAGGCTTTCTGCCAGCCCTACTGCTCTCGGGCTTTGTCTTCGACATCGATTCCATGCCGCCCTTTTTGCAGGCTCTTTCGCAAATCCTGCCTGCCACTCATTTCAACATCTGCCTGCGCACGCTCTTTCTGGCCGGCACCATCCCCGATGTGCTCATTCCCCGCACCCTCTGCCTGCTGGCCCTGGCAAGCCTGCTCCTTGCGGTGGTCTACCGGCATCTGCGCAAGAGCATAGACTAGAGAGGCGGCTCATGAACGTTCGCATGAAAGCTCGTATGGAACCACTCAGTCTGCGCCGCATCCTGGCCATCATGTGCAAGGAGCTCATGGTTCTCTTCTACAACAGAACCTCGCGCCTCATGCTCATCGTGCCGCCCCTGGCCCAGATTGTCATCTTCGGCTGGGCGGCTACCATGGAAGTGCGCAACGTAACCTTTGCGGTCTTTGACCGCGATCACGGAGTCTGGAGCAGCCGCGTCTGCCAGACGATTTTGGGCTCGCCCACCTTTGTGCGCCTGATAGAGGTGCACAGCGAAGAAGCAGTCAAAGAGTGCATGGACAGGGGGGAAACCCTTTTCTGTCTTGTCTTTGACGAGCGCTTTTCCAGGGACCTTGCGGCCGGACGCACAGCGCAGCTGCAGGTTGTCCTGGACGGCCGCAGGGCCAATGCCTCCCAGCTTGCCGTCTACTACCTCTCGACCATCATCCAGACCTTCACGGCCACCCAGGCAAGCCCCCTGTCCGTAGCGGTGCGCTCCTGGTTCAACCCCAACCTGGACTTTCAGTGGTTCTTTCTGCCCAACCTCATCGGCATGCTCACCTACATGCTGGGTCTGGTGGTCACAGGGCTCTCTGTTGCAAGAGAGCGGGAAGTGGGCACCTTCGACCAGCTGCTGGTCACACCCAGCACCTCCACGGAAATCGCCCTGGCCAAGCTCATGCCCGGCTGCATCACGGGCTGTGTCCACGGCACCATCTTCCTTGTCATCACGGTCTTCGGCTTTGGCGTGCCCTTTACAGGCTCAGTCCTCCTGCTCTACCTCTCCCTGCTCGTCTTTGCCCTGGCCGCAGGCGGCATGGGCCTCATGGTCTCCTCCCTGTGCGCCACCCAGCAGCAGGCCTTCCTTGGGGCCTTCACCATCGGAGTGCCCTCCATCCTCATCTCCGGAGTGGTCACTCCGGTCAACAACATGCCAGCCTTCCTGCAAATCTTAAGCGAGCTTGTGCCCCTGCGCCACTTTGCCGTCCTCTGCCAGGGCGTCTTTTTGAAGAATATTTCTCCTGCAGCCGCAGCCATGCAGCTGGGCAAAATCGGCCTCATCTGCCTTGTCAGCGTGAGCGTGGCCGTGTGGATGTTCCGGCGCAGGACCTGATGCGCACAAAAGCCTTTGGCGTTGCAGGACAAACGGCACACACAAAAACACAAGGAACACGCAAGTCAGGGGGACCTATGCACTTCAGGGAAATTCCCATCGAAGACAGGCTCGAATACAGGGATCTGCTGCTTCTGGCAGACGAACAGATGGATATGGTGGAGCGCTACCTCTTCCGTGGCACCATGTTCGTGCTCTTTGATGCGGGGGATCCTGAAGCCAGGGGCTCCATCCTTGTGACCAACGAGGGTGCAGGCGTCTTTGAAATCAAGAATCTGGCCGTGCGGCAGGACGTCCAGCGCCAGGGGTACGGGATCGCCCTTGTGCGGCACGTGATTGAGCACGTCCGCGCTCAGGCCCGCACTCTGCTGGTGGGCACAGGAGAGAGTCCCGCAACCCTGGGCTTCTATCAGCACTGCGGCTTTGTCCGCTCCCATGTGATCAAAAACTTCTTCACCGACAACTACGACCATCCAATCATTGAAGAAGGCCGACAGCTTGTGGATATGATCTGTCTTGCCATGGACCTTGCCTCAAGCCTTTCAGGAGCCGACAGGAGCAGGCAGAATCGGGCAGGATGAATCCGGAGCCTGCGCCTTCCTGCAGGCTTGAGGAGCAGGCATCCCCTGCGCTATCCTGCAGGCGTCTTTTTTTTTTGCAGCAGACTTTTTTCTGCCGTTTTCATTTCACAGCTCTTTTCGCAAATCGTTTCACAGATCTTTTCAGCAGAGGTGCATTTCATGCGCATACTTATCAGCGGCGGCAAGGGCATGCTGGCACGAACCCTGGCTGCACGCCTGGGCCACCATGCAGACCACGCCCTAGCAACTCCGGGCCGGGAGGAACTGGACATCACCGATCCCATAAGCGTCGGCCGGGTCTTTGCCGAGTTTCAGCCGGACGTTGTCCTCCACTGCGCTGCCTTCACAAAGGTCGATCAGTGCGAGAGCGAGCCAGAGCGTGCCTCTCAGGTCAATGTGGCGGGCTCGGCCCACGTGGCTGCGGCCTGTCAGCAGACAGGGGCACGGCTTATTGCCTTTTCCACGGACTATGTCTTTGATGGGCACAGCGGTCCCTACAGCGAATTTTCCAAGCCTACCGGCGGCCTCAATGTCTACGGCCAGACCAAGTGGGCCGGCGAGTGCGCCATACGCCTCAACTGTCCCAACCACCTCATTGCCCGCGTCTCCTGGCTCTACGGTCCGGGGGGCCCAAGCTTTGTGCACACCATGATGCGCCTGAACAGAGAGGGACAGCCCCTCATCCGCGTGGTCAGCGATCAGAAGGGCAATCCCACCAGCACCCTGGCCGTGGCAGGAGCCATCGAGGAGATTCTGGAACACCCGGAGATCACGGGCACCATCCACCTCTCCTGCGAGGGCGAAGCCACCTGGTACGAGCTGGCACGAGAAATCTTTGCCCTGACAGGCAGGGAGCAGAAGGTGGAGCCCTGCACAAGCGCCGAGTATCCGCTGCCTGCTGCGCGGCCTGCCAATTCCTGCCTGCTCAAGGAGCGCCTGAAGCTCTGTCACCTTAAGCCCATGCCCCACTGGCAGACGGCCCTCAAAGAGTTCCTGGCCAGCGAGTTTCCGGACTGCTTCAGGGGATAGCTCATGACGCTCAAGGCCTGTCTTCTGCTCTTTCTTGCCGGCGGCTGCGGAACCCTCAGCCGCTTTCTGGTGAGTTCCTGCGTCAATGCCCTGGCAGGCAAGGGCCTGCCCTTCGGCACCATGGCTGTCAACATCCTGGGCTGCTTTTTCTTCGGTCTGGTCTGGGAGCTTGCCGCCAACAGGCTCCTGCTCAGCGACAGCCTGCGCGTCCTGCTCTGCACGGGCTTTCTCGGAGGCTTCACGACGTTTTCCTCCTTCATCTTCGAAAGCTTTGCCCTGGGCCAGATCCGCCCCCTTTTTCTGGCGGCCAACATAGCGGTTCAGATCCTGGCAGGTTTTGCGGCCTTTCTTGGCGGCCTCCACTGCGCCCGTCTCATCTGAAAAAACCGTCCTTCTGCCTGTTCCTCACGCTTGTCCTTCAGGCTTGCGCAGCACCATGCCGCATCCCTTCTTCCTGCCCGCACGCGAGGTTGTCATGCCACGTTTCTTCCAGTTTCCCAGACACACGACCGGACACACAACGAGGTTCACGGTCCTTGTGCTGGCCCTGCTCCTCATCCTGCCAGGCCTTCTGCCCTCCGAAGCTTGGGCCGCACGCTTCAACTGCGCCTACTTTTCCATGGATCTGCCCAGGGGCTGGAGCCTTATAGAAGGCCCCTTCAAAAAGCGCGGCGGCGAGACCGCCGTGCTCGGACGCAGGGATCACAAGGCCTCCCTGCAGATGATCTACGGCCCGAGCAATGCAAGGAATTTTCGCACCATTGTGGAAGGCTATGCCAAAGGTCTGCGCGGCAGGCCCGTCTTTTCGGCCAATCAGGCCTGGTTTGACACCGTTCGCGGCGATCAGAAGCTGCGCTTTCTCTTCCGCCACGACAATGCCGGCAAGGTGCTGGTCATCTTCATTCTCAACGGCCGGCCGCAAGACATGAACTTTCTCTTTACGAACATGAAGACGCGGCATGCAGGCCTTGTGCCCGTGAACCCCGATGCAGGCACAAGGCGCTAGTGTCTAAATTGATAAATTTATCTACTTATATCTAGTTGAAATTACTACATTTTTTTGTCTAGATATCATGACATAATTTTAAAATTAGACACTAGCGCTGGCCTATGGGCCGCAGGACAGCCCTGCGGCTGCGTTCGATGGGCACGCCCAGGCGCAGGCGCTGCATGAGAGCGTGCACCTCGCCAACCCTTGTTATGGGTCCGCGGGTGAGCAAAAGCACAAGATAGAGACGCCCCTGGGTCTCAAGCCTCGAGCGGAAGCCCTCGGCTTCAAGCTGCATGCGCAGGTTTTCAGCCGCATCCCTGGTGCGGAAGGCAGCCGTCTGGAAGACAAAGTCAAAGAGATCCGCTGCCTGGGCTGGCGGCTCGGGCGGACCTCCGGACACGCGGGCAGGACTCATGCCGGGCGCCATGACGGGTTCTGTTCCCTGGGCTTGCGCGTCCTTTGGCTGCGGGGCCACGGCAGGCTTCATGAGCTGCATGGAGCCAGGCTCCGGCACCTTTTCTCCTGGTGCTGCCCGCAGAAAACGCACAAAGCCAAGGTCCTTGGGTCTGAGTATGCCCTGGGCCAGGTTTGCGGCCTCCTCCTTGCCCTGTGCGCTCTCGTCCTGAGAGCCGTCCCCTCCGTCTGCTGTGCCCGTCTCTTCCTGCACAGGAGAGACCGGCAGCGCGGAGAGCTCCTGGTATTCCTTTTCCAGGGAATAGCGACCTGCGGCCACTCCGCCCATGTAGGCCAGGGGCAGTGCGGCCGCCAGAAGAAAGAGGGTGCAGAAAAGCCGCTGCCCGGTCAGCACAAAGCCCCTGTCAGGCAGATCTCCGGAATGTCCTTCGAGATGTTCTCCGGAAACCCTTCTTCCCTGATCGGACTCTGCCCTGGTGCCCTGCTGTCCTGCCTGCCCGGGCTGTCTGGATTGTCCGGGGCGCACGCGCTCCTCTTCGTCCACAAAGACATTGCGCTCGCCCTGAAGGGGACCCTGTCCAGGCCCGGCCGCGGCAGAAGAGGCGGCCTGTCCGGGACTTGCGTTGCCGGTGGCCTGTGCGGCAGACCCTGTGTCCGTCTGCACCGTTGTGCGTCTTCTGCCAAGTTTCAGGAAGGAAAATGCCAAGAGTGTGCTCCGCAAGACCTGAAAGCGTGTCCTTTTCAGGGAATCCTGTGAATGGGGGCTGTCGCCGGGAAAAAGGCGGCAGTCGTGCCCGGGCGCCTTTTCGGGCAAAGCATAGAGCCCGCGCAACAGATTGGCAAGAAGGAAGTTTGAGCAGGAGATGAAGGACTGGCAGGGGGAGAGAGAACCTTGCACGCCCCTGCAGCCCGGACGGAAACAGTCCTGTGTCCAGAGCTTGTCCGGGGCTTGTCCCGGACTTGGCAAGGATGCCAAGCTTGCGTATTCTGCCTTGCGTTCTCTCTCGACGTCAGCGCCTGTTCTTCAGGACTGCCGCCCTGATCCCTTCCACATCCGGTTCCGCATTTCAGGCGAGGTTTTGCCATGCCCAGCATGTATGTCGTTCTCTTCTGCGCGTTCTCTCTCCTTGTTCCGGGACTGACCTTAAGCTGCGCACAGCCCTGTTTCGCTGCCCCCAGGGCCCAGGAAGAGGCGCAGGCCGTTCAGCACACCCTGCTTTTGAGCAACAAGAGTCATCACGATCTGGTCGCCATACGCCTTTCCGACGGAAAGACCACAAGCTTTGCCCGCATGGATCTTGGCCCGGGCAGCGAGGACGAGCTGGAAAACCCAGGTGGCACCGTGGAAGTGCGCCTGGATCTGGGCCTCTCCCTGTGCACCTGGAAGGACATCAACCTCACCCGCGTGCAGAGCCTCACCCTGTGCCCCGAGCACGAGACCTGTCTCATTGTCCAGAGGGAGACGGGCAAGCCCCTGCATGTGCGCGGCACACGGGAAAGCCTGCTGCCTGCCGCCGATGCCAAGCCCGTCTGCTCCCTTGAGGGCTTTCACACGGGCATGACCATGAAGGATGCCTGCGGCCTCATCAACACCTACTATACCATGGAAGAGGACGTCTATCTGGCCACCCTGGGCTTTGCCAACCAGATCTGGAGCGCAAGGCTCTATGCCAATACCGACAATGCCAAGGAGCTGGGCGATGCCCAGCTGGAAAACGTGGAACTGCGCCAGACCCTCTCCCTGGGCAACCTGAAGGGCGTGCTGCAGGCCCTGACCCGGCAGAACTACGTGCCCTGGCAGGCCACCTTCCCGGGTATAGAGATGACCTTCTCCGAGATGCTCAACTACCCCGAGGCCGTGCACAGCGAGCTCATACGGGTCTGCACGGAAGCCTTCCTGAAGCAGGGACGGGGCATAGCCTCCATCATGCTAGCCCCCAGGGACCTTGTCCGGGAGCTGGCCACATCGCAGGAATTTCCCCAGCGTGACACCCAGCTCTACACCATCTCACTGCACAGGGATTCCGATACGCTCATCCTGGACATGACTGCCTACAGCGTCGAGGATCTGCAGCGCTAGGCCCTGCCTTTCGAAACCGCTTCACTAAAAAACGCGTCAGTGCCGGATACTTCCTGAACACGGAAGCCCGGCACTTTTTTGTTTTCCGTCTGCAGGACCTGCGGCCTGCTCAAGGCTGCCTTGCCAGCAAGAGCTTTGTGCACGAAGACAGGGAGAGCTACCAGGTGGACAGCGTGTCCACGCGCTCAGCAGCTTCCGGCCTGCCGGCTTCCCCGGCTTTCTCGTCAGTGCCCTGCTCCTGCTTCTGTTCCGTTTGTCCAGTCTGTTTGGGAGCCTGCACGGGCAGGGGCTCAACACCCTGCACCCTGAAGACATCGAGCACATGGCCGCCCCGGCCTCTGCGGCCCTGGGACGTGGTCAGGACCAGGGTGCCGTCCGGATGCACGGCCAGCCCCACGGGATAGGGCGAGGCAGGCACGCGGTCCACCACCTTCCAGTTCTGGGCATCCACCATGACAAGCTGAGCCTTGCGGTTGCAGGCCACATAGATCCAGCGGCCATCGGGACTCAGTGCCAGGGTGCGCCCGTCCGGCCCAACGGCCAGGCTGCGGCCGTGATAGGACGTATTGCCCGTGGCCAGGCTCTCAAGGACCTTGTCCACCTCCAGGGCATTGATGGTGGCGCTGGCCGGGCAGGAGGCATAGAGCGTTGTGCCGTCCGGAGAGAGCACAAGGTGCCTTGGCGTGGGATCCACGCCCCTGAAGGTGCCAAGGCAGGTCCGGGTGCGCACGTCAAAGACCGTGATGCCGCCATTGTGCATGCGCCCCACAAAAAGATAGCGGCCGTCCCTGCTGAAGACCGTGCCGCGCAGGCAGTGGCCGCAGACTCTGTCCCTGTCGCCGCGCATCGTTCTCAAATCGGACCGTTTGCCGTCCACAAGAAGCCCCACGTAGTGAAAGTCCCTTGGATTGTCCGAGGAGATGTCCATGAGGGCCACGGAATTGTCGCCCCAGTGGGTAATGGCCAGGGTGCGGCCGTCCGGAGAGGCAGCCAGCATCTTGGGCAGGGGCCCTGTGGGCATGACGCGCACAATGCTGTTCGTCTGCGTGTCGATGATGGCCACGGCCGAGGGCGAGGTGGCTCTGGGATCCCAGGTCCTGCGGTAGTAGGTCACCCACAGGTAGCGGTCCGCATGGGTGAGGACGCTCTCCACGGGCTTGCCGCCAAAGCAGTTGCGAGCTTCCGGTGCACGGTTCACAAGATAGGTGTAGTCAAAGGCCGTGGACTCGTTGTTCAAAAAGAGCCCTGCGTCTTCTTCCGTGAACTCGTGGCTGATGACATGTTCAAGCTTCAGGGAGGCCGTTTCGTAGACCAGGGTCTTGAGGCCTTCCAGGGCATTCACATAGAAGCGGCTGCCGTCGGCCGAAAAGATCACGGACTTGGGCGAGAGCATGAAGGAGCCGCGGATGGAGATCACACGCTCAAGGCCAGGCTTCTGCACCTGAGCCGTCTGATTGGCCTGTTCCGCCTGCCTCTCTTGCTTTGCCTGCTCCCCCTGCTCCGCTGCTGACGCACTCGAAGCGGCCGGGCTGGCAGACGGCCCTGCCTCGGCACCGGACAGGGCCTCTGGCGCGACTTCCTCCCCAAAGGCCTTTCCCGGTGTCTGGGAACAAAGGAAAACAAGCACACAACTGAGCAACAGGCTGAGGACACGAAGCATGGGGCCTCCCATAGGTACGGTTGAAGGGTGTGGATGCAGCAGGGAGTGTTCCTGGCAGGACAGGGTGCTGGAAGGCGGAAGGGCACGGCAGACATGCCCGGTACAAAGACACCGGACCCCGGCCTGTCTTGTGGCAGGCCGGGATCCGGTGACAGTTTCCCGATTTTGGGACTCTTGTGCCTGGACTAGAGTGTTCCCTGTGTCTTCTTGAGCTGCACGGAAGCTCTCAGCCAGGTATACCAGTCCCTTAAGCCCTGCTGCTTTGTGCAGGAGATCTGAAAGATGGGCAGATCCTTGTTCAGGGCCCTGGCAAAGGCCGCGGCCCGCTCCACGTCAAAGTTCACGTAGGGGAGCAGGTCCACCTTGTTGAGCAGCAGCACTTTTGCCAGGTTGAAGAGGAGGGGGTACTTTTCCGGCTTGTCGTCGCCTTCGGTCACGGAAAGGATGCCGACCTTGGCGTCTTCGCCGAGGTCAAATTCCGTGGGGCAGACCAGATTGCCCACATTCTCGATGAAGAGGATGTCCAGGTTGCTCATGTCCAGATGGTCCATGGCCCTGAGAATCTGATTGGCATCGAGATGGCAGCCGCCGTCCGTGTCGATCTGCACGGCCTGCACCCCTGTGGCAGCCACACGGCGGGCATCGTTGTCCGTCTGCAGGTCGCCCTCGATGACAGCCATGCGGAACTCGGAGGAGAGATCCGTCAGGGTGCGCTCAAGCAGGGAGGTCTTGCCGGCACCCGGAGAGGAAATAAGGTTGAGGGTCAGGATGCCCTTCACGCGTTCGCGCACCACGGATGCCAGACGCTCGTTGGCTTCCAGAACGTTGCGCACCACTGGTATCTGCATGATACTTCTCCTTGGTATGACAAGTTGTTGCAATTGAGAGTGCCGGTCGACAGGGCTGCCCTCGGCCCGGCAAACGGGGCCAGGCACCCTACTCGCCTTCAAGCCAGGTCACCTGCATCTGCCTGCCCGAGAGCACGGTGTGCCCGAGGACCTCGCCGCACTGCGGACAGGCGGAAAACTCGCCCGGCCCGTGCTCGCCCTCGAACTCGCACTGACAGCTGCCGCAGCGCAGTTTCAGAGGAATGCGGACAATGTCCAGCACAGCCTTCTCATGCACCGTGCCCTGCACAAGGGAGGTAAAGGCAAAGGACAGGGACTCGCAGACAACGCCCGAGAGCGCGCCCACTTCCACGCGCAAAAGCTTGAGCCGCGTACAGTTGTGACGTGCCAGTTCTTCCAGGGCTATGTCCAGCATGCCCTGGGCCAGGGCCAGTTCGTGCATGAATGTCTCCCCCTGCTGCGTGCAATGGATGGCAAAAATCCCCCAAATGGGCCCGACCTGCCCCCGAGACCTTCAGAGGGCTGTGGAGCAGGTCCTTGAAAAAAACGCATAGGACAGGCCCGTCTCCGCCTGCGGCCAGGGGATGAGCTGTGCCGTGCGTCTGGCATACTACATGCCCGGGACAGAAAAAACAACGCGGCGCCCGAAAAGCGCAAAAAGTGTGCTGTTCCCGGCCGATCATCCCCCAAAAGCCTTCCTGACAGGAGCGGCCCTGAACCGGATCAGGATCGCAGAAGCTCCACAAGCGAGTACGCAAGATGCAGGGCGTAGCCGCAGATCACAAGGCCGCAGACCAGATTGATGAGGCGCAGGACTTTTGTCGTGAAGCGGCTTTTCAGAAGGCTCACGCCAAGGGTGAGCCCTGTAAACCACGAGCAGGAGGCCGTGGTCACGCCCAGGATGAAGGCCGTAGTCTCGCTCTCGGCCAGGACGGCCCGAAAGGCGCCCAGCAGCAGGGATACATCCAGCAGGGCCTGCGGATTGAGCCAGGTAACGGCAAAGGCCATCCAGGCCACGCGCCACAGGGGCACGTTCAGGGCACAGTCGGCACTGGCAACGTTGCGGCTCAGCACAAGCCGTGCACCAATGACGAAGACAAGCAGGCTGCCCGCCCCGAGGATGAGCAGTCTGGCAAGCTCGAAGCGGGTGATGAGAGCGCCTACGCCAAAGAAGCCAGCCAGCGAGAGCAGGACATCGAAAAAAATCACGATGCCGGCAATGCGCAGGGCCACGGACCTTGGACGGGACAGGGCCGAGTTGATGACAAAGAGGTTTTGCAGGCCAATGGGCGCCACGTAGGCAAGCCCCAGCGAAAAGCCCTGAAGAAAAGCGGTCATGTGATCAGAGCGGACAAGGGAATGGGAAAGGATTGGGTCCGGAAGACGGATTTCAGGGGGAATTTGTTTCCGGGGAACGTTCCGGAAAACGCTTCTGGCAGGGGATGCGTCCCCCTGAACACCCTGAACAGGCTGAAAAGACGGCTCGGATCCAGTGTAGCCCCTTTTGCGCACCTTGCAAGGGGGCACCTGCCCTGGCATCGCCCTGCTCCGGGCGCACTTGCCGACTGCACGCACCAGGCGGACGCGACAGACGTGAAAAAGGCGTGGCTCCCCTCATGACAAAATGGCAAGGGGAGCCACGCCGTATCGAATGTTGCCCGTTCTGGTACCTGCTCCAAGAGGCTTTCGCCCTGGTACGGGACAGGGCCTGTACCGGCTGCCAGACGAACTGGCAGAGTGCTCGGCCGGGCTTAGGAATTGTCAGAAAATAACTGATATGGGAAGGCCCCTCACCCCATGGATATGATACGCCGGCGCATGTCCGTGGGA
>CALVHF010000028.1 GCA_944327295.1 uncultured Desulfovibrio sp. | reverse complement strand
TGTTTCTCTCTCGGAGAATTGCTAAAAACGGGGGAACGTCCCCGTGAAACCTCGCACGTAAGTGCGAGGTAGTTCATGCTTTGTTAGCAGGCTAGGACTCGCACCGATATAACACTGTCTTTATCAGCAATATCATTAAAATATTTCAAGTGGTTATCAGTGTAACAAGTGAGCATTGTTTGCGTGCAAGTCCTTAGCAAAGTTGATGTGTCGGATCCAATCCCTGCATGCAAAAAAGAGAAAAAAGAGCCGCATTCTACCCAAAGCCCTGTTTTTCGGTACAACGCGCTCTTTTTTCACGGGCAGGCTCTCCTGCCATGGGGACAGAAGGGTCTGGCCCTCCCGCCCCTCTTCTGTCATCCTGGACTAGAAGCCGGCCTTTGTCAGTGCCTCGTCAATGTCTTCCTCGGCCAGGGTAGCCACCATGACGGCCTTGATGGTGTGCATGCGGTTGGCCGCTTCCAGGAAGGCCACATTGCGGTCGGACTCGAAGACCTCGTCGTTCACTTCCATGCACTCTACGCCGTACTTCTGGTAGATCTGTTCGCCAATGGTGGTTTCGCGGTTGTGGAAGGCCGGCAGACAGTGCAGGAAACGGCACTCGGGATTGCCGGTCTTGTCCATGACTTCGGCTGTCACCCTGTAGGGGGTCAGAAGCTCGATGCGCTCCTTCCACACGGAATCAGGCTCGCCCATGGACACCCACACGTCGGAATAGAGGAAATCGCAGCCCTCGACGCCCTTGTCCACGTCCTCGGTGCGTTCGATGACGGCTCCGGACTTGGCTGCCTGTTCCTTGGCCAGGGCAAAGACTTCGTCGCTCGTCCAGAGGCTTTTGGGCGCAACAGAACGGAAGTTCACGCCCAGCATGGCACAGCCCACCATGAGGGAGTTGCCCATGTTGTAGCGGGCGTCGCCAAGGTAGGCCATGGTCAGGCCCTTGAGGGGCCTGCCCGTGGTTTCGGTCATGGTGAGCATGTCGGCCAGCAGCTGGGTGGGATGCCATTCATTGGTAAGGCCATTCCACACCGGCACACTGGCGTACTGGGCCAGGCGTTCCACAATGTCCTGACCAAAGCCGCGGTACTCGATGCCGTCAAAGAAGCCGCTCAGAACCCTGGCCGTGTCGGCCATGCTTTCCTTCTTGCCGACCTGCGACCCTGTGGGGCCCAGATAGGTCACATGGGCGCCCTGATCATGGGCTGCCACTTCAAAGGAGCAGCGGGTTCTGGTGGAATCCTTCTCAAAGAGCAGGGCAATATTGAGGCCCTTCATGAGCTGCGGTTCCCTGCGGGCCTTCTTGGCTGCCTTGAGCCTGGCAGCAAGGGTGATCAGGTATTCAAGGTCTGCAGGAGCAAAATCAAGTTCCTTAAGAAAGTTTTTCCTGTACAGCCTGTTCATGGACTCGTCCTCCCCGAAAAAAAACACAGTGTCCTCACAGGCCACGGGGGAAAGGCACACAGGGCGGTGCCGTGCTGCGGGACACAAGTCAAGAGCAAAAAGAAAAGGAAAAAAGCTGATTATCTGCTTTTGTTCGGGAATGCAAGACCCCTTGCGCAGACTGTCACGCAGGTGCCACAAGGCGTGCGACACAACTTGTGCCACACGCCCCAACCGCACGATGTTCAGAGCGCCCGGCGTTTCAGGCGTGCCTTGCGCTCTTCCATGAGAAAGCGCCCTGTCACGGACGCAGGGTCAGCCACAATGCCCTCGGGCGTGCCGCTTGCTATGATGCGGCCGCCGCGCTCGCCGCCTCCGGGCCCCATGTCTATGACATAGTCTGCAGCCAGGATGAAGTCGGTATTGTGCTCGATGACAACGACTGTTGCGCCCTTGTCCACCAGGGCATGGAGCACGCTGATGAGCTTGCCCACCTCGTGCATGTGCAGGCCCGTGGTGGGCTCGTCCAGGATGTAGAAGGTGCCGGGCAGGCTGCGCTTGCCAAGCTCGCGGGATATCTTGATGCGCTGGGCCTCGCCGCCGGAGAGGGTGGTGGCTGCCTGGCCAAGCTGTATGTAGCCCAGGCCCACGTCTTCGAGCACGCCCAGGCGGCGTTCAAGAGAGGGATAGCTTGCAAAGAAGCTGCGGGCCTGGCTTACGGTCAGCTCCAGCACCTCGGAGATGTTGAGGCCCTTGTAGCGCACCTGCAGCGTCTCGTGATTGTAGCGCTTGCCGTGGCAGACATCGCAGGTCACATAGACGTCGGGCAGAAAGTGCATCTCCACCTGTATCTGGCCGTCGCCCCGGCAGGTTTCGCAGCGCCCGCCGCGCACGTTGAAGCTGAAGCGGCCGGCCGTGTAGCCCTTGCGCCGGGCATCGGGCGTCATGGCAAAGATCTGGCGGATTTCGTCAAAGATCTTGGTATAGGTGGCCGGATTGGAGCGCGGCGTGCGGCCGATGGGCGTCTGATCGATGGCCACCACCCGCTCAATCCCTTCGGCGCCGCTCAATCCTTCTATGGTGCCGGGATTGTCCACTCGCAGGCCAAGCTTCAGGCACAAATGCTTGTAGAGCGTGTCCACCACAAGGGAGCTCTTGCCGGAGCCGGACACACCGGTCACGCAGGTGAGCACGCCCAGGGGAAAGACCACGTCCATGCCCTGCAGATTGTTGGTGGTCACCCTGTGCAGCACAAGCTCGCCCCTGCCTTCCCGCCTGGCCTCGGGCATGGGCACGCTCATGTCGCCGCGCAGGTATTGTGCGGTCAGAGTCGTGCTGTGCAAAAGCTCGGGCACCGTGCCGGCAAAGGTCACTGTGCCCCCCTGCACGCCGGAGCCAGGCCCAAGTTCAATGACGGTGTCGGCCTCGCAGATGGTGGCCTCATCGTGTTCCACGACAAGCACCGTGTTACCCCGGCGCTGCAGGGAGCGCAGGGTGCCAAGCAGACGCTCGTTGTCCCGCGGATGCAGGCCTATGGAGGGCTCGTCCAGCACGTAGGTCACGCCCACAAGACCTGCCCCGAGCTGCGAGGCCAGACGGATGCGCTGGGCCTCGCCGCCGGAAAGCGTTGTCATGCTTCGGGCAAGCGAGAGGTACTCAAGGCCCACATTGAGAAGAAAGCCCAGCCTGTGGCGCAGCTCCTTGAGCAGGGGATCGGCAATGAGCGCCCAGCGGCCCTCGAAGTGCAGGCCGTCCAGCCAGGCCAGTTCCTTTTCCACGGACAGGCCGCAGAACTCGGCAATGTTGATGCCTTCCACTCGCACGGCCAGGGCCGCCCTGGAGAGGCGCGCACCGTGACAGTCCGGGCATTCCGTGGTCTGCCGGAAGCGCGCAAGCTCGTCCCGCCAGGCCTCGCCGTACTGCATGCCCTGTTCAAGCAAGGGGATGACGCCAGGCCAGCGCTCGTCCGTCACGGCCAGATTGACCTTGTCGGCAAAGTCGAAGTGTTCGGACTGATAGTCGCCCTTGGCAAAGAGGGCCACGCTGCCGCCCATCCAGTTGCGGCGCAGGCCCGGGGACTGGGCTATGGGCCGACCCGCCTCGTCCTCGCCAAAGAAGAGGGCCTGCCAGGCCTGTTCGGAAAACTCGGCCAGGGGCGTGGACAGGGCAAAGCCGTGGCGTTTGCCGAGGGCTGCCAGGGCCTTTTTGTACTTTTCGAAGACGGTCTTGTCGGCCCAGGGCAAAAGGGCCCCCTGCTCAAGGCTTAAGCCCCGGTTTGGCACCACAAGCCGTGGTTCAAAGTAGTCCACGGTGCCAAGGCCCACGCAGCGCGGGCAGGCGCCCTGGGGGGTATTGAAGGAAAAGAGCTGCGGACTCGGGGCCGGCATGGAGATGTGGCACACCGGGCAGGAGGAAGTGGTGGAGAAGATGCGATCCCGCTTGCCCTCCTCCAGGTCGAGCCTGTGCAGCACAAGACGGCCCTCGCCTTCTTTCAGGGCCAGTTCCACGGATTCGGCCAGGCGGCTGCGCACACCCTCCTTGAGCACCAGGCGGTCGACCACCAGATCCAGGCTGTGCTTGCGGTTCTTGTCCAGGGCCGGCACATCGTCGATGGTATAAAAGGATCCGTCCACCCGTACCCGGGCAAAGCCGCGGGCTTTCAGTTTTTTGAGGCGATCCTGCTGTGTGCCCTTCTGCAGCTCGACCAGCGGGGCAATGATCATGATTTTCGTGCCCTCGGGCAGATCGAGGATTTCAGCCAGGATTTCGTCCGTGGAGCGGGCTTCTATGGGGCGGCCGCACTTAGGACAGAAGACAGTGCCAAGCCTGGCAAAGAAGACGCGCAAAAAGTCGTAGATTTCCGTCACCGTGCCCACGGTGGATCTTGGGTTGTGGGACGTGGAGCTCTGCTCCAGGGAAATGGCCGGCGTGAGGCCCTCTATCTTGCCCACATCGGGCTTGTCCATCTTGGGCAGAAACTGTCTCGCATAGGCGGACAGGGATTCCACGTAGCGGCGCTGGCCCTCGGCATAGACAATGTCAAAGGCCAGGGTGGACTTGCCGGACCCGGACGGTCCGCAGATGACCACAAGTTCGTCCCTGGGAATGTCAAGGGAGACGTTGCGCAGATTGTGCTGCCTGGCCTCCTCTATGTGTATGCACTTGCCTGTGGGTTCCATGGGGTCTCGCATCCTTGGCACTGGGCCGCACTGCACGAAAAACGGGGAAGAACAATCCGAAAGACGGGAAGAAGATAGGACGGCAGCCTAGCGCTCCAGCCAGTCGGCAAGCTTGGCCTCGTAGGCCTCCTGCGTGTAGCGCATCTGCTCGTAGAAGCCTGCGGCCTCGCGCTGCCTGCTGGCCTCGGCCAGAATGATGGCTGCGGCCACGGAGACATTGAAGCTCTGTATCATGCCGTACATGGGGATATAGAGCTCGCCTGTGGCAATGCTGGCCAGCTCCGGGGCCACGCCGCTGTGCTCGTTGCCAAGGATGATGGCCGTGGGCTTCGTGAAGTCCCAGCTGCGCAGGGGCCTGGCCGTGGGCGTGCAGTCCGTGACCAGGATCTGCATGCCGGAGAGGGCTGCCTGCAGCTCCTCCTTGTCGCGGTGGCGCCGTGTGGCCACCCACTTGCGTGCCGAGGCCGAGGATTTGCGGCCAAGCAGGGGAAAGGCCGTATCCGTGTAGTACAGATGCACGCTCTCCACGCCAAAGGCATCGCAGGAACGGTAGATGGCGGACACATTGTGGGGATCATGGATATTGGCAAGCACAAGGGTCAGATCGGGCTGCCTGTGCTGCAGGACTCTGGCCATCTTGTCGCGGCGTCTCTGGGTGGGATTCTTGGGCATGAAAAAAACCTGACCTGTTGGAAAGGAGAAAGGACTGAAGAGGCCCTGCAAGTACCCACAAAGAAAATCCCTTGTCAACAGGCCAAAAAGAGAGCGGCCGGAGCCCCCTGAAGCTGGGGGTCCGGCCTGTTCTCCGGGCCCGTTCATCCGGGCCCTTCTTCATTCAGTCGTTTCTGCTGCTAGAAGAAGATGAAGGTGATGAGCAGGAAGATGGGCACAAGGATGCCGCACGACCACATCATGTAGCCAAAGAAGCTGGGCATGGCCACGCCGCGATCCTCGGCAATGGAGCGCACCATGAAGTTCGGGGCATTGCCGATGTAGGTATTGGCGCCCATGAACACGGCACCGGCGGAAATGGCTACCAGGGTGTCGGACATGGTGGTCATGAGGACATTGGGATCGCCGCCTGCGGTATTGAAGAAGACGACGTAGGTCGGAGCATTGTCAAGGAAGCTCGACAGGGCACCGGTGAGCCAGAAGAAGGCGGCATTGACGGGCTGTCCGTCGTGGAAGACCACGTTGATAAGGCCGGCCAGGGCGCCGTCGGTGCCGGCACGCAAAATGGCAATGGCCGGAATCATGGACAGGAAGATGCCGAAGAAGAGCTTGCCCACTTCCAGGATGGGGCCCCAGGTGAAGCCGTTGAGTTCGCGGCTTTCCCTGGAGGTGAGCTTCCAGGACGCATAGGCAATGAGCAGGAGCACGACATCGCGGGCCACGCTGGCGCCGGCCACGGGCACACCCTTTATGGTGAAGGCCACGCCCAGGTCAATCAGGCCGGAGATAAGCACGGAGAGCACGATGCCCAGGAGCAGGAGGAGGTTGACCTTGCCTTCGAGACCCAGCTTTTCATTGGCAGCATTGGGATCGTGCGGGGGCTCGGGGCAGCCTTCCTTCCTGTAGAGGTAGGTGTCGATGGCAAAGTACAGGGCCAGGAGGATCACGGAAGCAAACACGGTCTTGACGAAGAGATGCTGCAGGGTCCAGAAGAAATCGACGCCCTTGAGGTAGCCAAGGAAGAGCGGCGGGTCGCCAAGAGGTGTCAAGGAGCCGCCGATGTTGGCCACGAGGAAGATGAAGAAGACGACCTGATGGACGCGGTACTTGCGGTGGGCATTGGCGCGCAGCAGGGGACGGATGAGCAGCATGGCTGCACCGGTGGTCCCCATCCAGCTGGCAAGCAGGGTACCCACGGCCAGAAGGCCCGTGTTCACGCGGGGCGTGCCCACGAGGGAGCCTGTGAGGCGCACGCCGCCGGCCACGGTGAAGAGGGAAAAGAGCAGCACGATGAAGGGAATGTACTCGAGCAGGATGGAGTGCAGGGCTTCATAGACGGCCGTGTCCATGCCGTAGACAAGGGCACAGGGCACAAGGAAGGCCATGCCCCAGAACACCGCCACCTTGCCGAAGTGGTGTTCCCAGAAATGGGCAAAGAACAGGGGGCCCAGAGCAATGGAGAGCAGCATGCAGGCAAAGGGAATGGCCCAGATGATGGACAGTTCTGCGCCAGGAATATGCGGCAGATGCTCCGCAGCCATGGCCAGAGTGGGGAAGAGCGTCAGCACCAGCATCAACAGTCCTGACTGCAGGAAGAAACGCTTCATCAAAAACCTCCTGGGGAGAAGATCGCCAAAAAACCTCTGGAGAAAAAAATGAAGAGCTGCCCTTGAAACAAGGTCTCCCGGACCTCACGGACAACAGCAGTATAGGCACGCGTCAGGCGGGCCCACGTCCTCCCGTCCCTTTCCAAGGCTGGGGATAAGGATGTTCGTTCGGGCCCGTGCATGGAGGCACAAGGTGCAGATCCGGCTTTTTATGGGCGGAGCAGTGCCCGGACACGCCCCCTTGCCTGCAGCAGCCTCATGCCTGGCGCTGGAAACGTCTGTCCAGGGCGCGAACCACTGTGCAGGACCTGCATTTGTACTGATTGTGACCTTATTGGATTCAGAAAAAAAGTCAATGTCACATTCTGGCAAACAGGTCGTTCTTGTCTGGCAAATGCATCATGCGCACTTTTTCACAAATATATGCTTCTCATTCAAGAAAAATTTCTTTCAAGATATAAATATTCTTCAGAGAAGATATTTTCTTTTTTTTGCTTTTTCATCCATTTTTCAATACTTTCTGCAATCAAAACTACACGTTTTCTGGCAAAGGGGCGTATTCGTTTCCCTCTTTTTGCAGGCAAAAAGAAAGGGCAGCGACAGGCCATGTACAGCCTGTGCTGCCCGAAACGCCCTTTTCCCGGACAGGGGACAGAATGCCCGAAAAATCTTTATGAAAATGTCACGGCGCGCTGTCCCCGTATGCATTGTCTGCGATCAGGGCCTACTCCCGCATGCAGATACGCTAGCCAAGGAAGGAAAGCACATGCATGTAGGAGAAGAGGATGAGCAAGAGCAGGGGCGTCACCCCGAGCAGGGTCTGCGGCCAGGACAGACGCAGAGCTGCCCTGAAGCCCACTATGCTGCACACGACTCCCCAGATCATGCCCACAAGGGTACCCACGCCGGGAATGAGGCTTAAAATCATGGGCGCCTGGGCATAGCAGAGCACCTGCAAAATGACGGAGAATTCCACCTGGTCCGGGGCCAGCAGGCGCCAGCACAGGTACAGTATGCCTGCAAAGATGTAGAGCTGCAGGCAGAGCATGGCACAGCGCAGAAGAAGCCAGGCCAGAAAGTTGCCCTTGCTCGAAAGAAGCTCGCCCAGTTCCTTGAGCTGGGGATCGGTCGTGGTGGACAGGGGCATGATGTAGGAGAAGAAGACCAGACCCCAGACATGCTCGATGACGGTCTGCAGAACACAGACGGTCAGAAAGAAGATCAGGGCCAGCAGGACAGGGCGCGGCTCTATGCCTGCAAAGAAGCGCTGCGGGGCAAACATGACCCTGAGACAGGTCTGATAGAAGGCCTGCACATATTCCTGCAGGGTGCTCGCACACTCCCAGGGGTTGAAGCGCCCCTCCTCGCCATCTTCGGAAGATCTGCCGGACTGGCGATCTTTTTCCGTGTCCTGCCCTTCGTGCAGGACCTGCCTGGTGCTGGCCTGCTGTGCGTTCCCGGACTCGTGTTGTTCTGTGCTCTCTCGGGTCGTCTGGCCCGGATCGGTCTGCCGAGGCTCCGCCGCCTCGGATTCCTCGGGAGCGGCAGACGGCCTGTTTGTCCGCAACTCTTCGGATCGGGCAAAGGGATCCTGAGCCGGCTCGCGGACAATGGCACCTTGGGGCAGTTCGGGATCGAAAGCGTGCCCTTCTTCGGGCCTTCTGCCGTCAGCGGGCAGGCGCACGGCCGACTGCGGTTTCTCGAAAGAGCGGGCCGCATCCTGCTTGGAAAAACGGAAGGTCTGGCCGCACTGGGGGCAGCGGGCTGTCAGCACGCCGTCCGGTATGCGGTCATCGGGCATTTCACGTGTATAGGAACAGTTCGGGCACTGTATTTTCATCGCTTTTCTCCGAAGCGTCTTGGCTGGGGACAAACGGGGCCGTGGTCGACAGTCACCGGCACTGTGGCGGCTGTGATCGGGCCGTGTGCACAGGGGCATGGCCAGGCCAGCGGCAGTCTACATGGACAAGGCCAAAAAGCAACAGTTCTCGGGCTGACAGCAGACTGGCAGCAGACTGATGTGCCTGACTCGTCTGGGCGTTCCGGGGCTTTTTGCCGAAAGGTTGTCTCAGGAACAGCTTCTGCGGATCTCCTGGCAGACCTGCCAGAGGGCCGCATCTGCAAGGCGCACCTCCGGGTTGGGCAGGCCGGCAAGCGTGCGTGTGCCGGCCCGGACCTCGGCGCGCAGGGTCTCAAGCCTGGCCAGACCAGCGACTATGAGCTGCTCGACTTCGGCAAAGTCCAGCCGGCCCTGCTTTATGGCCACAAGTTCCTCCCTGCAAGCCAGGGGATAGACAAGCTTTCCCGTGAGCAGCAGTTCCTCCTGCTGGCGCACGGCCCGCACGGCATGGGAGAGGGCCTTCCAGTCCACACCCTCGTTGCGGCGTGCCGCCTCCATGCGCTCCATGTGGCCGCGCAGGGGGCGCTCCAGGCGCTCCAGCACAAGGGCTGTCTTCGTCAGGCCCATGTGCTCCTGACCGGCAAGCAGCAGGCCACCGTCTTCGGTCCGGCTGCAGTAGTCCGGCGCCTGTGCCAGTGCAACGAGCTTGTCGGCAATGTCCCGCAGCCGTGTTTCCGGAGGCAGACTGGCCTCCTGCAGAAAATGGTACACCCTGTAGAGGGCGCCAAGACGCGTTCCTGCCAGTCCATAGGTATTGCCCTGACCAAGACAATAGGATCGGCAGGCCGCCCCGCTGGCAAGGTTCAAAAAGTGCAGAGGCGCGGCAAAGACCCTGTGCAGGGCCGGATGCAGCACAAGGGTGCAGGCGGCATGCACAGGTGCATAGAGCAGATCCAGGGCCCCTGTGTCGCCTCTCGGCAGCATGGTGCAGATCCAGCGCTCAAGAGGCACAAGATCCATGTCCGTATCCGTGTGTGCATTGCGCTGCCTTCCCGGAGCCGTGGAAGCATGCAGGCATTTCTGGCGATCTGCCTCTTCCCTGCAGGTGGCAGACACCCTGGGCAGAAAGACGCCGCGCACATCAAGATCCGAGTGCCCCTCCCAGCGCGTGCCGTAGAGAGAAGAGCCAAAGAGCGTCAAAAAGAGAAGCGTGCCCTGCCCGGCCACAAAATCCCTTGCACGAGCAGCAAGGTCTGCAGCGTTTACCTCCCCGCAGGACGCTTCTTGTATACTGCCCCATGCTGTGCTCATGGCCGTCTCCTCCGTGCGCTCCTCAGCGCCCCCACAGGGCCAGCAGAGGTCCTGCCGGCAGAAGTTCTTCCAGACTGATGTCCACTTCCTGCAGCACGGGCATGCGCGAGACCTGATAGGGCTGAAAGTAGATGCGTATTCCTGTTCTTGTGAGCGCAAAGCTTGCGAAGTTCTCTTCTACCGGTGCGGTGCCGCTGGCAATGATGGCATCCCACCCGTTGCGTGCAAGCCGTGTCCTGGACTTTTGCGAGAGGATGTTCAGGGCCCTGTCCGCATCCTCGAAGATGTCCACAAGGTGCAGGCGCTGCCCGGTGAGAAAGTTGTAGCTTAGGGTCAGGATGTCCTGGCCAAGCCTGGCTGCACCGGTGTGCATCCATACCTCGAAGACGATGCTGGCACAGTGGGCCGAGGGGGCGTGGACCGTATAGGAGGCATTGAGCCAGAAGACATTGTCCTCCTGCCAGAGCAGGCTGTCCTCTTCCTGTCCGGACAGACCGGACAGGACGCTGCTGCTGGCAAAGTCCCTTTCGAAGGTTCCGGCAATGTGTTCGGCCCACAGGGCTATGTCCCTGTCCACCTGGGCAATGCCAAAGGCAGGGTAGTGCAGGACAATGTCCGGCAGGCCCGCACGGCCACTGCGCTCAAGGGCCAGATCGCGGATGCGGGGCAGGATTCGGAAGTCCGATCCAGGCGCACCGGCACCGCTCTCCACTTCGCTCTGGCGCACGAGCAGATAACGTTCGTCCGCAAGCAGAGGCGCCGCACAGGCCTGGGAGAGCACAAGCCCGAGGATGGCAAGGAGTTCGGAAACAAAGGTCCAGCAGAAAAAGGCAAGTGCACAATGCCTGACATGCACGGAACGCATGGAAAACACCCCTGCCGGTTCTCCGGGAACCGGCAGCCACAAAAAAATCTTGAAGTCACATTCTCCCGAAGACCTGCAAAGACCCTGAGAGGACCGGACAGGGCGCTTTCCCCCTCCGGCATCAAGGAGGAAGGCTCTATAGCAGCCCCCCTCTTCTGTCAATATGAAAAGGGGACTGTGCAGCCCCAGGCCTTCACGAGCCGGACGACTCCCTTTTGCGCTCCCGTGGCTGTCGTTGCGTGCCGTCTCCGGCAAGAGCCGTCAGGCAGGCCCGAATCTTTGCGGCCTTCTGCCGGCCAATGCCTGGAATTTTCACAAGATCGTCACAGTCCGCCTCAACCATGCGGGCAAGGGATCCAAAGTGGTCCCACAAAAGCCTGGCCGTGGCCGTACCTATGCCGGGCAGGCGCATGAGCTCGCCCGAGAGCGCCGCACTGGCCCTGGCCCGCCTGTGCCGTGTGATGGCAAAGTGATGGGTGGCATCGCGCACGTTCTGCAAAAAGAGAAGCTCCGGGCTCCCTTCCCTGAAGGGCAGGGAATTGCTGCGTCCGGGCACGAAGATGCGGTCTGCCACATTGCCGGCCCTGCGGTCGGCATGGCCCTCCTCGTCCCTGGCCTTGGCTATGCCGGCAAGGGGAAAGAGCTCTTCCCTGCCCGCTTCCTTCAGGGCCCTGGCCACGCTGGCCACCTGCCCCCTGCCGCCGTCTATGAGCAGAAGATCCGGCCAGGGCGGTCCGCTTTCCAGGCGGCGTGCTACCCAGGCATGGAGGGTTGCGTAGTCGTCGCTGCTGTCGGGCATGCTGTAGACCCTGTAGGCGGACCTGTCCGGCTGGCCGTTCGTGTAGACCACCATGCCCACCCTGGTCTGCCGGCCCTGGGTATGGGAGACGTCCACGCATTCTATGCGGTCGGGGCTCTTTTCCAGATGCAGGAGCCTGGCCACCCGGGCCAGGGGACTGCCCTCGCTGGCACGGGCCCTGCGCAGCGTCTCTTCCCTGGCATTGCTCTGGGCTATGTCCACAAGCCTGTTGTCTGCCGCATTCTGTGGCGCCACCAGACGCACAGGAGCCCCTCGGCGCTCGGCAAGGCTCTGTTCCAGGAGTTCCCGTTCCCTGAACGGTCCGCAGGCTTCTTCCTGGGCAGCGGCCCCGTCTGATCCTTGTGTTCCGTCTGCACCTTCTGGCTGCGCTGCATTTTCCGGCTGTCCATCGGCCAGAGTTTCTTCAGGCAGCGCCTCCTCTTCCCTGTCCCTGGGAATCCAGGGCACAAGAATGCGGGCCGGAGGGGTGTGTTCCAGATAGAACTGGCCAAGGAAGCTCAAGAGCAGCTCCGAGGCCTCGTCAAAGTCCAGGCCAGGCCAGAAGAAGGATCGGCCGTCCAGCACGGCTCCGTTGCGCACAAAGAGCAGCCCCAGGGCAAGGCCGCCTGCATCCACATACAGGCCCACCACATCCATGTCGCCGCCCTTGGGCAGAATCACGGCCTGACGCTCCACGGTCTTTTCCACGGCAGCAATCTGATCCCGCAGCAGGGCCGCAGTCTCGAATTCCAGGGCGTTGGACGCCCTGAACATCTCTTCACGCAGCTCTTTGATGAGCACATCGGCCTTGCCCGAGAGCACCTCGCAGACGCGATCCACCTGGACATGGTAGTCCGCACTGGAGACCTGGCCCATGCAGGGCGCAAGGCACTGGCCCATGTGGTGGTAGAGACAGGCGCGCACCCTGTTGCGCAGGGCCCGGTCCGTGCAGCGGCGCAGGGGAAAGGCCCTGTGCAGAAGCTTCCAGGTTTCCCTGGCTGCCAGCGCCGAGGTAAAGGGCCCGAAATAGCGGGCCGCATCCCTTCTGGCATGGCGCACGATTTCCAGACGGGGAAATTCGGCCTTCACGTCCAGCCTGAAGAGGGCATACTGCTTGTCGTCCCGCAGGAGGATGTTGTAATGCGGCCTGTATTTCTTGATGAGGCTTGCCTCAAGCAGAAAGGCTTCCTTCTCCGTGGTGGTCGTGAGAAATTCCACGCTCGCGGCATGGGAAATCATGGCCCTGGACTTGCGCGGGGCATCCTGACGGAAATAGGAGAGCACGCGCCTGCGCAGCATGCGGGCCTTGCCAACGTAGAGAACCTGCCCTGCGGCATCCTTGTAGAGATAGACACCAGGGCAGGCGGGAATCGTCTGAGGATCCGGCTTTTCCATGAACTTGAACGACTAGTGGCCTGTAATACCGTATTTTTTCAGCTTGTACTGCAGAAGGCTCTTGGAAATGTTCAAAAGCTCGGCCGCCTTGACCTGCACAAGGTCTGCCCGCACAAGCGCCCTGCGGATGATGGCCGCCTCTATCTTCTTCAAGGTGTCCGCAAGATCGAGCTGCACGGGCAGAAGATCCACGGCGCTCTTGAACTGGGATTCCTCGTCCCGGATCTCGGCTGGCAGATCCTCCTCGCCTATGACGGTCCCGGGCACGAGCACCACGCAGTTTTCCACGATGTTTTCCAGCTGGCGGATGTTGCCAGGCCAGTCGTAGCCCGTGAGATAGTTGAGGGCCTGGGTGGAAAAGCTCTTCTGCTCGGTCATGCCGTTGTCCTGGCGGATCTTGTCCACAAAGTGGGCCACAAGCAGGGGGATGTCTTCCCTGCGCTCGCGTAAAGGCTGCATGTGAATCTGCACCACGTTCACCCTGTAATAAAGATCCTCGCGGAAACTCCCTTCAGCCACCTTCTGCTGCAGATCATGCGTTGTGGCCATGACAAAGCGCACATCCACGTCAATGGAGGCCGATCCGCCCACGCGCTCGAACTTCCTGTCCTGCAGGACTCGCAGAAGCTTGACCTGCAGATCCGGGGACAGGGCGGCCAGCTCGTCCAGAAAGAGGGTACCGCTGTCCGCCTGCTCTATGCGGCCCCTGCGTATGGCAGGACTGCCCGCTGAGGACGGGGTCTCGGATCCGAAGAGCTCGCGATCCAGGGCATCGGCAGACAGGGAGGTGCAGTCCACGGCCACAAAGGGCTTTTCCTTGCGGGGGCTTGCCAGATGGATGGCTCTGGCTGCCATTTCCTTGCCTGTTCCGGTCTCGCCGCTGATAAGCACCGTGGTCCGGCCCGGAGCGGCCCGTTCCACCATCTGGCGCACCTGCACGATATTGCGGCTGCGTCCAACCAGAGTGTGCACGCCAAAGCGCTCCTGCATGGCCTCCTGCAGCAGACGGTACTGCCTGTGGGCCTTGGCCAGCTCCACGGCATTGTGGATGGAGAGGAGCAGCTCGTCATTGGAGAAGGGCTTGGTGATGTAGTCAAAGGCGCCGTACTTCATGGTCTCCACGGCACTTTCTATGCTGCCGAAGGCCGTCATGATGAGCACGGGGATGTGGGGCAGCTGCTTCTTGACCTGGCGCAGGATTTCCATGCCGCTCACCCCGGGCATCTTCATGTCCGTCACCACCACGTCCACCTCGCTTTCCTGCAGAAAGGCCAGCGCCGTTTCCGGATCATTGATGGCCGTGACGGTATAGCCCTCGTCCTCAAGCAGGGTCTGCAGAACCAGGAGGTAGTTTTTTTCGTCATCTATAACAAGTATATGTGCACTTTCAGACATACTGTTCCCCATGAGCATGGATCTGTGCTGCAGCACGTGCTGCAGACAGACCAAGAATCTGTTCGATCGGCCCAAAGCGGTCGATCAGGATGCCGTGTGCTCGTCCCTTGAGCCAGGAGCAACCGGACTGCCCGATGCGCTTGATGCGCCCAATCCGCCTGAGCCGCCTGTTCCGGACGTTCCGGCACAAGAGCCGCTGCCGTTCTCGTCCTGGGGCTGCTGCGGGGCAAGGGGCAGGGTCACTTCCACCCTGGCTCCGCCGCCCTCGGGGTTCATGAGCCTTACGCTGCCGCCATGGGATTCGATGATGGAGCGCACTATGGGCAGGCCAAGACCTGTGCCGGCTTCCTTGGTTGTAAAGAAGGGCTCGAAGAGCTTGTCGATAATGTCGGGATCAAAGCCCGGCCCCGAGTCCGTCACATCGATCACGACCTTGTCTTCGCGCACACGGGCAGTGATGTCCAGAGAGCCTTCATTCTTCATGGCCTGGCGGCCGTTGACAAAGACATTGTAGAGCGCCCGGTAGAGCAGATCCTTGTCGCCCAAGACCCACATGGGTCCCTGGAAATGCTTTTCTATCACAATGTGATCGCGGGCAAAATCCCCTTCCACAAAGGCCAGGATCTGATTGATGACAAGCTCGAGATCCACCGGATCCTGCTTGGGCTGCCTCGGACGCGCATAGTCCAGAAAGTCGTTCACTGTCTGCGACAGGCGCAGGGACTCGTCATAGATGGCCTGCAGAAGCCTGGCCGTGCCCTTGTCCGAGCTTGTGGCAGCCCGTCGCTGCAGCAATTCTGCCGTGGAGCGGATGATGCCCAGGGGATTGCGGATCTCGTGGGCAATGCTGGCCACCACCCTGCCCATGCTCACCAGGCGTTCCGTACTCTGCAGCTCCTTTTCCAGCTGCAGATTCTTCTGCATGCGCCACTTGAGCACGCGCTCAGCCCTGTGGATGATGATGAGCAGAAGGGTGAACATGATGACAGAGGAGAGCAGGCACATGACCACAATGGCGGCTTGGAAGAGGAGCACCTGAACATAGTCTGCCGTAATGTCCTGGGTGAGTTCAAGCACGCCAAGAACCGGGGAGGATCCTGTGGCGTAGGCGTCCCCGCGCAGGGGGTAGAGCACGCGCAGCCTGAAGGAGCCCGGTTCCAGGGGCCAGAGCAGGGGCACCTGCCAGGCCTTGATGCGGGCTATGATTTCCGGCTTGAGCAGCTCGCCCTGAAAGGCCGGTCCTATGCTGAGCGGGGCCAGGCCCTTGCGGCCTATTTCCTTGGCATCCGTGGAATAGGCCACCACTCGGGAAAAGTCGTAGACCCTGAGTCGGGCCACGGGCAGGCCCTCGATGACGGAGCGCACAACGCTGTCCAGGCGCTCGTACTGCTGCTCCTGACGCAGGGCAATATGGCCGTAGGTGAGAATGGTCGGCACGGCAAAGCGCTGAAAGATCTGGTTGTTCAGATTCTGGGCCAGCAGCAGGGCAAAGCCTTCCTGGCGTTCCATGAGGGTCTGCCGGGCCTGATTGGAAATGAAGAAGGAGAGACCAAGGCTTGTGAGCAGGACAACCAGCAGGGAGAACCAGGACAGGGTGCGGGCGTAGCTTAAGGAGAGACCGTGCTCGTCGCTGCCAGTGCCCTGCCCGGATGCTTCTTTCTTTCTGCCAAACATGCGCTTCCCCTTCTCGTTCACGGATCTGCCGCCCATGCCGGGCGGCAAAAAAAGACAGGCGACCATCTGCCCGTCCAGAGGCTGGGCGGGCAGATGGTCACATTGGTTGTGCTGTTTCTTGTCGTGCGGATCAACTTGTGTGGAACAGTTCGTGTGGATCAATCGCACTGACAAAAGCCGTGCAGGCCGGCTAGAAGTCCTGACGCTGTTCTTCCTCGGCCAGGGCAGCCTTGAGGCTTGCCTCTTCCTCGGGATAGCCTGGCTTGCCAAGGCGGGCATTGGCCAGGCGCTTGCCCAGTTCCACGGCAGGCTGATCCAGGGGATTGATGCCCATGAGCCAGCCTGTGAAGACTGTAGCCGCTTCCAGCAGCATCATGAGACGTCCACCGGAACGTTCGCTGGCATCATCCAGGCAGATGTGCACCAGGGGCACATCATGCATGGTCAGGGCCATGCGTGTGCCCATGGCCTCGGCCTCGAGCAGGGCGCCAAAGGGCTTGCCGGCCAGAAATTCCCAGCCTGCGGGCAGATCGTGGGGGAAGGTGGGGCCGCCGATGCGGTTTTTGCTGGTCACAAAGAGGCAGGCCTTGTTGCGCAGGCCGTCCAGGAACATCTGATTGACGGAGTGCTGATCCGTCACGCCCGTGGCAGGCACAGGCTGGGTGCCCAGACCTTCCTTGCCAAGGCTTTCGGCCCACAGCTGGGCAAACCAGGGTCCATAGGTGGCAAACAGAGGCTCGTAGCAGAAGAAAATCAGATCGTGGTAGCCGTACTCTTCCAGAGCCTTGGCCCAGCAGGCCAGGGCAAAGGAGGGGTGGTCCTTGATGCTGGCGGGATTGTCCACCAGGGGACGGGCCACGGCGGAAGCTCCCTCCAGCAGACCCTCCCAGTCTATGCCAAGGAAGGCTGCGGGCAGAAGGCCCACGGCAGACAGGGCGGAATAGCGCCCGCCCAGATTGTCAGGCACTTCCAGGGATCCCAAACCGTGGCTGCGGGCCTCTTCGCGCAGAAAGCCCTTTTCCTGGTCCGTGACCACAATCATGTGATCCTTCCAGGCCTCGCCCAGGGATTTTCTGAGCCAGGTCTTGGCCAGAAAGTACTGGGAAATGGTTTCAATGGTGCCGCCGGACTTGGAGATGGTGACCACCACAGTCTGCTCGGGATCCAGTTCCACGAACCAGTTGCCAAGGGTCACGGGGCAGACATTGTCCGCAATCCACAGTTCCCTGCCGTCCTCGCCGCCGTGACCGGGCAGGTCCTGGTCGGGAGCAAAGGCTTTCTGCATGGCTCTGGCGCCCAGGGCCGAGCCGCCTATGCCCAGGAGCAGCATGTGCTTGTACTTGCGGGCCTGTGCAACCAGGGCAGGCATGTCCTTTTTCAGGGTCTCCACATAGCCCATGCGCAAAAAGGGCAACAGCCCCAGATCCAGTTCTTCGGCCAGACGATCTCCAAGTTCCCTGGCCCTTTTGGCCAGGGAAAGCACATGGCTGTGACGGACACGGGCGGTATAGGCTTTTGACCATTCAAGATAAGCCATAATCTCCTCCGAAAAAACGTTGTTTGCAAAGCCTGTGGTCACAGGAACAATCCTGCATGTATATGCTCTTGCAGACGAACAGGGAACGTGCCGTTCTTGACACTCTGCCAGAGTTTTGCTGACAAATCCAAGGCAGAATGCAGGGCGGGCGGCCTGACTAGTGGTACACTTTCGTCCCGCTTCCGGACATCAGGCATTCCTGCCACAGCATTTCTTGTATTTCTTGCCGCTGCCGCAGGGACAGGGATCGTTGCGTCCGATCTTGGGCGTTTCATGGCGAATGGGTTCGCGCACAAGTTCCTCGCCATCTGTATAGTAGAGCTTGCCGTCTCTGGTCGCGAAATAGGAATGCTCGGCCAGCTCCCTAGTTACGCCGTCAATGGTGTAATAGGAATAGAAATCCACATAAGGGCAGTTGCGCTCCTCGGAATGGCCGCTGCCCACAATCTCGAGACGAATCCAGGAAACCTGCTCGCCCCGGGCCTTGAGTTCCTCGAGGCTCAGGCTCTCCCTGTCCTCGTCGTACTCGGAGTCCAGCACAAACTGCCACTTGCCCAAGGCAAAGGCACTGTAGCGTGCACGCACCATGGACACTGCATCCGCAGGCCAGGCCGTGCCCTCGTGATACGGGGCACAGCATTCCGCATAGGTCTTGCCGCTGCCGCAGGGGCAGAGGTCCGTTTCCTTCACCACAGTCACCATAGGACGCTCCTTGTAGTCGACATCCTCTCGCAGGAGCGATTGGATATTCAATTATATATTGCAGGAGGAAGGGGCATAAGCCTGGGCCCTGTTTCCGGCCGATTAGCGCTCGCCCTTTCCGTCCCTGTCATCATCTGCCTGTTTTGCCGGCTGTTCCGTGTGCTGTCTGTCCGCATCCGGCGCCTGATCTGCCGCAGGAGAAACCTGCGCATCAGGCTTGCTTCGCTGCAGCAGGGGCGCAAGGAGACCGCGGCGCAGGGGCTTTGGCTCAGGCACCACATGATCCCAGAAGGCAATGAAGGCTCCGGACTTCGGCAGGCCGTGACCTGCGTTGACAAAGAGGCATTCGGCTATGCCGTTTTTCTCCTTGTCGTAAATGACCTTGCCAAGCCTGTTCAGCTCTTCGTCATAGGCCACAAAGGACTTGCCCTCAATGGCCCGCTTGCCGCTCACGGCAAAGACCCTGAAAAGATCCCCCTCGGGCTGCACCTTGACGATTTCGGCAAGGCCCATGTCCGCCATCAGGGCACTGCCCCTGCGGCCAAGGAAGAAGCAGCCTGTGCCTGCACCAAGGCCGAAGGCTGCCAGGATGCCTGCCAGGATGAAGGGATTCCAGCCGGTCCAGCGCCGGACAAGGGAGAGCGACTGCCGATCCTGCTCGCGCTCGTCCCTGGCCACGCTGATGGTATAGGTCTGAAAGCTCGAGGACGGCTGGCCTTCCAGGCCCACGGCCAGGGCATAGGTGCCGCTCGGCGCCGTTTCGCTCACATGGACGCTGCCGCGCCACATGCCGGTTCCAAACCAATAGCTTGTGAAAAAGCCGTGAAATTCAAAGGAGATGGGTGCTTCCTTAGGTATGGGAAAGGCCCGCATGTCACTGGCTATGGCCGGAGCGCTGCCTGTGGGACCGGAGACGGCTTCCGTGGTCCCGGCCAGCATTTCCAGGCGGTAGCTGCCACCGCCGCGCATGTGGGAAAGCAGGCCGTCAATGAGCACCGCAAAGGCAAGCACCAGTACAATGGCCGCAAACAGGCCCGTACTGCGCTGTCTGGCCCTGCCCTGGCTGTAGAGCATCCAGTCGTTGGTCTGGGACAGGGGAGAAGGAGTGGCAGACATGGGGCAGATCCTTAAAGAATGAGAGATGGAAGAATGGGGGACGGAGGAAAGGTGGTCAAAAGCGTGGCAGACACTGAGCGGGCGCCACCTGACGGAAACAACAATAGTGCGCTTGCGCGGCTTTTTGCAAGCGAGGAGTCCTGTTTCCCTTGCCGGCCGCAGCAGAAAAACGCGTGCCCTGTCAGGATGATGGAGCCTTGCAAGAGATCAAAAAAGAACTGTTCTTTTCCGCACACGCGAGGAAAAAGTGGGAAAAGAACAGTTCTCTAGATGGCACTCTTGCAGTTTGTGACTCTGCAATCAGGCGTGCCGGGAAGAACGGGCAATGGCAAAGGAAGGAGCAAGGGAAGGTTCGGCCACACGCCAGCGCATGAGGGCGCTTTTCTTGTGTCCCGGGAGTCGGACCAGGCCTTCGTCGGCATCGGCAAGGCGTCTGCGCACAAGCGCCGCGAGCTGTCTGGCTCCAATCCAGGTCAGGATGGTGATGCCGAAGAACCACTGGCAGAAGACACTCAGGGCTTCGGCAGGATGCAGAAAGGACTGATACATGGCCACGCAGACAGCTGCGAGCATGATTGCATTGGCGCCAATCCGTATTCCTGCCAGCCACACGGCTCGTTTGTAGGCATTGTTGGCCACTGGGGTACCTCCCTCGCTTGCGGCTCCCCGAAGGCATGCCCTCGGGGAGCCTGTATGCACATTCTACTTCTTGAAGATGTTGGTCTTGCTCACGTTCATGAAGCGCAGGGCCTGATGCTTGGCATTTTCCTTGTAGTAGATGCGGCATTCGTCACCGGCTTCCCAGGTGCTCGGAGGCAGTTCGAGGTATTCAGCGGGCACCTTGAAGGTCACGATTTCTTCGAGGCGCTTGGAGTACTCGGTCACAGTGCCCTCATCCTTGTTGATGATGGGGAAGGTGTGGCCTTCGACCTTGGGATTGTGAGGCTTGATGTTCTTCTGGATGTCGGTGTACTCGACATTCAGGGTTTCCAGCTTGCCATCGTGGAAGATGATGACCTGGCCCTTTTCGGGGAGGAGCTGCACACGTCCGCCGGGAGTGGGTTCGGGGCCGATTTCAGCGGGGTCGGCAGGCATGGTGTATTCAATCACGCCGCCGGTGTAGGACGGATTTTTCACGTCGTGGTTGACGTCAAGCACAAGGGTGAACTTGCCGGCTTTGGCATCGTAGGCTACGCAGCGGCCCTGTTCGACCTGGCCGAACTCGCATGCTGCCAAACCAAGGCACAGGACGAAGAGTGCCAAAATCTTGAAATACGTTCTCATGGTGTCCTCCTAGTTCTGGGCAGCACGCCGCTTTTCAGCCAGTTCCTGCTTGGCACCCTGAACCATCTTCACGGTGATGTACACGGAGATGGCGGTCACGAAACCGAGCACGATAACCGTGGAGACACCATTGATGAAACCGGAGTAGCTGGGGAAGTAGGGCTGGATAAGCTTCAGGACAACGGAGCACAGGCAGCCGATGACGGCCAGACCGAAGGCGGTGCGGATGCCGTAGCCCTTGATGTACTTGGTGGCAACGGCGCCAATCTGGGCACCAACGGCAGCACCAATGAGCATGATGAGGGCGGCAACGAGTTCGGTACGACCCTTCAGGGTGTAGGTGGCAGCGCCGTACAGACCGGAAATGGCCACTTCAAAGAGGTCGGTGCCGACAGCGATGTGGGTCGGACAGCCAACGAGGTACACGAGGGCGGGCATGCGGATGAGGCCGCCGCCGATACCGAGGATGCCGGCCAGCACGCCAGTGAGGAAGGACACGAGGATGGGCAGCCAGGCAGAGCAGTAGATGCCAGCCTGATGGAAGTGCACCATGGGGGGAATCTTGATGGCATGCAGGCGGGTAGCCCAGTCAATGCCGGTTTCCTTTTCGCCCAGGGTTTCGCCTCTGGCGGCAGCTTCGCGTTCCTTCTTCTTGCGCAGGGCCACGTCATGGAAGACCATCCAGGCCATGAGGAGAAGGAGGACGACGTACAGCCAGCGCACAACCTGGTCGACACTGCCAAGGCGTTCGAGCTGCATGACTATCTGGGCACCGATTTCCACGCCGACCACGGTACCGACAAGCATTGTCAGGCCGAGCTTGTAGTCAACGTTGCCGAAACGGCCGTGTCTCATGGTGGAAATCAGGGATTTGCCGGCCATGTGAGCCACGTCGGTACCAATGGCGAAGGCCATGGGGAAACCAAGAATGTTCAGGCCGGGGGTCACCATCCAGGCACCGCCCATGCCGAAGAAGCCACCGATAATGCCGACGCCCAGACCCAGAATGATCAGACCGGGCCAGAACACCGTACAGCCAGAAATGGGCATCAATACATACAACCAGTCCATAGGATCCTCCCTCGCCTACTCAGCAGCTTTCCGGTGCTTGAGGTCGATACCAATATGATTCATGACCAGGTCGGCCAGCATACCGAAGACACAGCCGGTGATCGGGATGATGACGATGGTCAGAAGCATGAAGTACAGATGACTGTCATTGTACATCTGTGCCCACCACAGAAGGATGCCGTCCAGGCGTCTGGTATCGGCAACGATGACCACGTTTGCCGCAGCCTTCTTGGCAGCCAGGGCGATCGAGGGGGCCAGGACCAGCATGGTGACCATGCAGCCCACAAACCATGCAGAGAGTTTTCTCAGCTTCGACATGACTCACTCCTTGTCAAAATCAGTTCTGAGACAGAAAGCGAAGTTGAAGTGAACGTTTCGTTTCGCAAGCCACACTCCCCGTAGCATAATCCGTGCCATTGCGTGATTTTGCGCGATCGGCACCACCATGTCTCCAGTGCGATTGTGAAAAAAGTTGCAATGTCTCCTGAGACATGCTACCAAAATGGCGCAGTCGTCCCTCTGGAGTGTCCGCATGTCGCAATTGCACTTTTCCCCCAAGCTCCTTCGCAATCCCTTCCCCAACCCGCTTGCCAATGCAGGCCTCTTGCAGCGCATGCTCGTTCTGTGCCTGCCTATCCCGCTGATAGCACTTGCACTTCTTTTCACATACTCGCACCACGATGTGGAAAGCACCCTGGATCGCGCAATTGCGCGCAATTCAGGAATAGCCTCGCAAGCCATGGGTTTTGCGTTCTCGCAAACCTTGCAGGAAACGCGCAATCAAATTGCGGCTCTTTCTGCGGGATCCAGCAATCTGATCGAGTTCCGACGCAGGCTTCTGCGACGTCTGCAGGCCCTGCACAAGCTCGGGGACACGCGCTTTTGCGAGGCAGCCTTCGTGGGACTGGGAGATCAGGCCAACGAACGCTATTTGTGGATCATGCATCAAGGCTCCCTCTACTCCATTCCTGCCGAGCAGGCCGAGGCCATGAGCAACTCGCCTCTCACTCTGCCCAGACGGCAGCCCGTGGAGCATGAAGTGGTGCTCTCCTCCCCCACGGAAGTCACCTATTCCTTTCTGACGCCGGGCAAGGACGACATTCAGACTCAGGTCACCCTGCAGGTCCTGCGCTTTACCACGCCCGTCTATCTCACGGACAATTCCTTTACGGGCTACCTCGTCCTCTCCATTGATCTTGGCTATCTGAAGACGATGATCTCCAATTTTGCCCGCTCCACGCATTCCGAGAACGAGGTGCCCGTTGTCGTCTTCGTGGATCATGACGGCTGGATGCTCTTTCAGACCGAGGGTGCCACAGGCGGCCAGCCCGCAGGATCGAACGGGCATGCGGGCATAGACAGCGTGCGTTCCGGGATGCGCGGCGATTTCGGAAGGGCGGGCTTCAGTCAGGCCTTCCGCCCCAGTGCCGATTTCTACAGCTACTGGACCATGATGAACAATATCCAGAAGAATAGTGCCGGCCAGTTTGGCACCAGGGAAATCACCTGGGGCAAGGACAACATAGCCTTCGAGACCGTCAGCTACGCCCCGGTAACCTATGCCTCGGGCAACAGCAGCACGCATGAGGTCATAGGCGGCATTGTTGTTCTGGATCCCACCTTTGCCGCCAGCAAGCAGGGTGCGCTTTTGCTGCGCAACTATGCCATTACGGCGGGCATCAGCCTGCTTGTGCTCACCCTGAGCATCCTCTTCATTGTCTTCAGTCTGCGCAAATCCCTGAAGGCGCTGCGCAAGGATGTGGACCATGCCAGTCAGCAGAGCCAGGCAACACCACTGCCCTCGCGTGACGAGCCGGGCGAAGTCACGTCCCTGCGCCGGAGCATCAACAGCATTCTGGATCAGCTGCGCAGCCTGCAGGACGAGCGGGACGTGGAGGACAGTCTCATCACGGCCCGCATGGAACTGGAAGCCGTGCCCAACATGCCCAAGGACATCCCCGAGTTCAAGGACGGCATCATCGGCGTGAGCCGGGAGATCTCGCTGTTGCGCCAGAACATCCTGCGGGCCGCCAAGGTCCAGGCCGATGTGCTTGTGCTGGGCGAGACGGGCACGGGCAAGGAGCTCGTGAGCAGCGCCGTGCATGCCCTCTCCGATCACAGGGACGGCCCCTTCATCACCATCAACTGTGGCGCCCTGGACGAGGGCCTGCTCATGGACTCCCTCTTCGGTCACGTCAAGGGGGCCTATACGGAAGCCAAGCAGGGCCGCAAGGGCGCCTTTCTCACGGCCGAGGGCGGAACCCTCATGCTGGACGAGATAGGCACGGCCTCGCTCAAGGTCCAGCAGGCCCTGCTGCGGGCTCTCTCCGACCGCTGCATCTATCCCCTGGGCAGCGATCAGAGCATTCCCTTCAACACCAGAGTCATTGCCGCCACCAATGCCGACCTTGTGGAGGAAGTCAAGAAGGGCACCTTCCGCGAGGATCTCTATTTCCGTCTGGCCGTCATCACCATTCACACGCCGCCGCTCAGGCAGCACAAGGTGGACATTCCCTATCTTGTTATGTCCTTCCTGCAGGAAGCCTGTGCCCTGTCCTCACGTCCTGTGCCCGACATCAGCAAGGGCGCCCTGAGTCAGCTCATGCACTACCACTGGCCCGGCAATGTGCGCGAGCTGCGCAATACCATCTTCCGCACGGCCGCCTTCTGCACGGGCAATCTCATTCTGCCAAGGCATCTCACGCTTGGCACGGACAAGAACAGCATCAAGTCCCAGGCACGTACCAAGGGCGCAGTTGCTGCAGCGGGTGGCTATGCCGAAGAGGTGCTGGCCGAAAACATGATCGACAGGCACAGGGACACGGCCAGAGGGGCAGAGTCGGGAAAGGGATATGAGCCCGTGGAGGAGGAGAGCTCTCTGCACGAGAAAGCCCATGTCCCTGACACGAGCTCGCAGGACGCAGCTCCCGACGAACAGAGCCAGGAGCAATCTGCACAGCCGCAGGCACGTTCTGCAGGGCAGTCGCCCGTACAAGGTTCCGAGGAACGAAAACGGCAGACCAGGGCAGACAAGGGACATGCCCTGCCCTCCCGCATAAGCGCGCTTTTGCCGAGGCTTCGAGAGCTTGGCACCTTCTCGCGCCAGGAGTACCAGGACCTTGCCGGCATCTCCATGCGCACGGCCCAGTACGATCTGCAGGAACTCCTCAAGGCAGGCTTTCTCGAACGCAGGGGCAGTGGCCCCACTCTGCGCTATATCTGCAAGGCTGATGCTCCAGGCGAAGGCGCTTCGGGGCAGAATGATCTGGTGAGGAAAGGCTCGGATGAGCCTGCACAAGAGTAGCCATTGCAGGGTGCCCCGCACGGATTGCAGACTTCCCCATAAACAGGCAAACGCCCGCCAGTGTCCCGTAGTGAAGGACAACAGCGGGCGTTTGTCTTTGTGCAGGCCCTTGTGCACATCCTGTGCCTTTCAAACGACAGGAGCGAAGCCTGTCCGCAGACACAGGAGCGCTTTGACCGAGCCTAACTCGCCTGCGCATGCCCCATTCGTAAGAGTGGGGTAAGCAGGCGCCGTTCCGCCTGTTTCT
>CALVHF010000027.1 GCA_944327295.1 uncultured Desulfovibrio sp. | reverse complement strand
TCAGGCGGCGCGAGGAGCGTTTCTACGCTTGTGCACCCCGCCTGTCAACAAAAATCTGCACTTTTCTCAAAAAAAATTTTCCAGGGCTCATTTGTGCCAGGTTTCAGGCAGATCGTATGCTGGTGACAGTGACCGTCCCACAGCGAGATCCGCCCTGCATGAGAGCCGAAGCGACAGGCCTGTGCCCTTACGCTTCCGATCGCTGCAATGCCTGCAGACGCTTCCAGGCGCGCGGCGAAAGGCTGCGCACATCTTCTCTGATGCGCCTGCTCTGGCTCTCGGGCAAAATCTGTAAAAGCTCGCTGGTCCAGCGGACAGGATCAGAAGTTCCGGCAAAGAGCGCCGTCGAGCCCAGAGGCTTGTCCTGCAAAAACTCGCGGGCGACCAGGGAGAGCACTTCCTCATCCACATGCCCCTGCAGGGTCAGGCAGGCCACGGTTTCTGCCTGCAGGGCCCTTGGCAGTGCCGCCAGCACCCTGGCTGCGTCCCGCAGTCCAAGGCAGCCCAGGACCACAGCCCTGGCCTGGGGCCTCTCGGCACGAAGCCTGTCGACCATGCGTGCCACAAGACGGGTCTGCAGCCCGTTTTCTTCGTCCGCTCCGCTCCTGTTGGCCTTTTGCCTGAAAGCAGACGGCCCCGATTCGCCAAAAGATTCGTCTGGGGATTCGTCAGAGAGGGCTCCACGCACTTTTTCAGACGCTCTTTCCGCTCTTTCCCTGGAGACGTTCGCCCTGTGTCCCCCTGTCCCTGTTCCCGTCATCTTTCTGACAGAAAGGTCGGCGCCCCTGTCAGGAAGATGACAGGCCTTGTGCCCCTTGTTGCGCACAAGGAACACTCCACAAAGGAGCAGAAGTACTGCTCCGCCGCCTGCTGCTCCAAGGTACAGGGACGTTGAAGAGGATTCGCTGAAGAGCAGAAAGCTTATGGCTATGGAGTCGCCCCGCTCGCTCTTAAGCCCTACGGCATGGCTGACCAGGGAGCTCAGGCGCTCCTGTTCGGCACGCAGCCCTTCGGCACTGGTGGGCATGCCCTGCAAAACCGCTGTATCTATGATCAGGGCAATAGAAACCGGCGGCCTGTGCCCAAAAACCTGTCCGTCCCCGAAGCTTGCCTGCACGACCAGGTGCTCTTCTCCATAGACAGGAGAGAGCAGCTCGTGGATGCGCGTTTCCAGAGCCTGCAGCCACCGCCCGTCATAGACTGTCTCTTTGGGCTCCTGCCTGCTGCCCTGGCCGTGTGCAGCCCTGGATGTTTCCGAAGCAGCCCTTTCCAAAGCCGTCTGGCCAGAAACTGTCTGCACAGGTGCAGCACAGGCCGTCTGCAGGGTCGGCACAGGAGAGACCCAGTACAGGGCAAGGCTTCTGTCCCCTGTAGGGGGCACATGCACAAAGGCAGCGACAAGGAGGAGGCACACTGTGCACAGGACGCAGCGCACGACAAAGGGACAGAAGCGTCCCTGCTCCTGTCCGTCCATTTTCTGACATTGCGCCCTGTCTGTGTTCCTCTGCGGCATGCCCTGCCCCTTTACCCTGCCTGTGCCTGCAAACCATCAGCCCCTCACGCTCTTCCCAAGGCCGCACACCGCAAAAGACATGCTGGTTGCGGCTTGCGCACAGCTTTCTGCCCAGGGTTCAGGGGAACCATCCCCTGTGCACTGGGCAAACGATCCTGCACACCCGCTCCCGGGGACAGGCCCTGCAAAAACTTTATGCAAATTTCATGCCAGTTTTTGTTTGTCAGGAACAGAGCTTGTGCAGGGGCATGGCATCCAGAGGCTTCTTCTGTCCTGACCGTCCCCTGCCGGGCGTGCCGGGGGGATTGAGGCGCATGCGCTCCACATCCAGCCCCTGCTGCTGGAGCAGCACAAAGATGCGGGCGCAGGCCAGGGCATCGCTCAAGGCCTCGTGATGGTTCAGAGGGATCTGATAATGCGCGCAGAGGGCTTCCAGTGTCTTGGAAGGCAGCTTGAGGGCTGCCCTGGCTCCCTTGAGCGTGCAATAGAAGGGAATTTCGGGATTGGGCAGCAGAAAGGAGGCGCAGCAGCCGTTGAAGACAGATCTGTCAAAGGGCGCGTTGTGCGCCACAAAGCCTTGGGCACCGGCAAAGAAGGCCTCCATCTGCGGCCAGAGCTCCGTGAAGGTCGGTGCCCGGCACAGGTCGGCCCAGGTGAGCCCGTGCACCCAGGAAAAGAGCACGCGGGAAGAAGGCGGCCTGATGAGGCTTGAAAAGGTCCGTGTCAAACGGCCGTTTTCTATGCGCACCATGCCTACGGAGCAGGCCGCGTTGGCTTCCTTCCCGCTTGTCTCAAAGTCTATGGCAACAAAAATGCTCACAATGAGAGACCTGCCTACTTGGCGCCGTCCTTGCAGGCAGCAGCGGCGCTCTCGCGCAGACGCTCGGCAATGTAGGCCTCCATGGCAGGATCGGGCTCATCGTAGTTGAAGCAGTTGGCGTCTTCGCCAAACAGGCCCTCAGGCACCCAGTCGCCCTTTTCCTCGGGGTCGGTGATGAGGTCGGCATAGAAGCAGACGGAGAGCCAGCGGTTGGCAGGATCGTCGTCGACCACATCCACAAGGACAAAAAGCTCGCGCTTGCTCTGGGCCTTGCCCGTGGCACGAATGGAGTAGCTGACACCGGGACGGCAGCGGTAGGAAAGGCTCACGCCCTCAAGGCCTGACAGAAGATCGCGGAAACGCAGCAGCACGTCCTTGGCGCCGCAGGGGTCGGTGGTCCATTCATTCAAAAAGGCCGCAAATTCTTGTGCAGCAGTGTCCATACCATCCTCCTTATGGGAAGAGCTTTAACAAAAAAGAACCCGAGAGCAGGGAGACCGTTCTCTGTAAAGAAGACCGGGAACGGCGGGCCGGGCGTTTGCGCATGCCCTGAAGGCCCCTTCCTTCTGGTCCCATCACAAGTCTAGCAGCCCGGGCGGCTTTTGTACAAGGCCTTTTGTCCTGTGCCTGAACTGCCCGCAATGGACGACAAGGGCATTCAGACCTTTCCCTGAGCCCCTCCGTGATCCTTGCCTGGAGTGCAGGAACGAACACCCCAGGACAGGACCGCAGCCCCCTGTTTCCGGAGCCGTGATTTTTGGAACAAGGTTTGAGTCTCCGACAGCTTAACATCTGGGCACCGTTCTGCCTGATGCATGTCTCATGCCTGGATCGGCATGAATCTCCTGAAGATTGTACAGCCTCCATCCTGAGTCGCTTCCGACTCAGTGCAAGCGCTTGCCCGTGACTGCTTTCGTGCGCTCCCATAAGTGCGCGGTGAGCCCCTGCACATGCAGCCACACCGCAGGCCAGGGACAAAAACTGCAACTAAAAAGTAAATCATTCTCATTAGTTGTCTGTAATACTTCACGGATTGAACATATCCCAATCCGTCCTGCCCAATGTCGGGGCAAACACCCCTTGCCGCTGTTTTTCCTTTGCTTTTCTGGAGCTCATGGCACGCGTCTCCAGAGCGCAGGTTTTCAGCAGCCCTGCCCCTCCTGCGGCTGAGCACGGCAGGCACACACCTTTTTTCAGGCCTTCTTGAGAAAGAGGGAACAAGAGACAACCATATGAAATTCTTTGCAAATATTTTTCAAAAAATCTGTTGACATTGAAGGGGAAGAGGTTCATAGAAGGCGGCCGCAAGGGAACGGAAATTCTCCCCCCGATTCCTTCAGGAACAACCTGCCTTTTTTTCAGGCTGCATCAATCAAGCTTTCCAAGAGGAAATATATATGGCCTTCATCGAATTTGCCCTTGTTGTCCTGTTCTGGGCTGCTCTTGTCCTTGCCCTGACCAGCATCCTGACCCCCAATGCCGCCTTCCTGTGCCGCACAAAGGATCGCATCCACGGCCTCGCTTCCTGGCTGGGCGTTGCCGTGGTCGCCGGCAGCCTCAACTGGGCCTTTGCCACCAGCAACACCATCTTCTAAGGACGAGAGGGACAGGAGGTGCGCCCAACAAGGCGCACAGAACTCTCTGCCCACAGCCCGGCCCGTCGCGGCCAAGAGCTCTCCCTGACATTTTTTGATCCTCCAAAAGGACAAGCGAGCGCAAGACAGCACTCCCTTGTCCTTTTTTGCTGCCCAGGGATCCAGGGCAAAGGCCTTCTCCATGACCATGAGTTATGATGAGCCCCAGGCCTTCGTGCCCCCTGCCCCTTGTGTGTCCTGTCCTTTCGCACAAATGGACAAATGGCGCAGAGGACTTACTCTTGTCTGTGCACGCTGCCCTTTCTGCCGCACAGTCGCATGACGTACAGCAGAAAACAGATTGCCCAAGACTCTCAAAAAGGATAGCTTGAGTCCTGCGGGCCTGGCCTCCATGGGCCTGACCTTATGCACGCCTTCTCCTGTTTCCAAGGAAACAGGAGAAAGTGGCCTGAGAGCCCTCGCGCCCGCCCCGGAGTCTCGCACTCCGGATGGTTCAAATGACAAGAAAAGAAACCGATCCCTGGGCCTTGAGCCTCATCTGCTGCCGGGCCTCCTTCAGGGGCCTGCTTATTCTTTTTTTTCAGGGACAAACATCCAGGTAAACACTCAACCTCAAGGCTTTTGCCCTGCACAAGGAGGAAGGCCGCTTCCCCTGCCCTTTACGGCGGAAAAAAGCCAGGCTTTGCACATAATGAATCGATCCATGCGAAATATGGTGCTGTGGGGGTTCATCATTCTCGGACTCTTCATGCTCTATGACTCACAGCAACAGACAACCTCCAATGCCATTTCCTACAGTGCTCTGCTCGACCAGGTGGACAGGGGCCAGATTGCCTCTGTGACCATACAGGGCCAGGAGCTCACGGCCCAGACCACTGACGGCCAGCACGTGACCGCCTTTGCCCCCAGGGATGCGGGCATGCTCTCCCATCTCTTGGACAAGAAGGTGGAGATCAAGGCCCAGCCCCTGGACGGCCAGCCCTGGTACATGACCATCCTGCTTTCGGCCCTGCCCATGGTGCTGCTCATCTTTGTCTGGCTTTATCTCATGCGCCAGATGCAGGGCGGCATGGGCGGCAGCGGCCGCATCTTCAGCTTCGGTCGATCCAAGGCCAAGCTTTTGAAGCAGGAAGACGCCCAGCACCGCGTAACCTTTGCCGACGTGGCCGGCGTGGACGAGGCCAAGGACGAGCTCAAGGAAGTGGTGGAATTTCTCTCCAATCCGAAGAAGTTCACCCGCCTTGGCGCCCGCATTCCCAAGGGCGTCCTGCTGGTGGGCCCTCCAGGCACAGGCAAGACCCTGCTCTCCCGCGCTGTGGCCGGCGAAGCCGGCGTGCCCTTCTTCTCCATCTCGGGCTCGGACTTTGTGGAAATGTTCGTGGGTGTCGGCGCCTCCCGCGTGCGCGACCTCTTTGAACAGGGCAAGAAGAACGCCCCCTGCATCATCTTCATCGACGAAATCGATGCCGTGGGTCGCAGGCGCGGCGCCGGCCTTGGCGGCGGCCACGACGAACGCGAGCAGACCCTGAACCAGCTGCTCGTGGAAATGGACGGCTTCGAGTCCAACGAGGGCGTTATCCTCATTGCCGCCACCAACCGCCCGGATGTCCTGGATCCGGCCCTGCTGCGTCCGGGCCGCTTTGACAGGCAGGTGGTGGTCTCGACCCCCGACAGGGCCGGCAGAAGCCGGATCCTGCTTGTGCACACCAAAAAGATCCCCCTGGACAAGGACGTGGATATCGAAAAGCTTGCTGCCGGCACACCCGGCTTTTCCGGAGCCGATCTGGAAAACCTTGTGAACGAGGCCGCCCTGCAGGCAGCCCGCAAGAACAAGGATCTGGTCAACATGCAGGATTTCGAGTTCGCCAAGGACAAGATCCTCATGGGCCGGGAGCGCAGAAGCCTGATGCTCTCCGAAGAGGAAAAGCGCATCACGGCCTACCACGAGGGCGGCCATGCCCTGGCTGCCAAGCTCCTGCCAGGCCAGGATCCCGTGCACAAGGTGAGCATCATCCCCAGAGGCAGGGCCCTCGGCATCACCATGCAGCTGCCGGAAGAAGACAGGCACGGCTATGCCAGGTCCTTCTTGCGCAACATGCTGGTCATGCTTTTGGGCGGCCGCGTTGCCGAGGAAATCATCTTCAAGAACGTGACCACCGGTGCCTCCAATGACATCGAGCGCGTCACCAACATAGCCCGCAAGATGGTCTGCGAATGGGGCATGAGCGATGCCATCGGCACGGTGACCATTGGCGAGACCGGCCAGGAAGTCTTCATTGGCCGGGAATGGGTGCAGAACAAGAACTACAGCGAAAAGACCGCCAAGCTGGTGGACGAGGAAGTCAAGCGCATCGTGGAGGAAGCCCACAGCCGCTGCCACGCCCTGCTCACCGAAAATCTGCCCATTTTGCACCGCATAGCCGCAGCCCTCATGGAAAAGGAAACCATCACGGGCGAAGACATAGACCGGCTCATGCAGGAACCGGCCAAGCCCGAACCCCATCAGGGCTCCGAGCCCGGGGCTGATCCTGCGGCCCAGCCTGCAGGCTAGGACAAGCAGCACTTGATACAGAACAGGGGACGGTGACCGACCTTCTTCCCGCAACAGGGAAACGGCGGCCACTGTCCTCTTTTTTTTACGGCCACAATCCGGCCGGCCTCTGATGCCGGAGCCTTGAGCAGTCCCCAGGGGCAAAACCCCTTGTCACGCTGTCCCCTGCTGCTCCCGTCCCCTGGCAGCCGGCGCAGAAAGCTGGCCTCAGTCTGCAATGGCTTGCGGGGGCCAAGCACGCCACAGGGAATGCGCACATCCAGAGGCAGGGGCACAAGCCCCGGGTGCACACCCTTCCAGGCCTCCAGGCCGAGCAGCAGGGCGCCGCCTTGCGCACAGGCATTGAAGGTCTCTCTGTCGCAGAAAGAGTCCGTTTCCTCTCTGTGTCTCTGCGGATGCTCTCGGGCCAGCCTGCCTGCAAAGACATCGAGGATGGCCGTATCGCCTCATCGTATCATCATGAGCCTCTCATGGTGCAGATCCTCAAGACGCAGCATTTCGTGTGCGGCCACCCTGTGCCCCGCGGGCAGGGAAACGCACATCTGCACATCGCCCAGGGGGAGGGAGCAGGCACAGGTCTGCGTGGCCCGGGAGTTGAAGAGGCCTGACTGAAGGTCGATACGCTCGCCCAACAAAGCAATGAGGCTCAGAATGCGTTCGCGCTCGTCCTCATACTGGACAATGCGGACGGTAAAGTGCACAGGGTCCGCTCCCGCGCCTGTCACCGAGGAGACCATTCCCCAGCAGCGTTGATCCTGGGCTGCCTTCTGTCTCTCCTGAACTTTGCGCTTGTATCGCGGCAGCTCTTCAGGCAAAAGCCATGAGGCCTTCCTGACCGCATGCTCCACGCTCTTCATGTCCGGTTTCCTGTTTCGTCAGGGGCCGGGCCTACTTTTTCTTGCCCCGCACATGCATCCAGGCATTGTCCTCATTGACGGAAAACTGCGGCCTGTACTGGCCAAGCTTGTCATGGGAGAGGATAGCATTGGAGACATTGTCCAGGATATAGACCGTGCCGCCTACGTTGACGCCAAGGACGGCGTGGGCCAGCCCGCGGAAGGTATCGTTCACGACCAGGATGCGCATGTCCCTGGCCGCAACTCCCAACTGGCGCAGCGTCAGATACTTGACAATGACATAGTCCTCGCAGTCGCCCGACTTCTTCAAAAACTCGTACGGCGCTGCCCAGTAGTCCTGCTTCTTCCAGTTACGAATGTCCTCTATGTAGGGAAAGGCATTCCAGAAGCGGTTCACGGCGCGGGCGAGCTCCAGGCCTGACTTCTCCTTCACTTCGCCCTGGAGATCCTTCCAGGTCTTCTTGCCGCGCAGGACCTTGTCTTCCAGAAAGATGGGATTCTGCCTGTCCCTGGCAAGGGCTTTTGTCCAGAAGGGGAAGAGCTTCATGGGCCTGCGCAAGGACACGGTGCGAAAGACCCGGGCAAAGCCGTCGCTCCCCTGCTTGCCCATTTCCATTTCCTTTCCCTGTTCCGTCCCCTGTGCTGCCGCAACCTGGGCGGCAAGGCTCTGGTTTGCCGGCACAAGCGGGACACCGAACAGGGTCGCAAGAAGAAGGACAGGAATGAGCAGCCGCCCCCCCTTATGCCCAGGCCTTGAAGCGGGCCCCTGTGTCCTGCAGGCCAGAGGGCGCACGGCAGGAATCGGGTGTCTGTACACCGGCTCTTGGGACCATGACACAAAGGGCATGAAGACGGCTCCGGGGAAAAACAGGGGACAGGGAAACAATGGAAACAAGAGGAACAGCAAGGGAAGCGGCAGGTTCTTTTCCATGCCCGTGCAGGCGGGACAGGTGCCTTGCACGGGGGCAATATCCCTGTTTTTTTGCGCCTTGGCAAGCCCCGGAAAGCGCCCTGCCCTGAGGCTGCACAGGGGTCTCGTTCCGCAAAAAAAAGAGCCCGGCCAAGCGTTCTTCCCTTGCGCCAGACGGACGCTTTCGGGCGGACTCTTTCAGACGGACTCTTTTTGAAGTGCCAGGCCTTCAGGCCCGGCTCGGGATCCCGCAAGGCGGGATCCGCCTGTACTTAAGACTTGTGGATGCGGCGGCTCTTCGCTCCTTCCCAGCGCTGCATGAATTCCTCGGCCGAATGGCCATCGCGCAGGAAGTGCACAAGGGCGCTGCCAAAGACCACGGCGTCGGGCTGGCCGCTTTCGGGCAGGACACCCAGCTGATCCGGGGAAGAGAAGCCAAAGCCCATGGCAAGAGGCAGGTCAAAGCACTTCCGTGCCCGTGCCACGACTTCGGCCACCTTGGGCGCCACGGCCGAGCGCTCGCCCGTGGTGCCCAGCACGGAGATGACGTAGACATAGCCTTCGCTCACCGAAGCGTAGAGCTTCATGCGCTCCTCGCTTGTATTGGGACCAACCAGGGAGATGAGGGCAATGCCCCGGGCCTTCAGGGCCTCGCGGTAGGGGGCTGCCTCCTCGTAGGGCAGATCGGGGATGATGACGCCGCTCACGCCGGCCTCGGCGGCATCCTGTGCCAGCTTGTCAAAGCCGTACTGCAGGAAGGGGTTGAGGTAGCCCATGAGTACCAGGCCGGCCTTGAAGTAGTCCTTGCGCAGGCGCAGGCCTTCCAGGATGCTTGCCAGGGTTATGCCGTCGGAGAGCACCTGGCGGCTCGCAGACTCGACCACCGGACCGTCGGCCACTGGATCGGAAAAGGGCACGCCTATTTCGATGATGTCCGCACCGTGGCTGTCCAGCTCGCCCAGGGCACGCCAGAAGGCATCCCTGTCGGGAAAGCCCGCGGTCAGGAAGGGAATGACGGCATAGCGGTCCTCGGCCATGGCCTGGCGGATCTTCTCTTCTAGAATGTGCATGACTTAGGCCTCCTGCTTCTCTTCGTCCGCGAATCCGTAGACGTGCCCGAGATACTTCTTGACTATGTCCATGTCCTTGTCGCCGCGGCCGGAGAGGTTGACCACGACATTGCCGCCCTTGGGCAGCTCGTCCGGGTGATCAAAGACCCAGGCCAGGGCATGGGAGGATTCCATGGCAGGCAGGATGCCCTCGCTGCGGGAGAGGCGCTGGAAGGCTTCCAGGGCCCGGCCATCACGCACCATGCCGTACATGGCGCGGTGTACATCGCGCAGATAGGCGTGTTCCGGACCAACGCCAGGGTAGTCCAGACCGGCCGCAATGGAGTGCGAAGGCTCGATCTGCCCGTCCTTTGTCTGCAAAAGCATGGTGCGGTTGCCATGGAGCACGCCCGGGGTGCCCATGTTCAGAGGCGCCGAGTTGAAGGATCCGGGCTCGCCCGTGCCGGCCGCTTCCACGCCGATGAGGCGCACGCTCATGTCGTCCAGAAAGCCGCGGAAGATGCCGATGGCATTGGAACCGCCACCCACGCAGGCCACCACGGCATCGGGCAGGCAGCCAAAGCGCTCCAGGCACTGCCTGCGGGCCTCGGTGCCGATGACGCTCTGGAAGCGGGCCACTAGTTCCGGGAAGGGATGGGGGCCTGCGGCCGTGCCAAAGCAGTAGAGGGTAGTGTCCTGATTGCTGATCCAGTAGCGCAGGGCGTCGTTGATGGCATCCTTGAGGGTACGGGTACCGTTGTCCACGGCGTGCACGTCCGCGCCAAAGACGCGCATGCGCATGACGTTCATGGACTGGCGCTCCACGTCCTCGGCGCCCATGAAGATGGTGCACTTGAGCCCCAGCCTGACAGCGGCTGCGGCCGTGGCCACACCATGCTGGCCGGCACCGGTCTCGGCCAGCAGGGCCTTCTTGCCCATGCGCTTGGCAAGGAGGGCCTGGCCCAGGGTATTGTTCATCTTGTGGGCACCTGTGTGCACAAGATCCTCGCGCTTGAGCCAGAGATTGAAGCCAAGCTCCTTCGAGAGCGTGGGACAGAAGGTCAGGGGTGTCTCGCGACCCGCATAGTTGTGCAGCAGATCGTTGAGTTCGTTCTGGAAGTCCTCCGTGGGCAGGATTTCTTCCATGGCCTTTTCCACTTCCAGCAGGGGCGGCATGAGGATTTCCGGCACAAAACAGCCGCCGTAGTCACCGTAATATTTGATATTCATGGCAGTTTTCGTGCATTCGCCCAAAGCCCGGGCTTTGGGCATGCGTGCACGTCCTCCTTTAGAGTGATCGTGATGTTGAGAAGATAATCTTGAGAAGATTCTCTCGAGAAGATGAGCTTGTGCGGGGCAGCACAGGCCCCATGGTTGTGGTTGAAACAGGATACCGTCTTTGCGCCTGCTTGAACAGTCCTGCCGCCTTTCAGGGCATGCAGGCCCTGTCAATGGAAGCAAAGGGGGCAGGTCCAAGTCCAAGGCTGCGGGCCCTGTCGCACACGGCCTTCATAAGGTGCTCCTCCTTGCAGCCAGGCGCCGATTCCAGCCTGGAATTGAAATCAAGCCCTGCCGGGCGCTGCTCTCTGGGCAGAGCTGCAACCTTGTCCAGGGCATCGGCCGCAAGCCCCCCTGCCAGGATCCAGGGCCTCGGGAAATGAAGCCGTGTCAGGGGGTGCACGTCAAGGCGGGTGCCATGACCACCCCAGTCCGATCCGGCATCGACCAGAAAGTGCCCGCAAAAGGGGGCCGCCTTGTCCAGCTCCTTTTGCAAGACTTCAGGACTGGCAGAGCGTTCGGGCCAGACGACCCTGATGAGACGCTGCGGGCCAAAGAGGGCTGCGAGTTCCTCCAGGCAGGATGCTTCCTGGCCCCCGTGCAGCTGCAGCAGGTCGAGGCGGGCCGTGCGGGCCGCTTCCTCTATCTCCCTGACTCTGTTGTGCACAAAAACGCCCACTCGTACAAGAGTGCGGGAATCAAGGAGCCCGGCCTTGTGCGGAGCAAGGAAGCGCGGACTTTTTTCGGCGAAGATGAAGCCGCACAGGGCAAAGCCAAGCTGCCAGGCGGCATCGAGGTCTTCCTGCCTGCGCAGGCCGCAGACTTTGAAAAACATGGGAGCCTCCTACTCTGCAGAAGATCCTCTGTCTGGACGAGGCCCCTGCAACAAGGCTGCCAGGCTCTCTCCCGGAGTCCCGTTGCGCATGAGGGCCGTGCCCACCAGGGCTGCTGCATAGCCTGCGTCTTTTGCAGCACACAAATGCTCGTGGCGATCCATCCCTGAAGCCGCAATCCAGACTTCATCCCTGCGTTCTCCTGCAGCCCTCTTCAGGGCAAGACAGGCCTGCCTGTCCACGGCCAGGTTTTCCAGATCCCTGGCATTGACCTGGATGAGGCGGGCTCCGCTTGAACGTGCCAGTTCCAGATCCTCGGCGTCAAAGACCTCCACCACGGCCTCAAGCCCATGGCGCGCCCCAAGCTCGCGCAACGTGCGCAGCTCCTGCACATCAGGAGTCAGGCGCACAATGAGCAGAAAGGCCGAGGCTGGAGTTTCTGCCGTCGCCTCAATCTGCAGGGGATCAAAAAGGAAGTCCTTGCGCAACAGGGGCATTGAGGCAAAGCCGCCTTTATCCAGAGCCCTGCGGGCACGGGTCAGATACTCAAGGCGCCCTGCAAAGTACGCTTCTTCGGTGAGGATGGAGAGGGCCGAAGCGCCATGTCCTGCATAGGCGCAGGCCACCTCCTCCACAGTCAGCGAGGAGCAGATGGCCCCTTGCGAGGGCGAGGCCTGCTTGAACTCGGCTATGACGGCCAGGGAACCAGACCCGAATTTGGTCAGGACCTGGCCAAAACCAGGTCGCGGCCCCCCATAGGGCACAAAGGGGCGGCTTCGTTCCTTCAGGGCCGCGATCTCCCGGGCCTTGGCCACGCGAAAGCGCTCAAGCCGCCCTCCGCCCTGCCCGGCCGCCGGATCCTGCGTGTCTGCCTGGCCGCCTGCTGCGGACACGCTCCTTTCTTTTGCTGCACTCATGAGGCTGCTCCTTCCAGATCACCCCTCCTGTGTTCCATGGCCTGTTCCCTGTGCGCCTCGGGCACAAAGCCTTTGCCTGCACCGCCTTCCACGGCCTCCCTGGCCTTTTCCATGCACCGGGCAAGGGTAAGGCCCGGTTCCACGAGATGCAGGGCAAGTCCTGTGTTGAGGGCCACCATGTCCTTCATGGGCTGCGGGCCCCGTCCCTGAAGAAGTTCCTCAAGGACAAAAAGGGCTTCCTCCCTGGAGTGCACAGCGAGATCCTCCTCGCTGCAAGGCTTGATCCCGTACTCTGCGGGATCAAGGGGCAGGAAGGAGAGCCTGCCCCGTTCCATGAGGATGACCGTGGCAGGGCCCATGGGCGTCACTTCGTCGTAGCCGCCGGCCCCGTAGGCCACGGCCGCCCGGCGCAAATGGCCGGACTGGCACAATGTGTCGGCCATGAGGCGCACAAGTTCGGGTCTGGCCACGCCCATGAGCAGATAGGGGGGCCTGGCCGGATTGATCATGGGGCCCAGGATGTTGAAGAGGGTGCGTATGGCCAGATCCCTGCGCGTGGATCCCACGTACTTGAAGGAGGGGTGGAAATAAGGCGCAAAGAAGAAGCCGAAGTTGGTCTGCCGGATATGTTCTATGACTTTTTTGGGATCTTCTTCCATGGGAAGGCCCAGCAGCTGGAGCACATCGGACGATCCGCTGGTGGACGAGGCCGCCCTGTTGCCGTGCTTGGCCACAGGGTAGCCCATGCCGGCCAGGGTGAGGCAGGTGGCTGTGGAACAGTTGAAGGAATTGCGGCCATCCCCGCCTGTGCCCACCACATCAATGCAGCCTTCGGGCAGCGGAGGCACGGGCACAGCCCTGGCCAGAGCCGCCCGCACGGCATAGGAGAGCTCGAGCGGGGTCTCGCCCTTGGCTCTCAGGCCCATGAGGAAGGCGCCTGCCTGGGCTTGGGTCATCTCTCCGTCCATGAGCTTCTCGAAACCTTCCTGAGCCATGTTGGCCTCAAGATCCTGATGACAGGCCAGACGCTCCATGAGCACCTTGAGGGACACGGATTCGGCCGCACTCTCGGGAAGTTCCTCCGGAGCTCTGCCGCCTGTCACAAGGCGGCCCGGAAAGTTGGAGAGCAGGCGCAGGCCGTCCTGGGTGAGCACGGATTCCGGATGAAACTGCACCCCGACCCAGGGGCGATCCTTGTATTCCAGGGCCATGACTTCGCCTGCAGGAGCTCTGGCCGTCACCCTGAAGGGAAGCTTTTCGTCGTTCTCGGCCACAACCACCAGGCTGTGGTAGCGGCCCACGCGCATGGGACTGGGCACATGGTCAAAGAGCCCCGTGCCCTCGTGGGTGATGTCGCTCTGCATGCCGTGCATGATGACAGGGCCGACAGTGACTTCTGCTCCGCCGTACAGGCCCAGGAGCTCATGGCCCAGGCAGACGCCCAGCACAGGCACGGTGTGCGGCAGGCGCTTCAGGAATTCGAGGCAGAGGCCTGCCTTTGCAGGATGCCCTGGCCCTGGGGAGAGGACCACCTTGTCGATGGTGCCGGAGAGGGCCAGATCGAGCAGGCGGGGATCGTCATTGGTGTACACGACCGGGTCTTCCCCAAGACTCTGAAAGTACTGGACCAGGTTGTAGGTAAAGGAATCGTAATTATCGATGAAGAGAAACATGGGCCCCCTCCTCTGTGTTCAGCAGCGACTGACGCATGATGGCCGACTTGTTGCATACTTCCTTCCACTCCTGCTCGGGCACGGAATCGTGGACGATGCCGGCCCCTGCCTGCCAGTTGAGGCGGCCGTTGCGGATCCACATGCTGCGTATGGTAATGCCCATGTCCAGGCTCACGCTCTCGCGGTCCAGACCGATCCAGCCGATGCTGCCGGCATAGGGGCCCCTGGGCCGGCCTTCCATCTCGCGCAGGATCTCCATGGCGCGAATCTTGGGCGCTCCGGACACGGTGCCTGCAGGGAAGGTGGCTGCCAGGACATCCACGGCATCGAGGCCGGATTTGAGTCTGGCAGAGACCTGGCTTGTGAGGTGCATGACATGGGAGAAGCGCTCTATCTGCATGAGCCGGTCCACATGCACACTGCCCTTTTCGGCAATGCGGCCAAGGTCGTTGCGCCCCAGATCCACCAGCATCACGTGCTCGGCCCGTTCCTTGGGATCGGAGAGGAGGTCAAGCTCGAGCTGATGGTCCTCGAAATCGTCCCGGCCTCTGGGGCGTGTCCCGGCAATGGGGGCCAGATGCAGATCGCCCTTCGAGCAGCGCACCATGACTTCTGGCGACGAGCCAAGGAGGCTTATCCCTGGCAGATGCATGTAGAACATGTAGGGCGAGGCATTGAGCCTGCGCATGCGGCGGTAGAGGCCAAAGCCGTCACCACGGAAAGGCTGGGAGAAGTGGACGGAGGGCACTACCTGTATAGCCTCGCCCTGCTGCAAAAGCTGCCGGATACGCCGCACTGTTTCCTGATAGCCCTGGGCGTCGGGCTCGGCCAGGGGCTCTGAGCTGCCTGCATCCCGCTGGCCCGGAAAATGGCTTGCCTCATGGGCCGAGCGTACATCGCAAAACTCGTCCAGACTTATCTGGCAGAGCCTGTTGTAGACATGGTCAAAGACCAGGATGGTGCCAGGCAGGGCGAGCTGGCATTCTGCCTCGTCCACGGGCATGCAGGAAGCAAGCTTCGGGTTGAAGATCGCTGCCATCTCGAAGCCCAGGTAGCCGTAGAGGGCGCGGGTTATGGGCGGCAGATCCGCCATGCCTTCGGGGGCCTGTATGGTGACCAGGCGCATCAGGGCTCTCAGACCCTCGGCAAAGGGCAGACCTTCCAATTCTTTCAGCGAAGAGAGCCTGTCGTCCTGTACAGACAATGCAAGCCTGCCCTTGTGGCAGGAAAGGATGAGCAGCATGTCGCAGGCCAGAATGCTGTAGCGCCCCCAGCGTCCGTCCACGGCTGCACTTTCCAGAAGGATGCCGTCACCGGCACCGACCATCCCCATGAAAAGACTGATGGGTGTGTCCATATCGGCAGGCAGAAGACGCGCCTTCTGCCGCAGGACAAGGCCCCTGCTGGCCGGTGCGTCCTGGGATGAGGACACAGCGCCGGACGAACAAATGGACGAACTCATGGCAAGACACCTCGAAGAAAACCTGAAGAAAAAGAGTTGCTGAAAAGAGAGAAAGCACGCTTTGAAAAAAGACCAAAAAAAAAACGCCGTCCCTTCCTTGGATTTGTTCAAGGAAGGGACGGCGTTGAACTATGCGGACCACGAGTGCAGGCTAGAGAGCCTGCCGCACTCCCTTCCCTGCACAACGCCACCACCAGAAGCCAGCCTGAGAGCTGGTCTGGAGGAAAATGGTTGTTGTAAAGAAGGCGTGCATCATGGATTCCTGACGAGATTTGATTTGAAAGTGTGTCGCTCCGAAATGAAGCGACAGGAATTGTGCTACACGCAGGAGGCCTCTTCTGTCAAGCAGGCAGAGACAATTTTTCTGAGAGTGTCACATTTCGGTTCATAGCCCCTACGCGGCTGCGCCAACGTTGGGAAAGGACGGCACATGGTAGAGTGACGCAGAAATTGAGAAAGCCTGCCTTGGCATCGCTGCGTCAGATGAGAGCATCGAAGGAAAGCAGGCTCTGCGCTCTTTCTGGTGTGCGTCTCAGCGGCCCTTGCCAAGTGCGTGAGCCCTTGAGGGTCCCCACAGAAAGCCCCCTTGGGGCCTCTATTTTTTCAGGGCCTGGGTCACGGCCTTGATATTGGCCTGCATGACGCCAAGGTAGTAGTCCCCGGCAGTGCCTGCAAAGGTCACAGGCCCCGAGACCACAGGATCAAGAGCCACCCTGGCAGCTCCGGTCTCCTGTGCCAGCACATTCAGGGACTTGCCCGCAAACTGCGGTTCGCTCACGAGCAGGCAGGGCTTGCCCTCCTTTTTGATGCGGCCGGCCAGGGCCAGGAGCAGGGCCGGCGAAGGCCCCTCCTCGCTGCCCTGCTGCAGCACGGCAGCAACGGGCAGATGCATGTCATGGAAGAACCAGGAAAGGGTGTCGTGCTGCAGAATGACCTGCACGCCGCTTCCCGAGAGGGCTTGCATCTCCTTTTCCAGGGCCTGGACCTTCTTCGCAAAGGACAGGGCGTTGGCCTGCAGCCTGTCTCTCAGGGCCGGAAATTCCTCGCCCAGAGAGAGGGCAATGGTGCTCACCATGTGGCCAAAGCGCACGGGACTTGAAAAATAGTGGGGATTGCCGCCCGCTTCCCCGTGCTTGTGGCCGTGATGATCCGCTGCCAGGGGCTCGGGGCAGGCAAGGTCTGGCAGCCCCTTGCCTGCCTCTATCTTCAAGGCCTTGAGGGAGGAAAGGAGCCTCTCGTCCAGGAAGGGCTCAAAACCTGCGCCGTTGAGCACCAGCACCTGGGCTTTTTCAAGTTTCATGCGATCCTGCGGGCTCATGGCATAGTCGTGGGGACAGCCGCGGCTGGCCGCCACAAGCAGCTCGCACTCCACGCTCTCTATGCCCTGCACAGCCGTCAGGGTGGCAAGATAGGCCGGATAGGTGGCAGCCAGGATATGCAGGCTTTCGGCAGCGCGGACACCTGAGGCAGGAAGAAGCAGGCTGGACACAAGGATCGCTGCGACCGCAGCCTGGCAGAAGACGCGTCTTGAAGACCGTTTGCTCAAAGAACAGAGACCGGAATCATTCCGGGACAGGAGCGTTGTTTCTCTCTTCATGGAAAAGCCTCTCATAGAAAAGCCTCTATGGTTGCATGCGTTGACAGGGGTGTGCCCAAAGGACACAGGGATGCAGCGGCAGTGTTGCACACAAGGGCACAGTCTGGCAAAGGCGCACGTGTCTGCGGGACAAAGTCCCCGGATGCCGCGCAAGGACATCCCGCAACAACGTCTCGCCAGAACGCATCCGCCAAAGGCATTGGGCAGACGCATCACAAGACCCGGCTCACGGCAGGCCGGGCTCTGCCGCCGGCGCAGCCCCTCAAAAACGCAGGAAAGGGCATGAGCGCAAGGGGAACACCCCTCGTTCTCATGCCCGAAACATGGAGGAAGGCCCAACCCCCGTGCGCACGCACACGAGGGCCAGGCCTTTCCGTCTCTTTCAAAAAACTGGGCAGCCTACTTCTTCACGGCCAGGATGACGGCAGTGGCCTTCACGGCGGCAGACAGGGTGGCGCCCTTTTCAATCTTCATGGCGTCGGCGCTCTCCACGGTGATGGTGGAGGTCAGGGCAAGACCACTGGCGGTCTCAAGCACCACTTCGGTGGCCACCTGGCCCTTGCGCACGTCGGTGACGGTGCCGGTGAAGACATTGCGGGTGGAGAAGACATAGTCTTCGGCATCGCTCAGGAGCACCACAAAGCTTGCCTTGACCAGGGCAAGAACGGACTTGCCTTCGCAGATACCCAGCTTGGCTGTGCTTTCCTTGGTGATGGTGGCCACCATTTCCTCGCCGGAAGCGAGCTTCAGGACGACTTCATCGTTGATGGCACCGGGGATGAGCTTGGAAACGGTTCCTTCAAAACGGTTGCGGGCGCTTGTCAGCATGAGAGATACCTCTTGAATATATATAGTAGAGTTGTTTAAGGATTCGCAGTGTCTTTGGAGCGATTGTCGGCGGATCGGCAGCGCTCGTGCCCCTGGCGGAGCAAAAAGGCGCCGACCCTCTAGCCGCCAATACTGTCCATGTGGCCCTGGGCCACGGCTATGGCCCTCTTGGCCTTGAGCAGTTCCGCCCCCACGGGCTTGGTGGCCAGGGCGTTGCGGATGACTGCGGCTATGTCCTCGTTGCGCACATCGGGGTCGCGCAAGAGATCGCGCAGCGGCGTCATGGCATCGGCAAAGAGGCAGGTGCGCAGATTGCCGTCGCTTGTGATGCGCAGGCGGTTGCAGGAATCACAGAAGTGGTGGGACAGGGCGGAAATGATGCCTATGCGTCCCTTGCAGCCGTCCACTGTGTACATCTGGGCAGGTCCCTGATCCTTGTGGCGTTCACGAACAGCCTCAAGAGAGGACAGGCTCTGCAGTTTCTGCACAAGCTCGTCGGCAGACAGGAAGATGGTCTCCTGCCAGAGCGTGCCCGAGCCCATGGGCATGAACTCGATGAAGCGCACATCCACGGGCCAGCGCTCTATGGCTTTGAGGAAGGAGGGCAGCTGCACATCAGTGATCCCCTTCATGGCCACGGCATTGATCTTGACCCGGATGCCAAGGCTCAAGAGTTCCTCCAGGACGTCCAGGACTTCGCAGAGCAGGTCCCTGCCCGTGATGCGGGCAAAGGTGGCCCTGTCAAAGCTGTCGATGGAGAGGTTGACCGCATTGATACGGGCCTCTTTCAGGCTTTTGAGATGGGGCCTGATCAGGGTGCCGTTGGAGGTGACGCGCAGGTTGAGATCGGGAAAGCGCTCGCGCAGGCTCAAAAGCAGATGTGTGCAGTCCCTGCGCGCAAAGGGCTCCCCGCCTGTAAGCCGCACCTTGCGTATGCCCAAATCCCAGGCGATGTCCGCAAGACGGAGAATTTCCTCGTAGGTGAGGAGATGGTCATGAGGCAGGACGTGCTCCTCGTTCAGCCCACGGCAGTAGAGACAGTGCAGATTGCAGCGATCTGTCACCGAAAAGCGCAGGTAGCTCACCATGCGGCTGTGGGAATCAGAAAGAGAAGGCTGTGCGTTCATGACAGGAGGGAAGATAGTCTTTTCCCGCTTTTTGTCAATATTCGTGACAAACTTTTTCCGGAGCACAAGAGCATTTTTACATATAATATATTGTTATTACTTAAATTATTTTTTGTCACTAATCCAAATAAAAACGTGACCATACTGCTGGCCTCTGCCTGCAAGCCAGGGCCTCATTCCGGAAAGCACCTGCTCAGGCCGGCCAGGGAAGAGCGTCCTGGGCACGATTTTTGTAAGGGCTGAGCGACAGGCCGGCACAGAGTGCCCGTGCGAGTCCACAAGGCTTGTCCCCTTCTGGCTGCCCTCTGTCAGGACAGGAGTACACAAACCTGCGGACATTTCTCCTCTCCCCGTCTTGCCTTAAGGGCCTGAGTCTGCCATAGTACTGCGACTCAAAATACGTCAGAAAGAAGTGTCTTCTGCCAGCCTGCGGGGCAAGCAAGGGCTGGTCCGACCCAATGCTTCTTTACTGGAAGGTAGGTGTTTTTGTGGAAGCGTATTATGCCGGCTGGCTCTCCATCCTTCCTCCTGTCATAGCCATTGTGCTGGCCCTGACAACCAAGGAAGTCTTTTTCTCCCTCATGCTCGGCGTGCTCAGCGGGACCTGTATCTATGCCGTGGGCACGGGCGCCGAGAACATTGTCATGGGCACCGTCGAGACAGCCTTCGAGATCATGGCCAAGAAGGTTGATTTCAACATCCTTGTCTTCTGCTCGCTTTTGGGCTCCCTTGTCTACGTCGTCTACCTGGCCGGCGGTTCCAAGGCCTACGGACGCTGGGCAGTAAAAAAAATCACCACCAAGCGCTCGGCCCTGCTCTCCACGAGTGGCCTTGGCATGACCATCTTCATTGACGACTATTTCAGCTGCCTCACCGTGGGCACGGTCATGTCCCCGGTCACGGACAGCCTGAAGATCTCCAGGGCCAAGCTGGCCTACATCATAGACGCCACGGCAGCCCCCATCTGCATCATTGCCCCCATCTCCAGCTGGGCCGCAGCCGTGGGCAGCAGCCTCGCCACAACCGGCGCCTTCACGAGCGACTTCTCTGCCTTTGTGTCGACCATCCCCTACAATTTCTATGCCCTGCTCTCCCTGGTCATGGTCTTTGCCGTGGCCTGCTTCAACCTGGACTTTGGCCCCATGGCCAGAGCCGAAGCCAAGGCTGCGAAGGGCGAGCTTGGCGATGTCAGCACCCAGCAGGAAAACAGGGTGGAAGCCTCGGACAAGGGCACCATTGCCGAAATGGTCGTTCCCATCCTGGCCCTGGTCATCTTTGCCGTGCTGAGCTTCCTCTACAACGGCGGCTACTGGGGCGATGATCCCAAGTATCACAGCTTCACTGCAGCCCTCGGCAACTGCACGGCTGCCAAGGGCCTGGTCTGGGCCTCCTTTGGCGCCCTGAGCGTTGCCTTCCTGCAGTTTGTGCCCAGGGGGCTGCTCTCCATGAAGACCTTCCTGGACGGCTGCATCGAGGGCATGAAGGCCATGCTGCCCGCCAACGTCATCCTGGTCCTGGCCTGGACCATCAGCGGCGTGTGCCGCGATCTGCTCTCCACCCCTGCCTTTGTGCAGCACGTGGTCACGGACGGCGGCTTTGCTGCAAGCTTCCTGCCTGCGGTCATCTTCCTGGTGGCAGCTTTCTTGAGCTTCTCCACAGGCACTGCCTGGGGCACCTTCGGCATCCTCATCCCCATCGTGGTGCCCGTTGCCCAGGCCCTTGATCCCAGCATCATCACCGTGGCCCTGTCCGCCACTCTGGCAGGCAGCGTGTTCGGCGACCACAGCTCGCCCATCTCCGACACAACCATCCTGTCCTCGGCCGGTGCACGCTGCTCGCACATAGAACACGTGGCTACGCAGCTGCCCTATGCGACGCTTGTCGCCATCTGCTGCTTTGTGGGCTACTGCGTGGCAGGCTTTACCCACGGAAGCTTCCTGCCAAGCTTCCTCTCGGCCTTTATCTGCCTCATTGTGGCCATGATTGTGCTGCATCGCATCAGCGTACGCAGGCAGGAGAGAGAAGCCGAAGCCCAGGCGTCCTAAACAGTTCACACGCGCAAACCAGGCGCCAGCCAGAACCTGGCACATGCACGTTCAGGCACAAGTCGCTTTCCAGGCCGCAAACCACAGGGTCCGGAAAGCGGCTTTTTCATGCCCCTGCCTTCTCTTTTCCGGGGCCCCGGGAACGCCAGACGCCTCGGGACGCTTTCCGTCCAAAAATCGTCAAAATAGTCCATCACACGCAAAACATTTGCAGACCCCAAGGAGCCTTACGCATGTCCGAACAGCACACACAGTTTTCCCACATGGACCAGGACGGCAATGTCAAGATGGTGGATGTGGGTCACAAGCCTGCCACCCAGCGCATTGCCCTGGCCGAGGGCATTGTGGACTTGAACGAAACAACCATGAAGCTTCTCAAGGAAAGCGCTCTGCCCAAGGGCGATGTGCTCACCTGCGCCAAGATTGCCGGCATCATGGCCGCCAAGAAGACGGCCGAGCTCATCCCCATGTGCCACCCCCTCTCCTTGAGCTCCGTGGATGTGCGCTTCCGCATCGAGGGCACAAGCATACAGTGCCTGTGCGAGACCAGGACCACGGGCCCCACGGGCGTGGAAATGGAAGCCATTGTGGGCGTGCAGGCCGTCTGCGCCACCATCTACGACATGTGCAAGGCCGTACAGCGCGACATCGTCATCCGCAGGGTACGCCTGCTGCGCAAGGAAGGCGGCAAGAGCGGCGTCTTCACGGCCAGGGAACTGCCGGTGCAGGAATAGGCAAAGCCTTTGCAGAGGCAGGCCCCGGCAGCACACGCACAGGGAGCACCTGGAGCATTGGCAGCATTGAGAGCATCGAGAAAAGAAAGGGAGGTACGCCATGTTCACCTGGACGGAACAAAGCCTTGCCTGGTATGCCAGGGCCGCAGAAAGGAGCCCTTTTCACAGGGATCTCGCCAAGGCCTGTCTGGCCTGTACAGACCCGCAGGACGTGAAGGACGTAGCCGAGTTTGGCTGCGGCCCCGGCTTTCTTGCCCTGGAACTGGCCAGGGCCTCCCACCTTCGCATTACGGGGCTGGATCAGGACGCCCGCTGCACGGTCTTTGCCCAAAGGAAGCTTGCACCACAGTGCACCCACCTCTCCTTTGAGCACAGGGACGTCTTCGCCCTGCCCGAAGACAGGGTGTGGGATGTGGTCCTTGCCTGCAGCTTTGGCTCTGCCGAAGATCTCTGCACGCACTTTGTGCGCCATGCAAAAAATTGTGTGCTCTTCCTTGTGCGCAGCCGACAGGAAGCCCCCCTTGTCCCCTCGCAAAGGGCCCGCAAGCGGACCTATGCCGAAGACGTGGAGGCTTTTCTGCGCCAAAGGGGGATCTCCTTTGCACATGTGCCCCTGGAGCTTGAATTTGGCCAGCCTCTGACGGACAGGGAGGACGCCAGGGCCTTTGTGCGCCACTACTACAGCAGTGCCTGCCTGGACGACGAGCATTCCGTGGAGGCCTTCCTGGACGCCCGCCTTGTGTCTGACAAAAACGGCCTGTACCTGCCCCACAAAAAGCACATGGTGCTCTTCTGCCTGCCCTGCAGGCACAACTGAAGGCAGGCGATCCCTGTCACGAAGCGATCGGCAAAGACGTCACACAATCTGAACCGAAAGGGCGGGAAAGCGAGAAAGAGGCAATTGACAGGTTGGGGCTTGTGTCGCAAAAAAAGAGTGTCTTTTCCGCACAAGAAACGCACCATTTTGCCCGCAGCCGACCGTCTGCAAAGGGCCTCATGTCCTCTTTTTGCCCTCCTTGTCCGCCTGTCCTGCGGGGCGCACACCCAAACAAGAGGAGCGAGAAGGAGCGAGGAGGATCGGCCGGAGCTGCCCATCTTCGAGGTTTTTCATGACGACACTGCCCAGAGCCCAGACCATACGCGACGCCATGCGCATCATTGGCACCCTGCCTGTCCCTGCCCCGGAAGTCCATACCTTTCCGCTGGCCAGGGTCGTTCATCGCGTGCTGGCCAAGGACATCCACGCCCCCTTCCCTGTGCCAGGCTTTGTCCGCTCCAGACTGGACGGCTTTGCCGTGCGCAGTGCGGATCTGGAACAGGCTGCGCCGGACCGGCCCGTGGATCTTTGCGTCACGGCCACGGTGGCTGCAGGCACCTGGCCTGTTCCGGCCGTGTCCGAAGGGTGCTGCGTGCGCATCATGGCAGGCGCGCCGCTTCCGGAAGGAGCCGATGCCGTGGTGGGCTTTGAAGACTCAACACCTGCCAATGATGCCCAGGTGCGCTTTGCTGCTCCCGTGCGGGCCGGAGCGGCCCTTGGCGCTGCCGACATCAACGCGCACGAAGGCGAGCTTCTGGCCGCCAGGGGCACGCGTCTCACCCCTGTGCACACAGGCGTTCTGGCCAGCGTCGGCACCGTCAATGTCCCTGTGTATTCGCGCCCCAGGGTGGCTGTCCTCAGCACCGGCAGCGAGCTGCTTTTGGCCGGCATGCCCCCGAGCCCAGGCAAGATCTTCAATTCCGGCCAGTCCATGATCTGCGGACTGCTGGAAGAGGCTGGCGCCATCCCCCTGCCCTGCGGCATAGCCAGAGACGATGCGGACTCCATCGCCCAGACCATGAACCTGGCCCTCAGGGACAACAGCATGCTCATCACCACCGGCGGTGTGGGTAACGGCGACTACGACTGCATCCGCGAGGCCATGCACAAGGCCGGTGCCGAAATCCTGCTGGCAGGCGGCGCCTTCAGACCTGGCGGCAACTTTACCCTGGCCAGGTGCGACGACAAGTACATTCTCGCCCTCTCGGGCGCTCCGGGCTCGGCCCTCATCATCCTGCACCTGCTGGGCATTCCCCTGGTGCGGCGCCTGACCTTCGACAGCACCTGGCAGGTCAGGGAAGCGGACGTCCTCCTGGCCGAAGTGCCCGCACGCACACCGCAGGGCCTTCTGCCCGGCACCCTGTCCCTTGAGGGAGGCAGGGCTCTCCTGCACCCCATGCCCCAGCTGGCCCTGGAACGCCAGCCCATGGATCTCATCCTGCCCCTGGAAGGCACGGAAGATCTGCAGGAACTTGTGGCGACCCAGAGAGCCGTGCGGGCCTTCCTCGTTCGATGAGGCTGCACTGACGGTCCACCGGTCCACTGACGGCGCTGCCAGAAACGCAAGACGTGTTCCCGGGGCTCAAGGCCACAGTGCCAGGGGGCAGGGATCGACAAGCAAGCAACAAGGGGAGCGAAAGGGAACACCTGAAAAATGGTGCCCCCTTCGCTCCCCCTGGCTCATCATGGGCAGCCCGCAGGCTGCCCGCTGCATTCTTCCGGCTAGTCGCCCATCCACTTCCTGACAAGTTCGTCATACTTGCCGGAGGCACGCACCTTGGCGAGGCCCTCGTTCAGAAGCTTCACGAGGTCCTCGCTGCCCTTTTGCAGGCAGAAGGCCAGATTTTCCACTTCCTTGGTCTTGAAGGCCACATGGAACTTGTTCTCGAAACCGACCTTCTTGTTGGCATAGTAGGTGGCCACGTTGCTGTCGCAGATGACGGCATCAAGACGGCCGTTGCGCAGGTCTTCCATGGCAAGACCCACATCCTCGTATTCCTTCACCACAGCGCCGGTCTTGGCCTTGTCCATGACAAAGATGCCGGTGGTGCCGATCTGGCCGCCAACCTTCTGACCCTTGAGATCGTTCAGGGAAGCAATGGACTTGCCCTTGGGCATGACCACGGCCTGGGTCACGTCATAGTAGGAGTCGGAGAACAGGTAGACCTTCTTGCGCTCTTCGGTCACGGTCACGGAAGAGGAGACCATGTCGTACTTGCCGGCAGCCACACCAGAGAAGATGCCATCCCAGGCAATGTTCTTGATGTCAAAGGTCACACCCAGTTCCTTGCTCATTTCGGCAAGCAGATCCACGGAAAAGCCGACAGGCTTCTTGTTGTCGCCAAGAAATTCCATGGGCGGCCAGTTGCAGTCACTAGCAACGGTGATGACTTTTTTGCTCTCGGCAAGGGCTGTACCAGCGCAGAGCACGAAGATGAGAGTTGCGAGAAGAAAGACTCGACGTAGCATAACGCAAGCTCCGGGACGAAAAGTGTTCAGGGGAAGACAAGACTGCCGTAAAGCGGCAGATCTTCCATCTCTCCTGCTCCAGGGGCCCAGGACAGAAAGAAGGCAGACAAAAGACAGCAAGACCCTGTGACGGAAAACCTGCACCCAGGCTTGCGCTGAACAGGCCGGCAATGTCCCCCGGCATTGCCGGCCTTTGCTTGTTTTATACGGAAAAGTCTCTGAAAACAAGTGTCTGCAAAAGATTACGCGCATGGGGACGGCACACGGGCAGAGATCGTGTGCTGAAGCCCCAGGACAGGAGTGTGCAGACGAAGGGATGAGGGTACGATCTATGTGAAGCCGCCGGACGCTTTTTTCCTCTTCCCCCAATATGCAAGCACGATGGGCCCCTGTACGAGAACCTGCGACCTGCATCCCGCAGTCTCTGACGTTGGATGCGCTCCCGGGGAGGCACAGGCAGGACAATGCTCCGGGTTCGCGAATCTTTCCTTCCTGCCATCAGAAACGAGCGTCCTGTCCGGGAAGCTGATCCATGAATTCCTGCAGAGAGTCAGCCAAAAGGGCCTGGTCATGCAGTCTGAACAGGACATCCACATCGGAAACAGTGGCAAGATATGCGCCCAGAGAAGGAGGCAGCGTTTCAAAACGATGCTGAAGTACATTTATCAGAAGATGTACAATATCAGCCCTGATTTCAGCCCTGCCTTCTTCTCTGCCTTCTTCCCTGCCTTCTTCTCTGCCCTGATTGATATAATCACGCTTCCATTGTTCGACACGTTCTTCTAACATGGTATAGATATCCTCCAGCTCGTG
>CALVHF010000026.1 GCA_944327295.1 uncultured Desulfovibrio sp. | reverse complement strand
GCTTGGAGACAAGCTCGGCCACAAGTCGGGGCAGCAGAGTCTTCTGCTCCACATTGTGGGCGCCCACGTTCACATCAAGGATGCGTGCTCCAGCAGCAACCTGCTCGTCGGCAAAGTCCATGGCAGAGGCAAGGTTGCCTTCCTGCAGATCCTTCGTGAGCTGCTTCTTGCCGGTAGGATTGATGCGTTCGCCTATGACCACAAAGGGCTCGTCGGGGCTTATGCGCACAAGGCTCTGCCTGCTTGTGAGCACAATGCCGCCATGCTCTTCTCTATCGACCTCTTCGGCTGCAGCCTGGCCGCTGTCCAGAACCCTGCGCAGTGCGGCAATGTGGTCTGGGGTTGTGCCACAGCAACCGCCCAGCATGCGGGCACCCATGGCAGCAAAGGGGGCCGTGAGCTCGGCAAAGCGGTCGGCCTGCAGGGGGAAGATGGTGCGTCCCTCGCGCAGCTCGGGCATGCCGGCATTGGGCTCGGCAAAGACAGGCACGGAACAGACCTTCAAAAGCCTTTGCACAATTTCCCGCATGGACTCAGGCCCCATGCTGCAATTGGTGCCAATGGCGGCCACCCCCAGATTCTGCATGGTCTCGGCAAAGATTTCCGGGCTGGAACCGGTGAGACTTGTGCCGTCCTCGAAAGACATGGAGACAAAGACCGGCAGATCGCACACGCGCCGGGCGGCCACCACACCGGCCCTGGCCTCCGTGAGATCAAACTGCGTCTCCAGGAGAACAAGGTCGCAGCCGCCGGCGGCAAGGCCGCGTATCTGCTCGGCCAAACCGCTGATGAGCTCCTCCGGGTCCAGATCGCCCAGGGGTCTGGCAAAATGCCCGGTGGGGCCCACGTCGCCTGCCACACAGACAGGGCGCCCTGCCTCGTCGGCTGCCCTGCGCGCAATTTGAGCCAGGGCCTTGCAGGTCTCGAAGACATTCAAGGAAGGATCCAGCTTGAAGGGACTCGCACCAAAGGTATTGCTGATGACTATGTCAGCCCCTGCCTCAATATAGGCCTTGTGCACACCCTGAAGAATCTCCGGGCGCTCCAGACAGAATTTCTCGGGCGACATGCCGGCCGGCATGCCCCGGGCCTGCAGCATGGTGCCCATGCCGCCGTCAAAAAGAAGGGTGCTCCTGCCAGCAAGAAGAGTAGAAAGACGAGATTGTGCCATTGTGCCCTGCCAAGGTAAAATTTTGATATATGAAGATATCTTGATATCGGCAAACAATAAAGCACTGTGCTCAAAATTGCAATGCCTTGCCGCAATTTTTCTCTCTTCTGCTCGTCTGCGCAAGAAGATGCGGGGCCGTCCCTGCGACTTTTTTCTTCAAGGAGCACGGGGGGCGCAGCCTGCCCGCCTTTGTGGCGCTTCTGCACCGCACGCTGCTGGCAGCCGTGGGCGATCGTGTGTACACCCTTGCGCGATTTCCGACGAGCTGCGGTTCCTGTGCCCGTTGTCTGTGTGCACGGTCTTTTGCAGGAAATGCAGACACGTTCCTGTCCGGTTGACTTCTGGCGGCTGAGTAACATTATTTGTTGTCCTGTTGCGAAGAGCTGCAGAGGACCGGGAAGATGTTCGGGATCCGTAATGCCGGCATGCATTGACAAAGCTCTGGCTTCACTCTAGTTCTCCCTTGAGAGACAGACCTCACAAACAAGACTTTCAGGAGCCTTTTTCGGCGTTTTTTTCAAGTCTTCCACACCCCCTCCCGAGGCCGTGCCGCTGCATGTCTGCCTGCAAGCCTCTCTCCTGTCCCCCATGCGGCCAGGTGCCCCGTACTGTCTTTGGGCAGGCTGCGTACCCGTCCGCCTGGTGTCCCCGAAACAGATCGTCCATCCCCGAAGAGCCACATCAGCCCAATCATCCATAAAAAAACATCCCCGTTTTCAGGCCCTTTTCACGTATCGCTCAGCGGAGTTTCACAAGAGAATGTCTTCCTCCCCCAAAAACGCTCCCGCCCCCACCAGCTCTTCTCCCAATGATCACAAGGATCACGATCCCATGAACCAGAAGGTTCACAAAGATCAAATGGATCAGGCCGACTCTGCCCGCCATGTGAGCGTGACCCCTGATGTGCTCATGCCCGAGCCGGAAAAGGCCAGGAAAAGGCGCCGCCACAGTGCCCCCACTGTCATCGACTCTGCTGTCGTCCGTTCACCGGAAGAGAAGCGTCCGGATGAACATGCCCCGGAACAGGAGGCTCAGGAACAGGGGACTGCGGGCAGGGCTACGCGCGCTGCCCGTCAGGATCGTGCCGATGCCGTTCAGTCAGGAACCTCTGCCGGACGCAGGCCTCCGAAGGTGGAAGTGCTCGCACCGGAAGAGGCCTCCGCGCTCAAAAAGGGGCTGCGTGGCAGCCGTGTCGGCAGCAGGAACCGCATCCTGCAGGAAGACCGCCTTGACAGCGATCCCGGAGCCGGGGATCTAGATACCGATCTGAATGACGATCTCGACGAGGATCTGCAGGAGGATCTGAACGACGATCTGAATGATGATCTGCGTGACGATTTGCAGGAGGAGCTTGAGGACGAGGATCTCGAAGAGGACCTGGAGGGCCGCCGTGAAGTCAAGTACCTGACCTCCAGGGATCCCGGGGACGCCACCCTGCCTGCGCCTGCCGGATCACGCCTGCCTTCGGTCCGCGACAACTTCCAGCTCTATGTCCGCGAAGTCTGCCGCTTTCCCCTGCTCAAGCCCGAGGAAGAGCACGAACTGGCCGTGCGCTTCAGGGATACCCAGGACAAGGAAGCCGCCTTCAAGCTCATCTCCTCGCATCTGCGCCTGGTCGTCAAGATTGCCATGGATTTTCAGCGCCGCTGGATGCAAAATGTGCTCGATCTGGTACAGGAAGGCAACGTGGGCCTCATCCACGCCCTATATAAGTTCGATCCGGACAAGGGCATCAAGTTCTCCTACTACTCGTCCTTCTGGATCAAGGCCTACATCCTCAAGTTCATCATGGACAACTTCCGCATGGTCAAGCTCGGGACCACGCAGGTGCAGCGCAAGCTCTTCTTCAACCTCAACAGGGAACGCCAGAAGCTTGTGGCCCAGGGCTTCAACCCCGATGCGGAAATGCTCTCCAAGCACCTTGGCGTGAGCAAGAACGACATTCTGGAAATGGAGCAGCGCCTCTCCTCTTCCGATGTCTCCCTCAATGTCCCGGTCAATGACGACAATGACTCTGCCTCGCGCATCGACTTCTTGCCTGCCCTGGATCAGGGCATAGAGGAGCGCATTGCCAACGAAGAAATTTCCAGGATGATCCACACCAAGCTCAAGACCCTGCTCCCCAAGCTGAGCGAGAAGGAACTCTACATCCTGAACAATCGCCTCTTCACCGACTCGCCGGAGACCCTGCGCGAAATCGGCGAACGCTACAACATCACCCGTGAGCGTGTCCGCCAGCTGGAAATCCGCCTGCTGGAAAAGATCAAGAAGCACCTTGCAGGCGACATCAAGGATTTTTCCGAGACATGGATTCAGTCCTAGTGTCTAATTTTAAAATTATGTCATGATATCTAGATAATGAAATCCAGTAATTTCAACTAGATATAAGTTTTCAGATTTATCGATTTAGACACTAGGTAGTGTTGACAAATTAGGAGTCGCCCTGCTCTGGCCTGATTTCAGACGGGGTCATGGTGCGACAATGAGCTCTAATGGAAGTCGGTGCGCCTCATTTATATCGGCATATGCCGGTTGCCACTGCCGGATTTTGATTTTGTCAACACGACCTAGGGCCCCTGGCCAAGAGAATTCCCAATCACACTTTCTCCCAAGGAGGACGCAGCGTGACCCTGTCTTCGAGACAGGGTTTTTCTGCCCATGCAGCAGGCTGCGCGTTGTCCCACATGCATCGCCCCGCTTTTTCAACCCTGTTTCTGGCCGCATTTCTGTGCCTCTTCCAGTTGGGTCTTCTCTCTGCCTGTGGCGGCTGCGCCCGACAGGACGGGGATGCCCCCGATCCTCTCGTGCCCTCTGTCGCACAGGAGAAGGGCTCCTCCGTCCGCGGCACGTCCGCTTCCTCTGTCCAGGTCCTCAATCCGCCCCCTGTTCCAGACATGACTGTCCGGCCCGAAGAGGCGCACCTCTCGAAGGAAGCCGAAATCTCGGCTGCCTACCTGATTCTTCTGCAGGCCATGTCCCATGCAGACGAGGATGCGGCCGTGAAGGCTGCCGAGATCCTGGCCACAGGCACAGGGGAGCTGGCCCTGCCGGTGGAGCACTGGATCGAGGGCGCCCTGTGGTTCATGGAACGCAAGTCCGTCAATGCCATCCCCTACCTGAAGGCGGCACGGCAGGCCTTGCCGGACGATGTTCACCTTCTGCTTCTCTACTCCGAGGCTCTTTCGGATCACAACTTTGCCAAGGAGGCCCTGGCGGCCCTCAATGCCTATCTGGCACGGCACAGGGACAACCCGGAAGTGCTCATGCAGAAGGGCATCATCCTCTTCAAAGACAATAAGCCGCAGGAGGCCATTGCCACCTTCGAGTCCATCGGCCGCTTCGAGCGCACGGGCTTTGTGGAATACTACCATGCCCGGGCCCTCATGACCCTGGGCCAGGACGAGAAGGCCCTGCAGCACGTGCGCGCAGCCATAAAGCTTCTGCCGGACTTTGGAGAGGCCCTGGCCCTGCAGGCCTTTTTGTGCGAGCGTACGGGCGAGCTGAAAGAAGCCCGCACAGCCTACGAGAAGCTTCTGAAGACGCCCTACGCGCCCAAGGACATCCTGCTGCGCCTCATCAACATTTCCCTCAAGCTCAACCAGCCCACAAAGGCGCTTGACTACTATCAGCAGGGCCCAAGGGAGGACACGGGCTTCAAGCTCATGGCCGCTTCCCTGTTCACGGAATTCCGCCACTACCTGCAGGCCGAGCGCATCCTGAAGAGCGTGGCCGCAAGACCCGATGCTCCGGCCGAGGTCTATCTCTTCCTGGCCGATCTCACCTACGAGCAGCGCAGGGATCTGCCTTCTGCCCTCAAGTGGCTGGAGCACATTCCCAACAACGGCGACTATGCCCAGCGCAAGCTGCTGCTCACGGCCCAGCTGCAGACCCAGGCAGGAGAAACGGCGGCTGCCCTGACCACCATCCGTTCCGGCAAGGACCGCTTTCCCGCCTCTCCCGATTTCGTGAGCCTGGAGGCCCGCATCCTCTCAAGGCAGAACCTGCGCGAGGAAGCCATACAGACAGCGCAGGAGGGAGTTACCCGCTGGCCCGACAACATGGAACTGGCCTTTCTTCTGGGCACGCTTCTGGCCGAAAACGGCCAGAACCAGCAGGCCTTTGCCATCATGGAAGGCATTATTGCCAAAGACAACAGCAACTACCTGGCCCTCAACTACGTGGGCTACACCCTTGCCAATGAAAACAGGGATCTGCCAAGGGCCCTGGCCTTGCTCAACAGGGCCAACGCGCTTGCGCCCAACCAGTTCTACATCCTGGACTCCCTTGCCTGGGCCCACTACCGGGCCGGCAATCTAGACGAAGCCTGGAAGTACATCCGCAAGGCCGTGCAACTGGACAGCGATGCGGATCCGGAAATCTGGGAGCACTACGGAGACATTGCCCTGAGCAGGGGCCTACGCTCCGAGGCCAGGGAGGGCTACCGCAAGGCCCTGCTCAAGAACAAGACCGAACAGCTCAGGAAGAAGCTGGAGGCGCTCTCCGAGGACAAGTAGTCTCTGTCCGGCTCCGACCGTTCCTGCCCCGCGTCTTCTTTTCCTGAAATCTTCCTTATCTCAAGACCTGCTTTCTGCCTTTGCCTGCAAGGGGGCACACAGACCATGACACAAAGCCTCTCCTTCTTCCGGGCCTGCTGCGCAGGCCGCACCGTTCCTTCCGTCCGCGTGCCCGCCCTTTCGGCCCTTGTCTTTCTGCTGGCCCTGCTGGCCCTGCTCTCGGGCTGTGCCGGCAAGAGGTCCGCAACACCCGTGGATCCTGCTGCGGCCTCTGCCTCCTGGCAGGCTCTGCAGACCAGATTTGCCAAGGCCCCTGCGCCCTTCAGGGACAATTTGAGCCTGCGCTTTGGCACGGAGGGCAATACCCGCAGGGTCACGGCCCTGCTCTGGGGCAACGGAGACCGCACCCTGCGCCTGGACGTGCAGGCAGGCATAGGCGCAACCATTGCCAAGATTGCCCAGAAGGACCATCATTTCCTTGTCTACACGCCCATGGAGCAGAAGGCCTACTTTCATGAGGGGGCCAACAGCCCGCTTCTGAAAATCGGCGTGCCCCTGCCCCTGGATCTCTTCGGCCTGGACGCCCTGCTGCACGGACGCATGCCTGCTGTCTTCGGCACAGCCTACACGGCCGTGACAAGGGACGGGGACGATCTCGCCTTCGCATTGGAAGGCGGCATGGGCGGAACCCTGGTTCTGTCCCCGGACGGCCGGCCCGCCCGCTGGTTCAATGCTGACTGGCGCATGGATCTCACCCTGGACGAGCACGACAGCGTGCAGAGGGTGGACCTTGCCACGATCCGCGGCGAAAAGGCCATTGTGCTTGTGAAAAGCCGCGAGAGCGTGCCTGCCTTCACACCGGTGCAGATGCGCCTGGATCTGCCCGAAGGCACGCAGCTTCTGCCCCTGGAAGACTTTGTGCGCTAGCAAAGGCGCCCCCCACTTTTTCATCCTGAACACACCCAAACGTTCAAGGAGCACCCATGCCCAAGACCATTCACCTGGGCTGCGACCATGCAGCCCTTGACATGAAAAAGGCCCTCATCAAGGTTCTGGAAGCCGGCTATGCCCTCGAGGACCACGGAACCTATACCTCCGAGAGCTGCGACTATCCCGACATTGCCCACGCCGTCTGCCGTGCCGTGGAGCAGGATCCCGATTCCTGCGGCATCCTGATCTGCGGCACGGGTATCGGCATGTCCATTGCCGCCAACCGCCATCCGGGCATTCGTGCCGCCCTGTGCACCACCGAGCTGCACGCCCGCCTCTCCCGTCAGCACAACAATGCCAACGTACTCTGCCTCGGAGCCCGCATGACCGGCAGCGTTCTTGCCGAGGCCATTGTCCAGGCCTTCCTGCACACGGACTTCGAGGGCGGACGCCATCAGCGCCGCCTGGACAAGCTGGCCATCTAGCGGGACATCAAGGATCCATCATGCTCATCTACAATACCGCTTCCCGCAGCAAGGAAGTCCTGACCCCTGTCCGCCCCGGCAAGATCCACCTCTATGTCTGCGGCGTGACCGTCTATGACTACTGCCACATAGGCCATGCCCGATCGGCCCTGGTCTTTGACGTGCTGGTCCGCCACCTGCGCAAGGCAGGCCTGGACGTCACCTTTGTGCGCAACTTCACCGATGTGGACGACAAGATCATCAACCGCGCCAACAGGGAAGGACGCGACTGGAAGGAAGTGGCCGAGACCTATATCCGGGCCTTTCACGAGGACATGGACGCCCTGGGCATCCTCAGGGCCGACGTGGAACCGCGAGCCACGGAGCACATGCAGGACATCATGGACATGGTCGCTGCCATCATCGGCGAGGGCAAGGCCTATGCCACGCCCTCCGGAGACGTCTACTTCCGGGTGCGCTCCATCACGGAGTACGGCAAGCTCTCGCACAGAAGCCTTGATGACATGCAGGCCGGCGCCCGCGTGGCCCCTGGCGAGGAAAAGGAAGATCCCATGGACTTTGCTCTGTGGAAGTCGGCCAAGCCCGGGGAACCCTACTGGGAAAGCCCCTGGGGCCGGGGACGCCCCGGCTGGCACATAGAGTGCTCGGCCATGTCCAAGCCCTACCTGCCCCTGGACATTCACGGCGGCGGCATGGATCTCATCTTCCCCCACCATGAAAACGAAATTGCCCAGACCGAGGCCTGCTGCCACTGCGAGCTGGCAAAGCTGTGGATGCACAATGCCTTTGTGCAGATCAACAGCGAAAAGATGTCCAAGAGCCTTGGCAACTTCAAGACCATACGCGACATTCTGGACACCTGGCTGCCCGAAACGCTGCGCTACTTCCTTTTGAGCAAGCAGTACCGTTCGCCCGTGGACTTCACGCCCGAGGGCATGAACGATGCCGAGCGGGCACTTGTGCGTGTCTACGAGGCCGTTGCCTGTGCGAAGGAAGCCCTTGGACGCGCCAAGTGGAAGAAAGTGGCATTGCCTGCCGAGATTGGCACGGAATGGGAGCACCTGGGCACGGCCTTTGGCGAGGCCCTGGACGACGATCTCAACACGGCCCAGGCTCTGGGCCACGTCTTCTCCATGGTGCGCCTTGTGAACCGCCTGCTGGAAGACAAGACCCTGAAGGCCGCCGAAGGCACGCGGGCTCTTCTCCAGGCCTTCCTTGCCCGCATCCAGGATGTGTCCGCAGAACTCGGGCTCTTTGGCCAGGATCCGACCGAATTCCTGCCGGCCATGCGTTCCTGCCGCTGCCGCCGCCTGCACGTGGACGTGATGGCCGTGGAAGAGCTTCTCGACCGCCGCGCTCAGGCCCGCGCAGACAAGGACTTTGCCCTGTCCGATACCCTGCGCGACGAGCTTAAGAATCTGCATGTGGAAGTCAGGGACACGCCTTCCGGCCAGGTCTGGGATCTCATCCTCGACTGACGACAAAGAACGCATCCCGCCAGATCCGGCCCATACGGTCCATACGGTTCATTCGGAGGAACACCCAAGTTGAGACAGCACACTCCCCGCAGACACTTGCGCCTTGCAGCCTGCATCACGCTTGTGCTGTTTTCCCTGTCCCTGTTCTGCCCGGCTCAGGGCCATTCCTTCTTCTTCGGAGGCGTGACCCTGAAGGACGAGCAGGAAATGGGGCGCAAGTTCGACATGGCCATACGTTCCGGCCTGCCCATGGTGCAGGATCCCGAGGTCTCCATCTACGTGCGGGACCTTGTGAACCGCATTGTCGGCTCCATTCCGCCCCAGCCCTTTCGCTTCAAGCCAGGCGTCATCCTGCATCCGTCCATGAATGCCTTTGCCGTGCCCGGCGGCTACATCTATGTCTTCACGGGCCTGCTCATGAACTTCAATGCCGAGGAAGAGGTGGCAGGCGTTGTCTGCCACGAACTGGCCCACGTGACCCAGCGCCACGTGGCCTCCAGGCTTGAGCGGGCGCAGATGATCTCCATAGGTTCCCTCTTGCTGGCCGTGGCCGGCGTGGCCGTGGGCGGCGGCAGTGCCGCGGCCGTGGGCGCCCTGGGTGCCGGTCAGTCCGCCATGCTCGACTACAGCCGCGCCGACGAGACAGAGGCGGATCAGATAGGCATGCAGTACCTCATCAAGGCAGGCTACCCGCCCATGGGCATGGTCAACGGCTTCAAGGTCCTGCGCCAGAAGAGCCGCATGATGGGGGCGAGCATTCCTGCCTACTTGTCCACCCACCCGGACATTGGCGACCGCATCAACGGCATCTCGGCCCGCATTCTCAAGATGCCCAAGGCCCTCACGGACCGCAGGGTGGACAACCGCCGCTTCAAGCGCATGCAGGTTCTGCTCTGGGGCCGCTACGGCACTCCAGAAACGGCCCTGCAGCGCTTTCGGGGCACTGATGCACTCTCCCTCATGGGCCGGGGCATGGTGCAATCCAGGATCAACAATGTGACTGCGGCTGCGTCCTCCTTCGATGCCGCTGTGGCCAGGGCGCCGCAGGACAGTCTCGTGCTGCGCGAGGCCGGCATCTTCAACTACCGCAAGGGCAGCATGGCCAAGGCACGCACCCTGCTGCAAAAGGCCCTGCAGCTCGACTCCAGGGACTACATGGCAAGCTTCTTCTATGCACGGCTCCTGGACGACGACGGCCTGCACAGGGAAGCTCAGCGCCGCTTTCGCGACGTGCTGCACTTTGTGCCGGACGACGCGGAAGTGCACGAAAGCCTGGCCCGCAGCTACGGGGCGGATCAGCGTCAGGATCTGGCCTATGTGCACCTGACCTATTCCGCCATCTATTCTCACAACAAGAAACAGGCCGAGCGCTACTTCAACCGCGCCAAGAGTCTCGGCTCCTCCACTCCGGAATTCAGGCGCATGGAAAAAGTGTACAAAGAACGCAAGGAAATATGGGAGAAGATGTAATGTCTGCACCGTTTCACGGCACAACCATCCTGGCCGTCAAGCGTGACGGGCACGTCACCATGGCAGGCGACGGTCAGGTCACCCTGGGCCAGACCATGGTCATGAAGCACACGGCCAGAAAGATCCGCCTTGTGGGCGACGGCAAGGTGCTGGCAGGCTTTGCCGGCGCCACGGCCGATGCCTTTACCCTCTTCGAGCTCTTCGAGGCCAAGCTCAAGGAATTCCACGGCAACCTCGTCCGTGCGGCCGTGGAAATGACCAAGCAGTGGCGCAAGGACAAGTACCTGCAGAAGCTGGAAGCCATGCTCCTTCTGGCCGACAGGGAGCACATCCTGCTCCTCTCCGGCACAGGGGATGTCATAGAGCCGGACGACGACGTGGCAGCCATCGGTTCCGGCGGACCCTATGCCCTGTCTGCGGCCAGGGCCCTGCTGCGGCACTCGGATCTCGACGCCGAGCAGATTGTGCGCAATGCCATGACCATTGCTAGCGAAATCTGCGTCTACACAAACGATCACTTCACCGTGCAGACCCTCTGATCCTGACTGCCTTACGCCGTCTTGTTGCTGCTTCCTGCCAGGACGCAGGAAGCACAAGCCCCCTTCACACCCATGAGCACACACAAGCACGCCCCAGTCCTCCTGCGCGCCGGCTGCAAGATAAACCTTGGCCTGTCCATAACGGGTCAGCGCGAGGACCGCTATCATCTTATAGACTCCATCTTCTATCCCCTGCAGGAGCCCTGCGACCTTCTGCGCCTGGAGGAACGCGAGGGCCCGGCCACCCTCACGGTGCATATAGAGGCCCAGGGCATAGACCCCGCAAACAACACGCTCACCAGGGCATGGACCGTCTTTGCGGAACAGACGGGCTTTGCCTGTCCCCTGGACGTCTTTTTGAACAAGGGCATTCCCTGGGGCGCGGGCCTTGGCGGCGGCAGTGCCGATGCCGCGGCCCTGCTGCGGCATCTGGCCAGACGAAGCCTTGAGGCGGGCATAGGGGTGGATGACGAGGCCCTGGCAGCCATGGCTTCCAGAGTGGGCGCAGACGTGCCCTTCTTTCTCTGGAACCGGCCCATGCGGGTCACGGGCATAGGGGATGTCCTTGAACCCGTGGATTTGGACCTCTCGGACTTCTTCCTTGTCCTTGTCATGCCTCCCATGAATGTCTCCACGCCCTGGGCCTACAAAAACTATGACGAGCTTAAAGTCGGACAGCGTGCAAAAGGTCGCAGCAAGGTCACCGAAAATTCACATTCTGGCCTGAAGGCATTGACAGACATGATAAAAGTGCGTAAGGAATGCCTTCCCATACAGTCACCTGTCGAGCTCATCAACGACCTTGAGTCCGTTGTGTTCAGGCGCTATCCAGGCCTGCGCAACATCAAGGAATTGCTGCTTGACCACGGTGCCTGCACCGCATCCATGAGCGGCAGCGGCTCGAGCATTTTCGCTCTTTTCACTGACAGGGCCCAGGCGGAAGCTGCGGCTCAGGCTCTGGAATGGCCGGTGCACATCTCTTCTCTTGCTGGGATGTAGCCAAGCGGTAAGGCAACGGGTTTTGGCTCCGTCACGCGAAGGTTCGAACCCTTCCATCCCAGCCATCTTTTTTCTTTGCTAAGGACAGGGAGCCCGCATGAACGACTTGAAGATTGTTACAGGTTCTGCGAATCCGGATCTGGCTGTAGCCATCTGTAATCATCTTGGATGCCAGCTCACTCCGACGCTGGCCACGACTTTTAGCGACGGTGAGCTGCGCGTCGAGATCGGTGCCAACGTTCGCGGTGACGACGTGTTTGTCGTCCAGCCGACCTGTCCTCCCGACGTGAACCGGAACCTCATTCAGCTGTGTCTGATGTGCGATGCCCTGAAGAGAGCCTCTGCCGGCCGCATCACCGCCGTCGTACCCTACTACGGCTATGCCAGGCAGGATCGCAAGGTCAGTCCCAGAGCCCCCATCAGTGCCAAGATGGTGGCTGATTTCATTTCCACTTCCGGAGCGGGACGCGTGGTCACCATCGACCTTCACGCCGGACAGATTCAGGGTTTCTTCAACTGCCCTGTGGACAATCTTTTTGCCGCGCCTGTTATGCTTGACCCCCTGCGCAAGGACATTGAGGGTGATCCTGTCATCGTTTCTCCCGATGCCGGCGGTGTGGAACGCGCCCGTTCCTACGCCAAGCGCCTGGGAGCGCCCCTTGCCATTGTCGACAAGCGTCGTGACAAGCCCAATCAGGCTCATGCCATGCATGTCATCGGTGATGTGAAGGACAAGACCGCCATCATCGTCGACGATATGATAGATACTGCCGGTACCCTCTGCGCTGCGGCAGATGTGCTCCTGGAAAACGGTGCTGTGAAGATCATGGCCTGTGTGACCCATCCCGTTCTCTCCGGTCCTGCCATTGATCGCATCAACGCCACCGACGCCATGAGCGAAATCTTCGTGACCGACACCATTCCTCTTGGAGACAAGCTGGAACGCTGCCCAAAAATCAAAGTGGTGAGCGTTGGCTCCCTGCTCGGAAAGGCCATCTCCAATATTCATACCGGTTCCTCCGTGAGCGTCCTTTTCACGTAAGATTCATTGCTGGCAAGGCTACAAGACTATTCTGCAATTTGTGCGCTTGATTGCGCGTAAGGAGACGTATCAATGACTATCGAAAAAACTCTCTGCGCTCAGAAGCGTGAAGAGTCCGGCAAGGGCGCTTCCCACCGTCTGCGTGCTCAGGGCCTTGTTCCCGGAGTTTTCTACAACAACAAGGGCGCCAACATTTCCGTGGGTGTTTCTGCCAAGGAGCTGGAGAAGCTCTACTTCGAAATCGGCAACACCACCGTGTTCAACCTCGAGATAGACGACAACGGCAAGAAGGAAGTCTATCCTGTCTTCTTCTGGGACGTGCAGAAGCATCCCTACAAGAAGCTGTTCACCCACATCGACTACTACGGTGTGGATCTGGATCAGGAAGTCACTGTGGACGTGCCGGTCGAATTTGTGGGTACTGCCCGCGGCGTGAAGCTGGGCGGTTTCCTGGAAACCTACCGCGAAACCATCGCCGTGGCCGCCAAGCCCATGGATATGCCCCACAAGATTGTCATTGACGTCACCAACATGGGCATCAACCAGCACCTGACCATCGACAAGGTGCAGATGCCCGCCGGTGCCCGCGCCGTGTATGACAACGTCTACGCCGTCGTGGCCGTGCTCTCCAAGACCAAGGAAGTGGCCGAATTCGACGCTCTGGAAGCTGCCGACGAAGCTGCTGCCGAAGCCGCTTCCACTGCCGCTGCTGCTGCCGCTGGCGCTGGCGCTGGCGAGACCAAGGAATAGTTCTTCTTATTGTGTACGGCGCATGCCGGACAGTTTTTTCGGGACGGCATCTTCCTTTGTGAAGGTGCCGTTTTTTTGTGTGCACAAACAAGCGGACAGGAAGTGATATGGACTACAGGGGAGTTCTTGTGGGCCTGGGCAATCCCGGCCCCAAATACGACGGCACACGGCACAATACGGGCTTTCTGCTCCTTGATCGCCTGCTGGACATGGCCCATCTCGACGGCAGCGTGAGCGAGCAGAACGGCAAGCGCTTTGACTGCGAGCTGTGGCGCGTGCAGCTGGAAGCCCTGGGCGGCACCTGGCTTGTGGCCAAGCCCCTGACCTACATGAACCTCTCCGGGCAGAGCGTGCAGCCCCTGCTTGCCTGGCACAAGATGACACCTAAGGATCTTGTGGTGGTTCATGACGAACTCGACCTGCCCCCAGGCGCCCTGCGTTTCAAGTTCGGAGGTGGCAATGCCGGCCACAACGGTCTCAAGTCCATTACCGAACGCCTGGGCACCCCGGACTTCTACAGGCTGCGCATAGGCATAGGGCACCCTGTGCACCGCAATGCCGTGGCGGACTGGGTGCTCACCCGCATGAGCGGCACGGATGCCGACATGTGGCAGGAAGCCATGGACGCAGGCTTGGAGACCCTCATGCGCTTTGCCACCAAGGGTCTCGAACAGGCCGTGACCTACGCCAACAGGGCCAGCAAACGCATTGCCCAGGACTTTGCGGACAAGCAGGCACAGGGGTAACCTCAAGAAACACGCTCTTTTCAGGACGGCAAACGTCGCTCTGTCTCCTCCTTCTGGCAGGGCACTAACGTCCGGGCCCCCGGAACACGAAAAAAAACACGACACTCCCGCAGAACACGATCACCTCATGTTTCTGCGGGATTTTTTGTGTCCCTGCAAACGACGCAGGGCATAAGGAGCGCACAGCCTAGTCTGGATTGTTGGGGCCGGACTGCACAGGCCAGACAACCCCTTCAGGTCTTTGAAAGACATGAAATGAACTCAGCAATTGCAAGATCTTGCCCAGAGACCTCTTCATCTTTCCGTCCTTTTTTGGGTGTGGCTCTGGACTTTCTTCAAGCTGCGTTATATCATTATCAGAGTAGGATCTTATCCTGTGCACAGTATTCATACTGTTTTGCTCAGAGATCCCTGGCACCCTCCTGGACAGAACGATGAGCCCCTTCTAGGGAGTGCACAATCTTTTCTTCTGGAAACAGACCTGATGCAGAGAAGTTGCGGCCCCTCCCCTGCCTTTTTGCCGCATGTCCCTTTCTTCTTGATGCACGCTGTTCCAGTGTGACCAGGAACAGGGCCCTTGTCCCTTGTTCCTGCGTATCCCTGACGTCACGTCCTCTCTCTTTTTTTCGGATCAAGCATCATTGTCTTTTTTGCCCGCAGCAAGACACAAGGCAAGACTCTCCTTTTCATGCGCAAACCCGTATTTGCGCTGCATGCAACTCAAAACACAGGAGAATACATACTCTCACATACCCCTGTCTTCTTTTCTCTTTCAAGCCACGCTTGTACTGCCCGCTGACTTCCTTCCGCCTCGTTCTGCACAGTCTGTCTCAGGGAATGCCAATGCATCAGAAAAAGAACAGGTCTGTTTGGGGTCAGAACCTTCCGGACAAGAGACAAGAAATCCATCGCCACGGCATGGCAGGTATATGTGCTTGCACGGCAGCAGGGGCTGCCGTAAGGAGTCCTCATGTACAAAGTGGACGATCTCGTAGTTTATCCTGCGCAGGGCGTGGGCAAGATCAATCGCATAGACACGAAGACAATTGGCGGTGTCTCCTGCGATATCTATATTGTCGGCATACAGAGCAACAACATCACCCTCATGGTGCCTGTCAAGAATGCCGGCAACGTTGGCCTGCGCCAGCTCGTGGACAGGGAAAAGGCCGTGGACATTCTTGAAAGCCTCAAGAATGATGCCGGCAAGAATGTCTATGTTGGCCAGAACTGGAACAGGCGCTTTCGCAAGTACTCGGACAAGATGAAGAGCCCCGATCTTGGCGTGGTCGCCGAAGTTTTGCGCGAGCTTCTGGTCATTGGCCGCGACAAGGAGCTTTCCTATGGCGAGCGCCGTCTGCAGGAACAGGCCATGTCCCTTGTGGTCGGCGAAATCTCCGAGGTTTTAGGCATGTCCCAGGACGATATCAAGGACAGCCTGATGAAGATCTACGCGCCCATTGCCTCGGACAATGGACCGCAGGACAGCAAGACCGGCGCCAAGGCACACTAGGCAAAAGGCCCGAAGCGGCCTTTTGCCGCCACCTTGCAAGCTCTGCCATCTTGCGCTACAAGCTTTTTGCGGCGGATTTCGTGCTCCGTGAAAAGCCTTGCTGCAGGCAGTTTTCTGTCTGCAGTTCTTGCTGCGCGTACTGCGCAACCTGCATATTCTGCACATTCTGCTCTGTCTTCCCGCCCGGGGACCTCTGGCATGTTCTTGCCGTCATCAAAGGTCCTTCCGTTTCCCCTCTGCCCTGCAGGCAGCATGTCTGCGAACTGTTCTCAAACAAGTCCCCAGAGCCAGTTTTTGCCCTCTTGCTTCTGATCCCTGACAAGGAACCTGTCCAGACAGGATCCTGCCCGGGGATCCGTTTCTTCTTTTCTGCCCGGAATTCCCGCCTGCAGGGACCGGCACGGCTCTCTTCCCGTGTCCCTGTGCCCGTATCCTGCGCCTTCCTCCTACCCTGCGTCCTTCCTCTCTTGCCGGAACTTTCATGCTGAAAAAAACAAGTCACCTTCCCGATGCCCCATCGGACGGGTCCCTGAATCTGACTTCCCTGAAGACACGCTCCATGAGCGAGCTCATGCAGCTTGCCGATGCCTACGGGGTTGAAAACGCAAGCTCCCTGCGCAAGCAGGAACTGCTCTTTGCCATCCTGCAGTCCTGCGGTTCCCATGACGGAGCCATCTACGGCGACGGTGTCCTGGAGATCCTGCCCGACGGCTTCGGTTTCCTGCGCTCTCCGCTCTACTCCTACATGCCAGGCCCGGACGACATCTATGTCTCGCCTTCGCAGATACGCAAGTTCTCCCTGCGCAAGGGCGATGTGGTCTCTGGACAGATTCGTCCGCCCAAGGAGGCAGAGCGCTACTTTGCCCTGCTCAAGGTGGTCTCCATCGGCTTCGAGGAGCCGGAAAAGGCCAAGAATCTCGTTCTCTTCGACAACCTGACGCCCATCTATCCCCAGCGCCAGCTCGTCATGGAAAACGGATCCCAGAACCTGGCCAACCGCATCATCGATCTGCTCGCCCCCATAGGCTGCGGCCAGCGCGGGCTCATCGTGGCTCCGCCCAGGGCCGGCAAGACCGTGCTCCTGCAATCCCTGGCCAATGCCATCACGGCCAACAATCCGGACTGCTACCTCATTGTGCTGCTCATAGACGAGCGTCCCGAGGAAGTGACGGACATGGAGCGCACCGTGCGCGGAGCCGAAGTCATCAGCTCCACCTTTGACGAGCCGCCGCAACGCCACGTGCAGGTCTGCGAAATGGTTCTGGAAAAGGCCAAGCGCCTGGTGGAGCGCAAGCGCGATGTGGTCATTCTGCTGGACTCCATCACCAGGGTGGGACGAGCCTACAATACCGTGACCCCGGCCTCGGGCAAGGTGCTCACCGGCGGTCTTGATGCCAATGCCCTGCAGCGGCCCAAGCGCTTCTTCGGTGCGGCCCGCAACCTTGAAGAAGGCGGAAGTCTTACCATCCTGGCCACGGCGCTCACCGACACGGGCTCGCGCATGGACGAGGTCATCTTCGAGGAGTTCAAGGGCACGGGCAACATGGAAATCTATCTCGACCGCCATCTTGCCGAGCGCCGCATCTTCCCGGCCATTGACATACACCGCACCGGCACGCGCAGGGAGGAGCTCCTGCTCTCCGAAGAGGTTCTCAACCGCACCTGGATTTTGCGCAAGCTCCTCTCGCCCATGCAGCCCTCGGAAAGCATGGAATTTCTGCAGGAAAAAATGCGCACCACCAAGTCCAACCGCGAATTTCTGAACTGCATGGGCAAGTAGCCTCAAGGGCAGTCCACGCTCTCATGCACAAAGGGGACAGTCCGCTCCATGAAACGACATGGCCGGATCTGTCCCCTTGTGCATGAGGTGCAAAAAACTGGTTCTTTTCGAGATCGCTCCCGGAACATGTCCTTAGGGTGCGCGATCTTCAGACAGACGTTCTGCGGGCGCCGGCCTTTTCCATGAAGGGGCCTGCCTGAACAAGGAAGCGACTGTGTTCGCCCCTGCCAATGCAGCCTGTCTCGTCGCTGGCCTCCACGCTGAAGGTCAGGGCCCTGCGGTCCCTGGCCGTGAGCCTGGCCTGTACCGTGACCTTTGCGCCAACGGGTGTGGGGGCGAGATGATCCATGTTCATGCGTGTGCCCACACTGGTCTCCCCCTCGCCAAGGGCCGGTGCTATGGCCTGGCAGGCGGCCTTTTCCATGAAGGCTATGAGCATGGGTGTGGCCAGCACATCCAGCGATCCGCTGCCCACAACTCTGGCACACATGGCTTCGGTCACTGTGACGGTCAGCTGCGCTTCCATTCCGGGAACAAGTTCCATGGCTTTTCTCCTTGGGGGGCGTGTTCGGGTTGGTGGTTTGGGAAGGGTCTTTCCGGGAGACCCGTTCTGGCTTGAACCAGGGCCTCTGCCTCAGGCTTCGGCATCCACGGGCACAAAGCGAAATTTCGTCACGTCAAAAAGGCCGCGGGTATTGACCTTGAGGGCCGGGATGACGCACAGGGCGGCAAAGCTCAGGGTCATGACAGGATCAATGCCCTCGGGCACGGCAAAGTCTCGGGCTGTCTTCTGCACAAGGGCAAGCTGCCTTGCCACGACGTCTGCCTCGTCCAGGCTCATGAGCCCTGCCACAGGCAGACAGACCCTGGCCACCACGACACCCTTGCGCACAAGGACAATGCCGCCGTGCATCGCCTGCACGGTCTGCACGGCCACAAGCATGTCCTCGTCGCTGCTGCCGACAACGACGATATTGTGGCTGTCATGGGAGATGGAGGTGGCAAGTGCCCCGCCCAGGGATTCGCCCTTTCTGGCATAGCCGTCCAGTATGCCCAGGCCCGCAAGGCCCAGGCTCTTGTGCCGCTCGAAGACCGCAATTTTGCACAGGCCTGGATTGTCCTCAGGCACAAACAGGCCTGCGGCATCCGTCTTCACGTTCAGGATCCGTTCCTCGGTGCACAAATCGCCTGGCAGCAATCCTATGACCCTTGCTCTGCCCGAGGGTACGGCAAGCCTGAGAGAGGCGAGCTCAGGCGTCTTCAGGTGCACGCTGTGCACAAGCGGGTCAGGAAGGGCGGACGCTTCAACGGAAACAAGCACCTCTCCTTCGCGAGCCGCGCACACGCCGCCTGTCCACACGGTGCGCACACGGAAGTCCTGCAAATTGTCCAGAAGAACGAGATTGGCCACATAGCCTGGAGCTATGGCGCCCACATTTTTAAATCCGAAGCACTGGGCCGTGTTGATGGTGGCCATGGCCACGGCGCAGGGTGCAGGCAGGCCCAGACGCACGGCCTTGGCTAGAATGGCCTTGACATGCCCGTGGGCCAGGATGTCCTCGGCGTGCAGATCGTCCGTGCAGAAGCAGAAGCGGTGCGCATTGGCCTCAGTGACTGCGGGCAGCACCTTTGCGAGGCTCTTTGCGGCCGATCCCTCGCGCACGAAGACGTACATGCCGGCCCTGATGTGTTCCCTGACAAGGTCGCAGTCCGTCTCCTCGTGGTCATTGCCTATGCCGCAGGAGCTGCATAGGCCTGCAGCTCCTGCCCCTTGAGGCCCGGGCAGTGGCCGTCCACGACATGGTCAGAGGCCTTGGCAGCCGCAATCTTGGCCAGCAGATCCTCGTCTCCGCCAAGGACGCCCGGCACATTCATGACCTCGCCAAGAGAACAGACGCGATCCTCCTTCCACAGGGCGGCCAGGGCTTCGGCATCGAGCACGGCGCCTGCGTCCTCGAAGGGAGTGCAGGGCACGCAGGACGGCAGGGCAATATGGATGCGCACAGGCAGATCCCTGCTGGCCTCCAGCATGTAGCGTATGCCCTCAACACCGCAGACATTGGCTATCTCGTGGGGGTCTGCCACCACTTCCGTAGTCCCGCAGGGAAGCACGGCCTTCGCAAAGTTGTCCGGGGTGAGCATGGTGGACTCTATGTGCACATGAGCATCCATGAGGCCGGGCACCAGGGGACGGTGGCCGCAGTCTACGATGTCGCGGGCCGCGGGTGACGGACAGTCGGCAAACGGCAGGACAGCCAGGATATGCCCGTCGCCCACAAGCACCGTTTGATCCTCCAGAACCTCCCGACCGAAGACATCAACCACACTGGCATGCACAAGGGCCAAATCGCAGGGGATCTGCCCAAGACACATGGCTTTTCTCCGGCGCAAAGCCTCACTGTTCCCGTTCACGCTGCGCTCCTCCCTGAATTTCTTTCGCGAGCTTCCCCTTCCGTCTGCCTGAGGCAGGGGGCTGGTCTGTGCCCTTGTGTCCCGGACGGATTTTCCCGGGGACTTTTCCCGAGACAGATTCTCCGAAGCTTTGCGGGACAGCATATGAATTGAGGACAACCTCCTCACTTTTGCACAGGAGCCCGTCTGCCGCAAGGCTTGTATTCCGCCCTTTTTCTCCGTATGATGTGTGTTTAGAAATTGCTGAAAAATGCAGGTTTTTTGCCTGACATTGCCGAGAGGGGATGGTCATGAGAAGCATGACAGGCTTTGGCCGCTGCATCATGGAAGGGGAGCTGCTGACCCAGCAGTGGGAAATCCGCAGTGTGAACAGCAAGAGGCTCGATCTCAAGTGGAACCTGCCGCCTGTTGTCAGCAACCTTGAGAACCGCTTTGAAAAGGTGGTTCGCAAGTACGGCACCAGAGGCCGCCTGGACATTTCCCTGTCCCTGCAATTTCTGACCACGGACCTTGAGCACCACCTGGATCTCGTCCGTGCCGGCAGCATGCTGCAGGCTCTGGAACAGCTGGCAAAAAGCCGCAATGACACCTATATGCCGGACTACAATGCCCTTCTCAATGTCCCCGAACTCTGGGTCTCGAGCATGGAGGACATGGACGAGGAGCTTGTGCTCACCCTGGAGCAGGGGCTTTCCCTGGCCCTGGAGGACTGGAACGAATCCAGGGAAACCGAGGGCGAGGCCCTGAGCCACGACCTTCTGGCCCGGGTGCTGCGCCTTGAGCAGTGGACGGACATCCTGCGCGAGCGGGCGCCGGCCATCAAGGAAGAGCGGGCCGAAAGCCTGCGCGAGCGCATCACCGAGGAAGTGGCTTCCCTCTCCCTAGGCGAGCTTGCCGAGACACGCTTCCTTCAGGAGGCCGTCATTCTGCTGGACCGCCTGGATGTCACCGAGGAGCTCACCCGCCTTGCCACCCATCTGGAGCGCATGCGCGAGCTGCTGCGCAGCGAGGCGGATGTGGGTCGGCGTCTGGACTTCACCCTGCAGGAATGCTTCCGCGAAATTACCACCTGCGGCAACAAGGTGCCTGATGTCCAGCTCTCGAGACTTGTGGTCGACTACAAGAACGAGCTGGAAAAGTGCCGGGAACAGGCCCAGAACCTGGAATAGTTCCCAAGGGTACACCATCCCCCTGCACTCTCAAGAAGGCCCCCAAAAGGGCCTTCTTCCCATTCCTTGAGACCTTCTGCAAGGGCCCTTTCCCAGGTCTGATCCAGAAGCCCCCCGGAAGGCTTGGCCCGTCCCCGAGCATGCCCTTTTCCGACACTCCATCCCCTTCACCCCAAGCCTTCTTCTCGCAAGCCATCTTTCACAAGCCATCTTCTCAAAGGAGCAGTGCCTATGCGTCTTGGAACAGCCCTGGTCCTCAGTGCTCCTTCCGGAGCCGGCAAAACCACCCTGGTTCACAAGCTCTTGAGCGACTATCCGGACTTCGGATATTCCGTCTCCTGCACCACCCGCAAGCCCAGGTCCGGAGAAGTGGACGGCCGGGACTACCACTTTCTTTCCAGGGACGACTTCCTGAACCAGCGCGAGGAAGGCGCCTTTGCCGAGTGGGCCGTTGTGCACGGCAATTTCTACGGCACGCCCCTGAAGCCATTGCAGGCGCTCTTTGCCAGCGGCCAGGACGTTTTGCTGGATGTGGACGTCCAGGGCGCAGCCCAGCTGAAGCTGAGCCTGCCCCATGCGGCCTTTGTCTTCATCCTGCCGCCCTCCATGCGGGAGCTCGAGCGCAGGCTGCGCTCGCGCAAGAGCGACAGCGAGGAGGTCATTGTGCAACGTCTGGCCAATGCCCGCCAGGAAATCGCCGCAGCCCGGTGGTTTGACCACATCCTGGTCAACGACGATCTGGACGAGGCCTATGCCAGCCTGCGCAGCCTCTACAAGGCGGCCACCCTGCAGACGGCCCTGCACAGAAGCCGCATGGACGCGCTTTTGAGCGAGGAACTCGACATGCATGACGCGCAGGCGTCGCATTAGGAACAGGTCTTTCGCGCAGTCGATGACACCAACAGGAGGGGAGTCGCACATGTCCGAACTGATAGTTGCCATGGATTTTTCCGATCCGGGAGATCTGCTGGCCTGTGCCGATGAGCTCAGAGGTACCGTGAGCTGGTGCAAGGTCGGCCTGGAAGCCTTTGTGCTGGCGGGACCAGAGCTTGTGCACAAGCTGGAACAAAAGGGCTTTCGAGTTTTTCTGGATCTCAAGTTCTATGATATTCCCAATACCGTGGCTGCGGCTGTGCGCTCCGCCAGCAGGACTGGCGCACGACTCCTGACCATCCACACCCAGGGCGGCGAGGCCATGTGCCGGGCTGCCCTGGCTGCGGCCAGGGAAGCCGGGGATCGGCGCCCCCTCATCTTCGGCGTTACCGTACTCACGAGCTTTGGCGAGGGCCAGATGCCTGGCATCGAACAGGGACCGCAGGACTTTGCCAAGCATCTTGCAAGCCTTGCCTCCTCCTGGGGTCTGGACGGCGTGGTCTGCTCTGGCCTTGAAGCGCCCCACATCAAGACGCACACCAATCTGCTCGCCCTGTGCCCAGGCATTCGACCCAAGGGCGCTTCCGCCAACGATCAGGCACGAGTGGTCACCCCGGCCATGGCCGTGCAGGCAGGGGCAGACTATCTGGTGGTGGGCCGTCCCATCACCAAGGCCGCAGATCCGGCCGGCGCAGCCCGCGCCATTCTCGAAGAAATGGCCAGCGTGCCCCGGACCTGCCCGAACACGACCTGCTGATTTTTTCTGAGGCACTGACACTTTCAAAGACGCCTGCGCATGGACGACGTCTGCTTTTTTCTTTCGGATCGAAGAGTATGGCTTTTTGGTACATGAGACAGGGCCCAGAGCCCGAACCATCCCGTGAAGTAGCTGAAAAACTTCACATTTCATCCTTTTTACAGGATGTCCTGTGGCGTCGCAACCTTGTTCAGGAAAAGGATATCAACGCCTATCTTGACGCACGCCTCTCGGGTCTCATCAATCCAGAACAATGGCCACAGATCCCCGAAGCTGCCGACTTCATCGTCCAGGCCCTGCTGGCCGGAAAGAAGCTCGTTGTCTGGGGCGACTACGACGTGGACGGCACGACCTCCACGGCGCTTGTGCTGGACATCCTGCAGTTCCACGGCTTCAATGCCCTGTGGCACATTCCAGATCGCCACAAGGAAGGCTATGGCATCAATGTCAGCGGCATAGAAAAGCTTGCCGAAATCGGCTGCCAGCTGCTGCTCTCCGTGGACTCCGGCATTGCCGACGTCAAGGCCATTACCAGGGCCAGGGAACTGGGCATTGACGTGGTGGTCTCGGACCACCATCTGCCGCCGGATCCCCTGCCGCCTGCGACCATCTTCTTCAACCCGCGCATGGGCGACCCGGAGAAGGTGCCCTGCCCCCACCTGGCCGGCGTGGGCGTAGCCTTCTTCCTCATGGCTGCCGTCAACCAGCGCCTCGGCGCCATCACCGGGCGCCTCTACAAGATGGATCAGGTCCTGGATCTGGTGGCCCTGGGCACACTGGCCGATGTCATGCGCCTCACGGGGCAGAACCGCATTCTTGTGCGCGGAGGCCTGGCCAGACTCACGCATCCGCTGCGTCCGGGCATTGCGGCCCTGAAGGTGGTCTCGGGCATGCACACCAATGCGCCCGTGTCTGCCTCGCAGGTGAGCTTCAAGCTGGCACCGCGCATCAATGCCGCAGGCCGCATGCGCCATGCCAGGCTTGCCCTGCAGCTTCTGCGCAGCCGCAACTTCAATCAGGGCATGGAACTGGCCCAGGCCCTGGACGAGCTCAATACCACCCGCAGGGACACGGAGCAGATCATTCTGGAAGAGGCCAGGGCCCAAGCCGTGGAGCACATAAAAACCAGCGGCAAGTGCGGCCTTGTGCTCTACGGCAAGCAGTGGCACCCCGGCATCATAGGCATTGTGGCCACGCGCATCATCGAGGAATTCCACGTGCCCTGCATCATCATCTGTGACGACAAGGACACCCTCAAGGGTTCTGGCCGATCCATTCCGGGCTTTGACCTCTATGCCTGCCTCTCCGAAATCCCCGATCACCTGCTGGCCTTTGGCGGGCACAGGCAGGCAGCCGGCGTGCGCATCATGCCGGGCTATCTGGAAGCCTTCCGCAGGGATTTCCAGGAAGCCACCCGCAAGCGCCTGGAAACACCGGGCGAGCAGATCATCTGGCTGGACGGGGTCCTGGGCTTCAAGGATGCCGGATCCGACCTGCATCTGCGGGAACTGGCCCTCATGGAACCCTTTGGTCCGGGCAACACAGAACCCGTCTTTCTCTCCAATCCAGTGCAAGTGCTGGCCAGAAATACCTTCCGCAGCCGCCACGACAGCGTGGAACTCAAGCTGCGGGACACCGTGGACGAGCATGTCCTGCAGGCCAAGGGCTGGGGCATGGCGGACAGGATTGACAAGGACATTGTGGGCCAGACCATACGCATAGCCTACACCCTGCGCAGGGAAAACCGCTACGGCTTCATGGGGCCCGAACTCACCATCAAGGACTTTGGCCCTGCGGACAAGGAACTTGTCTTCCAGTCGGCCACAGGCCCGGCCCCAACGGAAGATCCGGCCGAAGAGGAGGGCAGCGGCGACGACGAGGAAGCGCCCATCTAGGAAAAGCCCCACAGGTCCTGTCCTGCGGCCTGTCTGCGGCCCAAAAATGCAGAAGAGGAAGGAGCGCCCTGCCTGTCACGGCACGGGCGCTCCTTCCTTGTTTTGCAGCTTTTTTTGCGGTTGACTGTTCCTGCCTGCTTCAGGCAAAAGCCAGGCTCAAGTAAGCCCAGGAATGCAGAAGACCGCGCTACTGTTCCGTGCGCGAGAAAACGCTCCCCTCTTCCCTGAAGCCCTGGGCTGCCGCCTTGTCGTACCAGTATCTGGCCTTTTCCAGATCCTTTTTCACGCCTGCTCCATGCTCGTAGCAGGCGCCGACATAGCGCTGGGCTTCCGCGTAGCCGGCCTGGGCAGACTTTTCGGCCCAGGCAAAGGCAAGCTTCGGATTCTTGTCCACAAGCGTGCCCCTGCCGAACATCATGGCCAGATTGAACTGCGCCTCGGGACTGCCCAGGTCCGCAGCCTTCTGCGTCCACAGGAAGGCCTGAGCGCCGTCCTTCATGACGCCAAAACCCAGCTGATAGCAGTAGGCAAGCAGCACCATGCCCTCGGCATTGCCTGCTTCGGCAGCCCTGCCGTACCAGTCCACGGCGGCCGCGGGATCCTGATCCACGCCAAGGCCGTTTTCGTACAGGCGGCCCATGAGTATCTGGGCCTGCACATTGCCCTCCTCGGCCAGAGGCTGCACGATTTTGTGAACGTCCCTGTACTTGCCCAGGTTGTAGGCCCTGGTCGCCCTGGCAAGGAGTTCCTGATCGGACGCCTTGGCCCATGCTGTCTGCGAATCGCCCCACAGGCTCGCCATCAGTGCTGCAAGCAGGGACAGGACAAGAAGATGTCTCACGGCTTTCTCCCTCAAATATCTCTTGAAAAAGGAGCGCACTGCGTCCCGAACACAAGAAACACAGTGCAGGGAACGATCAGGGGGCGGCTGCAAAAAAGTGCTTGTGGTCCAAGTAGGGGAACCGTATACTTTTTTGCGCCGGATACGGGCTTTCACCGCCTTAAGAGAGGACTTCCCCCTGCCTCGTTTGCTCCTATATATAGATGAGCCGGGGCCCCTTGCAAGCGTCCACCCGGGGGCAGACAAAGCCCCCTTTCGGGAGAATGCATTCGGGTCCTCAAGCCTGCGTGCCTGCCGGCACACACGCTCCATCCGCAGCACACACTCCTTCCATCACCCCTTCCCCAGTACGGAGGCGGCGACCAGGGCCGAACAAGGGCCCCGGACGCCGGACATTCATGAGCTCGAACGACAAGAACAATGACGTCATCGATGCCGAAGTCGTTGACGACGGCAGAACACCATACAATTCTTCCTATACATCCTACACCTCCTCTTCCGGCACAGGTTCGTCCCGCAACGGTTTCGGCGGCGGCCGCGTGACCTTCATCAGTATGGCCGGCCCCAGCGCCCCGGGGCATCAGGGCCTGCCCCTGGCCTCGATCATCACCCTGACCCTCTTTTTCAGCTGTCTCTTCCAGTGGGGCTTTCTGGCAGCCCTGGGCTTTGCCTTCTTCTATGCCATAGCCAGTGCCCTGGGCGTCTACAATAATGTGCGCACCATCATGCAGGGCCGCATGCCCAATCCATGGCTCTGGCGCATCGGATCCTGGATCGTGTGCATGCTGCTGGTTTCCTGGCTTGTCTGACAGCAGGGATCTCCATGGCCTGCTGGTACGTCTACCTTGTGCGCTGCAACGATGACACGCTTTACTGCGGCATTACCACGGATGTGGACCGCAGGCTGCGCCAGCACAACGGTTTTCTTCGGGGCGGAGCCCGCTACACGCGCTCGCGCCGTCCCGTGACCCTGGTCGCCTCCTGTCCCTGCCCGTCGCACAGTGCGGCCCTGCGCTGCGAAGCCTGCCTCAAGAAGCAGCCCCGCGAGGCCAAGGTGCGCTTTCTTTCCGACCCTGGTTGCCCACACTCATGCTCGATCTGACCACTGCTCTCTCCTTCTTTGTCACGGCCCTGCTCCTGGGCTATGCCCCTGGTCCAGACATTGTCTTTGTCATGGCCCAGTCCGCAGTCCACGGCGTGCGTGCCGGCCTTGCCACCATGACCGGCCTTGTGACGGGCCTGTGCTTCCACACGGCCCTGGTGTCCCTGGGCCTTGCCGCCCTCATT